>JBGPPE010000171.1:0-5484 GCA_041488395.1 Gallionellaceae bacterium
GCATTACATGATCGCCATGGCGGGCGGTGACAGCATCCGCTGCACTCCTTACAGCGTGTTTGGCGAACAGGAGCTCTCCGACCACGCGCTGGAGGCGCTGCAGGGGCGCAAGGCCTGCCTGCTGGGCAATCACGGCATGATTGCGCTGGGCACCGATCTGGACGATGCGCTGGCCGTGGCCGTCGAAGTGGAGTTCGTCTGCGAAATCTACTGGCGCACCCTGCAGGCCGGCGCACCGCATATCCTCAGCGCGCAGCAGATGCACGATGTGAAACAGAAATTTGTTGAATATAAAAAAAGCAGCTAAACCGAAATACTCATCCGCAGATTTCGCAGATTAAATCGATTAGATCAAATGAATCTGCGTCAATCTGTGTAATCTGCGGATAGAAATGTTTTCTGAATCTTTCAAGGAAATCAAATGCCCATCAAATCAAAAATCCGCACCGTCCCCCATTACCCCAAACAGGGCATCCAGTTTCGCGACATCACCACCCTGCTGAAAGACCCGGCCGGTTTTCGTGCCACCGTGGATGAGCTGGTGGCTCGCTATAAAAACGTAAAGATCGACAAGATCGCCGGCATCGAATCGCGCGGTTTTATTTTGGGTGCACCGCTGGCCTACGCTTTGAATATAGGCTTCGTGCCCATCCGCAAAAAAGGCAAACTGCCCGCCGCCACCATCGGCCACGACTACGACCTCGAATACGGCAGCGACCGCATTGAGATTCACACCGACGCCATAGCCAAAGGCGAGAAGGTGCTGCTGGTGGATGACCTCATTGCCACCGGCGGCACCGCTGATGCGGCCTGCACCCTGATCGAGAAGATGGGCGGCAAGATAATCGAATGCTGCTTCATCATCGACCTGCCGGACATCGGCGGGCGCGCAAGGCTGGAGAAGCATGGGCACAAGGTGTTTGCGCTGTGTGAGTTTGAGGGGGATTAAAAAATAAAGATCCTCTTGGTTGGTTGAGCTTCGAACATTGGCTTAATGTTACTGACCGTTTTTCTCAAGGAGGAATCATGGAACTAACTGATCGTGAAAAGAACCTTTCTCAGGCGCTAGTCGGAACAGCCAAGTCTGCATTATCGCTGGTTCCTGGACTGGGGCAGGCTATTGCTGGATACGACGAATATCGACGAAGCCAATTTGAGAGAACGGTTTCTAAGTTGCTTAACGATCTGCAACAGAACGTTTCAAATGTCGAGGCTATTACCACTTCTGAGTGGTTGAAGTCTGAAGAGGGGCAGCAGTTTGCCTGGAAAGTTTTTTCTGCAGCTCTCGATAGTCAAATGGAAGAAAAACAGGGGCTTTTTGTCAATGCACTCATTCAAGGCGCAACAAAGACAGATATTCCATATGTTGAGAAATTAAAATTCATAGACATGCTTCGCAATCTTTCAATGGCAGCACTTATGGTGCTTGCTGATATGCATACCATGTTTGCAGGCCAAGTTCGTGGCCCAGGTCGAACTACTGATCAAGTAAGCGCCTATCCACTAATCAATCCAGAAGAGATCGCGGAAAGACTGAGTGCCAAGTATCATCCTTATCTCGTTAACGCTTCGATTCGTGAAATGGAAGGACAAGGACTTTTTAGTAAAACAGGAGAGTGGAGAAAGAAAGCTGATGGTGGATATTTCTCAGCTGGTGGGTTTGCAACAGAATTATGCTACACAGACTTCACAGCACGTTTCGTCGAGTTTATTAAGGAAGGTTCATGAAAATCGAAACCCTGCGTTGGTTCAATAACCGGCTGGAAATGATAGACCAGCGCATTCTGCCGGCTGCTTTTGAATATCTGAGTTATTACACTGCCGCCTCGGTGGCGGAGGGTATCCGCAGCATGGTGGTGCGCGGTGCACCGGCAATCGGTGTGGCGGCGGCTTATGGCGTGGCACTGGAGGCGTTGCGCTTGCAGGACAAGTCTGAAGATGATTTCAAGAAAGGCATGGAAGCAGGCTTCACCGTGCTGGCTGCCAGCCGCCCCACGGCAGTGAATCTGTTCTGGGCGCTGCAGCGCATGCGTAAGGTATGGGAAAGCGTGGCGACACAAGCGCCGCAGCAGATTGCTCAGCGCTTGCTGGCCGAGGCGCACGAGGTGCTGGCCGAGGACATTCGCATCAACAAAGCGATGGGCGCGAACGGTGCGGCCTTGCTGAAGGACGGGGCGCGGGTGCTGACGCATTGCAACGCCGGCGCGCTGGCCACGGCGGGCTGGGGCACGGCGCTCGGCGTGTTCCGTTCGGCGGTGGAGGCAGGCAAGAAGATATCGGTGATTGCTGACGAGACCCGTCCCTTTCTGCAGGGCGCGCGGCTGACAGCGTGGGAGATGGTGCAGGAGAACATCCCGGTGACGCTGATCACCGACAACATGGCCGGCTACATGATGGCCAAGGGCGAGGTGGATGCGGTGGTGGTGGGCACCGACCGCGTGGCGGCTAATGGCGACGTGGCCAACAAGATCGGCACCTACATGGTGGCGGTGCTGGCGCGGCGCCACAACATCCCGTTCTATGTGGCGTGCCCGCTTTCGACCATCGACCTGAACATCGCCACGGGGGCGGATATTCCCATTGAGGAGCGCTCGGTTGAAGAGGTAAAAGGCTTTCGCGATACGCAGTGGGCGGCGCCGGGCGTGCAGATACGCAACCCCGCTTTTGATGTGACGCCGGCCGAGCTGGTGACGGGTTTGATCACGGAAAAGGGTGTGGTCAGTCAGCCCAACCGGGAAAGTATCGCGCGTTTGTTCAATTTCTGAATCACACCAATATCCCCATTTCGCCAGGCGGTGCATTCCGCGTTGAGGTCGGGGTCTGGTCTTATTTTTTCCCTTCATTGGTGCAGGGGCGTATGCACTGGCAACAGGAGAGCGCAGATGAGTGAGCCGATTCCGACCACCCCGCCGCAGGCGCCCACGCTGGGGGAGGCCTTCAAATACTGGCTCAAGCTCGGTTTCATCAGCTTCGGCGGCCCTGCCGGGCAGATTGCGATCATGCATCAGGAACTGGTCGAGCGCCGCCGCTGGATTTCCGAACAGCGCTACCTGCATGCGCTCAACTACTGCATGCTGCTGCCCGGGCCGGAGGCAACCCAGCTCGCCATCTACATCAGCTGGCTGGTACACGGCATACGCGGCGGGGTGATGGCCGGCGTGCTGTTCTTCCTGCCATCGTTTGTGCTGCTCTCGGCGTTGGCCGGTATTTACCTGGCCTGGGGCAATGTGCCTGCCATACAGGGCATCTTCTACGGTATCAAGCCGGCCGTGGTCGCGGTGGTGCTGTTTGCCGCCTGGCGTATCGGCTCGCGCTCGATCAAGAACGAAGTGCTGCTGGGCATCGCCGCGCTGGCCTTCGTCGGCATCTTTTTTTTCAAGATCGGCTTCCCCTGGATCGTGCTGGCGGCCGGCATACTCGGCGCCATCGGCGGAAAAATCTGGCCGGCCAAGTTCAAGGCCGCTGGCGGCCATGGTGCTTCGCACAAGCAATATGGCCCGGCGCTGATCGACGACGACACGCCCACGCCCGCGCACGCCAACTTCTCCTGGGGCAAACTCGCCGCCACGGTGCTCGTGTTTGTTGCGATCTGGCTGGCGACGATGATGGCGATCAGCGGTGTGCCGGATCTCTACAACATGGGCGAATTTTTCACCAAGGCGGCCTTCCTCACCATCGGCGGTGCCTATGCCGTGCTGCCCTATGTGTATCAGGGCGGGGTCGAGCATTTCAGCTGGCTCAGCGGCCCGCAGATGATGGATGGCCTGGCGCTGGGTGAGACCACGCCGGGGCCGCTGATTATGGTGGTGACCTGGGTGGGTTATCTTGGCGGCGTGGCCAGGCATGTCTTCGACAACCCTGTCATTTCTGGCATTGCCGGCGCTGGCGTGGCGACCTTCTTCACTTTTCTGCCCAGCTTTCTGTTCATTCTCGCCGGCGGGCCGGTGGTGGAAGCGACGCGCGGCGAGCTGAAATTCACCGCACCGCTCACTGCCATTACCGCCGCCGTGGTCGGCGTGATACTCAACCTCGCCACCTTCTTCGCCTGGCATACCTTCTGGCCCAAGGCGACCGAGGCGGCACCTTTCAGCGGGCACTTCGATGCGATCTCGCTGGTCATCGCCATCGTGTCCTTTATTGCGCTGTGGAAGTACAAGGCGGACATCATGCAGGTGATTGCTATGTGCGGGGTGTTTGGTCTGGTTTATTCCTTTGTTGCTTGATCTATAATCGTCGCGTTTCCTTGGTTGGGCTGGAAACGTGGTCGTCGTGCTGATAGTTTGAACTTAACCATCTATAATTTTAGGGAAGAAAATAATGACGAAATTGATTGCTCTGGCAGTTATGGCTTTTGCGTTTACTGTTTCCGCTGCCGCCTTTGCAGAAACCCCGCAAGAAAGAATGTCGCGCTGCAGCAAAGAGGCCAAGGGCCTGAAAGGCAATGAATTCAAAAACGCCAGGAACAAGTGCCTGAAAGAATCAGCACCAGCTGCGAAGAATGAAGCTGCTCCCGCTGCAATGAAAGAAGAGGTACATGCCGCCAAGAAAGAAACACCACAGGAAAGAATGTCTCGTTGCAGCAAGGAAGCCAAGGGTCTGAAGGGCGACGAATACAAGAGCGCAAAGAACAAGTGTTTGAGCAACAAGTAATTACCTGTTTTTGAAGCATGGGTAAGGCACACGTTAAGCGTGTGCCTTTGTCATTGGGGAACTGCTGCGCCCGGAGGTTTATTGCCCCGCCCGAAGAGCCGGACAGTGTTGTTTTATCCCCAGTGTATAATCCGGCCTTCTTGTTTGCCGCAGCTTAGTGCGGCATCCCTCTGAAATAGAAAGCAATGATAAAAAAACTGTTTAAACGTGTCCTGGGCTTTTCCATGGGCAAATCACGGAAATCCAAAGTTGCGGGGGCATGCGAGATCATCCCCTTCAAAAAGCATGGCGTGCAGCGCGACGGCATCAGCTTTGCCGCGCGCCGTGTCACCGACGGGCTGCAGGCCGCCGGCTTTCAGGCTTACGTGGTGGGCGGTGCGGTGCGCGACCTGCTGCTCAAGCGTCAGCCCAAGGATTTTGACGTGGCCACCAACGCCACGCCGGAAGAGGTGCGCCGCGTGTTCCGCCGCGCCCGCATTATCGGGCGCCGCTTTCGCCTGGTGCACGTGATGTTCGGTGAAGAGACGGTGGAGGTGTCCACTTTCCGCCGCATGATCGATGCGGTGGATGCGCAGACCGATGAGCACGGCCGCTTGCTGCGCGACAACGAGTTTGGCGACCAGGGGCAGGACGCCGCCCGGCGCGACTTCACCGCCAACGCGCTGTTCTTCGATCCGAGCACGCAGGAAATTTTCGACTTCCATCACGGCTATGCCGATATCCGCGCCAATACCCTGCGCATGATCGGCGACCCCGCCACGCGTTACCGCGAAGACCCGGTGCGCATGCTGCGTGCGGTGCGCCTCTCGGCCAAGCTGGGTATGAAGCTGGACC
>JBGPPE010000172.1:0-5461 GCA_041488395.1 Gallionellaceae bacterium
ATCTCCCCCTGCACCCACTCCATCAGGGCATGCACGCGCAGGCGCAGGTTGATGTCCAGCATCAGCGGGCCGTATTCGATCAACAGGTTGCGGTCGCCGGACTGGCGGTACACCACCTGCACCTGTTTGCCCGCAGCCGGGAGGGTGTGCAGGATCGGGCTGCCCATCCCACTCGCCACGGGGCGTTCCGGCATCCCGGCCGGCAGGCTCAGCGCCTTGATGGTGGCGTCCTGCAACTGTTCCAGATGCAGGGCCTGCGCCTGCGACATCCAGCGGAAGCTGACGCGGTCGCCCGGCTTGAGCTGGCCTATCTTCCACAGTTCGCCGTGGGCGATGGTCACCGGGCAGACGAAACCGCCCAGACTGGGGCCGTCCGGCCCGAGGATCACCGGCATGTCGCCGGTGAAATCCACCGCGCCGATGGCATAGGGGTTGTCGTGGATGTTGGACGGATGCAGCCCCGCCTCGCCGCCGTCAGTGCGCGCCCATTCCGGCTTGGGGCCGATCAGGCGGATGCCGGTGCGGTTGGAGTTGTAGTGCACCTCCCACTCGGCCTGGAAAAATTCCTCGATATCGCGCTCGGTAAAAAAGTCCGGTGCGCCGTGCGGACCATACAGCACGCCGATTTCCCAGTGATTGCCGTATTGCGGCCACAGCTCGCGCTTGAGACTGCTGAGCTTGAACTTGTTGGTCGGCTGGATGTGCAGCACGTCGCCCATGCGCAGGATGCGTCCGGCATGGCCGCCGAACTGGCCCAGCGTGAAAGTGGACTTGCTGCCCAGATAATCCGGCACCTGGAAGCCGTGCTTCACCGCCAGATAGGCGCGGCAGCCGTGCTCCTTCATTTTGCCGAACTGCAGCAGCGAACCCGCCTTCACCGCATGCGACTGCCATTGCTTCAGCTCGACGCCGTCGAGGCGCACCTCGGTCGGCGCACCGGTCACCGCGATCACGCTGTCGCAATTGAAGCGCAGGGTCGGCCCGGCAATGGTGATCTCCAGCCCGGCATCGCTTTCCGCATTGCCCAGCAGCTGGTTGGCCAGGCGGAACGCCAGCCCGTCCATCGGCCCGGAAGGCGGCACGCCCACATGCCAGTAGCCCAGCCGCCCGGGATAATCCTGCACCGTGGTCTGCACGCCGGGGTCGAGCACGTCGATGGTGTGCGCGATGTAATGGAAGCCGCCCAGCATGCGCGTGGTGTGCTGCCCCTCGGCAAACACCGGGTTGCCCAGTATCTGCTGCAGGTAATCCAGATTGGTCTCGATGCCGTGCACCGCGGTCTGCGCCAGTGCCGCCTGCAACTTCGCGATGGCTTCATCGCGGCTGTCGGCATGCACGATGATCTTGGCCAGCATCGGGTCGTAAAACGGCGTCACTTCCACACCGCTCTCCACCCAGGTTTCCACCCGTGCCGATGCGGGAAAAGTCACCGCGGTGAGCGTGCCGCAGGAAGGCTGGAAATCTTTGGCCGGGTTCTCCGCATACAGACGCACCTGGATCGAAGCGCCGCGCGGCTGGATGACAAATGAGTCCAGCGCGGGCAGGTCGCCCGCCGCCTGGCGCACCATCCACTCCACCAGATCGATGCCGGTCACCTCTTCCGTCACGCCGTGCTCCACCTGCAGGCGGGTGTTCACCTCGAGGAAATAGAACGCGCCGCTCACCGCATCCAGTATGTATTCCACCGTGCCGGCGGACTGGTAGTTGAGCGCCTTGCCCAGGCGCACCGCAGTTTGCAGCAAGGCCGTGCGCACTTCGGGCGCCAGGTTGGTCGCCGGCGTTTCCTCGATCACCTTCTGGTTGCGCCGCTGCACCGAGCAATCGCGCTCGCCCAGCGCGATCACGCTGCCCTTGCCGTCGCCGAAGATCTGCACCTCGATATGGCGCGCATTCTCCACATATTTTTCCAGATAGAGCCCGGCATCCTTGAAGTTGTTCTGCGCCAGAAACTTCACCGACTCGTAGGCTTCCGCCAGCTCGCTCCTGTCATGACACAAATGCATGCCGATGCCGCCGCCGCCCGCCGTGCTCTTCAGCATCACCGGGTAAACGATGCGGGCAGCTTCCTGCAGCGCCTCTTCCAGGTTGGCCAGCAACGCCGTTCCCGGCAGCAACGGCACCTGGTTGTGCAGGGCCAGTTCGCGCGCGGTGTGCTTCAGACCAAAGGCACGCATCTGATGTGGTGTTGGTCCGATAAAGGCAATTCCGCTGGCCGCACACTGTTCAGCAAACTCCGCTTTCTCGCTGAGAAAGCCATAACCCGGATGGATGGCCTGCGCACCCGCGCGTTTGGCCACCTCCAGTATCTTGTCGGCACGCAGATAGCTCTCCGCCGCCAGCCCGCTGCCGATGCAATAGGCTTCGTCCGCCTCCACCACATGGCGCGACAGCGCATCGGCATCGGTATACACCGCCACGCTCTTCACGCCGAGGCGGCGCAGGGTGCGGATGATGCGGCAGGCGATGGCGCCACGGTTTGCTATGAGTACTTTGTCGAACATGTTTATCCTCGTGCGGGTCGTCCCGCTTTTTTTATTATTGCGGGACGTCCCGCGTTTGCTCATCTACAGTCAGAAACAAGCTGGATTCCGGCCTGCGCCGGAATGACGTCGCAACGAGCTCCACATGTTGTCGTCACGACTAACAACCCTCTCCCTCCGCTACGCTCCTCCCTCTCCCGCTAGCGGGAGAGGGGCGGGGGAGAGGGTGGTGTCATTCCAAACAAGCCCCACTCTCTTTTAATCCCAAACGATAAACCGTGCCGGTGTCGGGTTGTAGGCATTGCACGGGTTGTTCAGCTGCGGGCAGTTGGACACCAGCATCCACACATCCATCTCCGCACGCAGCTCCACATACTTGCCGGGCGCGGACACGCCGTCGGCAAAGGTAAGCTCGCCTTGCGCGGTCACCGGCACGTTCATGAAGAAATTCACATTGGGCACCAGGTCGCGCTTGTCGATGCCGATGTCGGCGTGCTGCAGCGCGATCAGGTAGTTGTCGCGGCAGTTGTGCATGAATTTCTTCTGCAGCGAGTAACGCACCGTGTTGCTCTCCGCCGCACAGGCGCCACCCAGCGTGTCGTGGCGGCCGCAGGCGTCGGCCACGATGCTGAGCAGCGGATTGCCGTCGCAGGAATAGAGCACAGTGCCGGTGGACAGGTAGATGCCGCCCTGACGCAAGATAGTTTGCGTCGCGCTGTAGTGCTCGGCCGGATCGTGGCGGTTGTAGAAAATCACATCGACGGCCTGGTTGCCTTCCACGTCGACGATGCGCAGGGTCTGACCCTTTTTTATTTCCAGCAGCCAGGGTTCGCCCGACGGCAGGAAATGATCGAGCACGGCAGCAGCCGGGTTCAACAGGCTTTCCTTGATGCGGATATCGGTAGCAGACATGGTCGCCTCTCAGAATTTGTACAGCTGCTCAGTGTTGTAAATGGCGCGCGCGTTTTCCGGACGGAAGGCGCGGCAATCGTCCTGCTGCGGCGCCGGGCCGGAACGCCAGGCCACCAGACCGACCTTGCCCGGTGCGTATTCAGCCGCCGGGTTGAGCGGGTGCGGTGCAGTGGAAAAAGCCAGCAGCACATCCATCTCGAAACGCAGCTCGACGTAATCGCCCGCCTTGCTGTGCTTGCTGGCGAAATCAAACTGGCCGGCCTCATTCACGCTGACCTTGGAGAAGAAATTCACCGGTGCCACCAGGTCGCGCTTGCCCAGGCCGTACTTGCCGATCTCGATCAGCAGGCCGTCGCGGCCGGAGCGGTACATGCCGTTGCGTGCAGCATGGAAATCGCGTTCACCGTATTTCTCGTGCATGCGCTGGCGGTCCAGCAGCAGCCCGAGCGGGTCGTGCCAGCCCAGCGTGTCGGCGGTGATCGAGGCCATCGCGCGCCCCATATCGCTCATCAGCACATGGCCGCGCGTGTAGTGCGCGGTATGCTGCGCCTTGAGCGAATCCGGCATGTTGTAGCGCTCGAATTTGTCGCGTGCCGCATACAGCACCACGCTCATGTTGGCCCCCTGCTCCAGCGCCGTCATGCGCAAACTGGTGCCGCGCGACAACTGATATGACCAGTGGCAGCCGCCCGGCACCAGCTCGGAGAACAGAAAAGTGTCCGGTGCCAGATCAGGTGAGAAGCCGCGCCACTGGGCATTGGCGTCCACCGGGTTGGCGGCTGAGTGTTGAGGGGCTAGGGTGTTATCCATGTTTTTCCTCCATACGTTCCAGATATTCGGCCCGGCCTTGGCGCGGCAACGACGGTCGTCTGCCGCCGGCAGAAGACGGATGCACCGGCGGTATCACCGCAGCCAGCAGCTGCAGGCGCCCGGTGACGATGCCGCGCAGCGTATTCATCTCGTTGGCGATGTCCTGCAGCTTGGCCGCCGGGCCCTGCACCAGGATCACCTCCATCAGCTGGTCCTGGCTCAGGTGCACGTGCAGCGAGCTGATCACCTCGGCGATGTATTTGTATTGCAGGTCGGCCAGTTTCTTCTGCAGGTCGCGCGTGAGGCGGTCGTACAGCAGGGTGATGGTGCCCACCATCACCTCGTTGCCCAGCAGGCGCTTGTGCTCGCACAGCTGGTAATTGACCATCTCGCCGATCGCCTGCGAACGGCTCTCGTAACCGCGGCTTTCCACCATGCGGTCGAGCTCGCCCAGCAGCGGCGGCGGCAACGAGATGCTGACGCGGCTGACCGGGGTGGAAAGTTTTTTCACGCTGCTGCTTTTCATCGCCGTACTCTCAGAACATGTAGCTGTAACGGTCCACTTCCCACTGACTCACTTTGAGGTGGTACTCCTCCCACTCCGCGGTCTTGTAGCGGATGAACTCGTCCTTCAGTTCCTTGCCCAGCGCCTGCTCCACCAGCGGGTCGGCGGCAAAGGCCGCTACCGCTTCCTGCAATGTCTGCGGCAGGAACTCGATACCGCGCCTGGCGCGCTCGGCTTCGGAAATGTCATACAGATTGTCTTCATTCGGGTTGCCCGGATCGAGACCTTCACGGATGCCTTCCAGCCCGGCAGCCAGCACCAGAGCGGCCGCCAGATAGGGGTTCACCGCGCCGTCGGCATTGCGCGATTCGCAGCGGCCGCCGCCGGCAGGCACGCGCACCGAGTTGGTACGGTTGTTGGAACCGTAGGAGTTGAACACCGGCGCCCAGGTGAAATAGCTCATCGCGCCGCGGCGCACCAGGCGCTTGTAGCTGTTGACCGTGGGTGCGAACACCGCGCACAGCGCGCGGCCGTGCTTGAGGATGCCGCCGATAAACAGATAGCCCAGCGGCGTCAGGCCGATGCCGCGCGGGTCATCCTTGGGATCGCAGGCAAACAGATTCTTGCCGGTCTTCAAATCATAGAGCGACATATTAAAATGCGCGCCGGTGCCGGTTTTGCTGGCGAAGGGTTTCGGCATCATGGTGGCGAGCAGGCCCTCTTCCTTGGCGTAGTGTTTGGCCATAAAACGGAA
>JBGPPE010000173.1:0-5409 GCA_041488395.1 Gallionellaceae bacterium
AGGATGCGCCGGCCACCGAGCTCGGTTTCCAGCACCACGTGCGCGCGACCCTCTCCGACATGGCCGATGATGGCAGCTTCTCGCCCCTGTGGTAGCGCCTGCCAGCATGCCAGCGCTGCTGCTGCCTGCGTTGCATCCACGATGGCCACCACGCGCCCCTCGCACGCCAGAAACATCGGGTCGTAGCCCAGCATCTCGCACACGGCATTCACCTGTTCACGCACCGGTATGGCTTGCTGCTGCAGCCTGATTTCGAGCCGGGTAGCGCGGCAGATTTCGTGCATCACCGTGGCCACGCCGCCGCGCGTCGGGTCGCGCATGAAGCGCAGCCCCTCCAGCGGCGCCAGCGCCTGTGCCAGCGGATAAACGCTCGCCGCATCCGACTGCAACTCGCCGCTCAGGCCAAACTGCTCGCGCGCCAGCAGCACCGCAATGCCGTGGTCGCCCACCGGCCCGCTCACCAGGATGGCGTCCCCCGCACGCACACGCTCCAGCCCCAACTGTAAATGTGGCGGACGCACGCCGACGCCGGTGGTGGCGAGGTAGATGCCGCCGCCTTCGCCGCGCCGCACCACCTTGGTATCGCCCGCCACCACCACCACCTTCGCTTCGCGTGCAGCCTCGGCCAGGCTGGCGATGATGCGCTCCAGTGTGGCGATATCAAAACCTTCCTCGATAAACGCATTCAGCGTCAGATACAGCGGCGTCGCACCGGAAACCGCGAGATCATTCACCGTGCCGTGCACCGCCAGCGAACCGATGCTGCCGCCGGGAAATTCCAGCGGCTGCACGGTAAAGCCGTCGGTGGTCATCATCACCACGCCTGCCATTGCCGGCAGCGATGCGGCGTCGGCCTGCACATTGAGCAGCGGATTGGACAGATGGCGGGCAAACACCTCCTCGATCAGCTCACGCATGTAACGCCCGCCATTGCCGTGGGCAAGGCTGATATGACTGTCATCCATTTGTGTTCCCTTTGTTTAAACCCATAAAAAGCAGTTGTCCGCAGATTCCGCAGATTAAGAAAAATTAAACAGCAAGGTTATCTGATTCAACCTCTGGGTGAGGATTGCACCAATATGTAACAACCATAAAATCTGCGTAAATCTGTGTCATCTGCGGATTGAACTACTGGGTAAAACCAGCCTCTACCAATTGGCCCAGTGCAATACCGCCATCATTGCACGGCACCTGCTCCGGCAGGTAAGCATCGAACCCGGCTTCCGCCAGTTCGGCCAGCGCCAGCTCGGCCAGCAATCGGTTCTGAAACACGCCACCGCTCAGGCCCACCGCATCGAAAGGCCGGCACGCATGAATATGTCTGGCCTGCTCGACGATGGAGCGCGCCAGACTGCGGTGGAACTGCATCGCCCGCAGCGCCACCGGCACCCCGCTTTGCCGCATGGCCTGCAGCAGTGGCTGCCAGTCTGCCGTGAGCAATCCCGTCGCATCCTCGTGCAAGGGCAAAGCCAGCGGCGCAATGTCGCCGCTGGCAATTTGTTCCAGATACATGCCGCCCTGTCCTTCATAACTGGCCTGATCAACCAGCCCGAGCAAGCTGGCGGCGGCATCAAACAAACGTCCCGCTGCAGTGGTCTGCGGCGCATTCAGCCCGCGCTGCCAGGCCTGTTTGAGCAGGGCCAGGTCTGCCACAGGCGCGACGAAATCCTGGCCCGTTTCCCAGCAGACTGCCGCGGCCGAGCGCCACGGTTCGCGCCCGGCCTTTTCCCCGCCGGGCAGGCGGAAGGGCCGCAGCCTTGCCACGCGCTGCCACGCACCGCTGCGGCCATGCAGCGCCTCGCCGCCCCACAGGCTGCCATCCTCGCCCAGGCCCACGCCATCCCAGGTAAAGCTTAGCCAGGTTTTATCCGGGCTGTGCTCAAACGCCAGTGCCGCAGCATGCGCGTGATGATGGTACACGCGCAGCAGCGGCAAACCCTGGCGCGCCGCCCAGCGGCTGCTGGCATAAGCACTGTGTGCATCGCAGACGATGGCCTGCGGCGTCACGCCATACAGGCGCTGCAAGTCGGCAACTACCTGCTCGAACACTGCCATGCTGCGCGCCGCATCGAGGTCGCCGATATGCGGCGAGATCACCACGCGCTTGTCCCAGCCCAGCGCGATGGTGTTTTTGGTGTGCCCACCCAGCGCCAGCAAGGGCTGGCTCAATGCGCGCGGCAACTCCAGTTCCAGCGGCGCGATGCCGCGTCCGCCGCGAATCAGACGCGGCTTGCCGGCAATCACGCGCAGCACCGTGTCGTCGGCCGGGCGCACGATGGGGCGATTGTGGTGCAGGAAATATTGCGTCACCTTGCCCAGCCGCGCCTCCACCTCAGCATTGTCGGTGAGCACCGGCTCGCCGCTGATATTGGCGGAAGTGGCAACGACAGGGCGATTCAGCCCATCCAGCAACAGATGGTGCAAAGGGCTGTAGGGCAGCATCGCGCCCACTTCATTCAGTCCGGGGGCAATCAACTCCGGCAGGCTGGTATCTTTGCGCCGGCGCAGCAGCACGATGGCGCGCATCGGCGCGCACAGCAAAGCGGCAGTCTGTTGATCCAGCAGCAGTTGTGCGCGCACCTGCTCCAGCCCGTCTGACCCGCGCCACGGAAACATCAGCGCCAGCGGTTTGTGCGGGCGCTGCTTGCGCTCGCGCAGTTTGCCTATGGCCTCAGCGCTGGTGGCATCGCACATCAGGTGATAACCGCCCACACCTTTCACCGCGACAATCTCGCCGCGCTGCAACGCCGCGATACTGCCCTGCAGCGCGACCTCGCCAGTACTGCAGCCCTGCGGTGTCACCAGGCTGAGCTGCGGCCCGCACTGCGGGCAGGCCAGCGGTTCGGCATGGAAACGGCGATCATTGGGATTTTCGTATTCGGCGCGGCAGGCCGGGCACAGCACGAACTCCGCCATGGCGGTATTGGCACGGTCGTAGGGCAGCCGGGTGATCAGGGTGTAACGCGGCCCGCATTGCGTGCAGTTGATGAAGGGGTAGCGGTAGCGCCGGTCCTGCGGATCAAGCATCTCGCGACGGCAGTCATCGCACAGGAAATAATCCGGGGGAATGTGAATTTGCGCATAGTCCGGCACCGCGCTCGCCACAATCTCGAAATGGTTCAGCGCCAGCGCTGCAACCGCCTCGACGCTGGCCAGCTGCGGCCGCGCCAGCGGTGGCGCCTCGCTCAGCACGGCGGCGGCAAAGGCATCCAGTGTTTCCGCCGTTCCCTGCGCCTCGATCAAGACATGCCCCGACAGATTCTGCACCCGTCCGTTCAGTCCGAAACGCTGCGCCAGCCGAAACACAAAGGGACGAAACCCGACACCCTGCACGCGGCCGGAAAACAGCCAGCGCCGCGCTTCAGGCATCGATCTCTGCATTCGTTCGCACCCCGCTGGACCACCAGATGCGGCACGCGCCCTCGTCCGACACCATGCACGGGCCGATGGGGTTTTTCGGAATACAGGCACGCCCATACAGCTTGCATTCGTTGGGCTTGATCTTGCCCAGCACCACGCGCGCGCAATCGCATCCCGGCGGCATCTGGCCGGCACGCTTGCGCCCGGCCGCATCAAAATCGGGATAGCGCTGGCGCACATCCAGTGCGGAAAATTCCGGGCCGAGCGTGTAGCCGGAAGCAGGAATCACCCCGATGCCGCGCCAGTTGGCATCGCTTACGCGCAGCGCCTGCGCCATCTGCCTCTGCGCGGCGGGGTTGCCGCCCGGACGCACCAGCTCGGGGTAACAGTTGTCGAGAAAGCGCTCGTCCTGCAGCAGCTGGCGCAGCACCGAGTACATCGCAGCCAGCAGCGACACCGGGGTGAAGCCGGCCACGGCGGAGGGTATGTTGTGTTTCTCCACCACAAAACTCCATTCTTCCGGCCCCATCACCGTCGCCACATGGCCGGGGGCAACCAGCGCATCGAAACCGGGCTCGCCCGAATCCAGCAGCATCGCCACCGCCGGCCAGGTCAGGCGCCCGGACAGCAGCAGCAACAGATTATCCGGCACGCCTTCCAGCAGCATCGCCGCCACCGGCGCAGTGGTCGTCTCGAAACCCGCCGCAAAAAACACCACCTCGCGACTAGGGTTTTCCCGCGCAATCTGCACCGCCTCGCGCGGGCTGGCAATCGGCCGCACATCGGCACCGGCGGCCTTGGCCTGCTCCAGCGAACGAATGTCACCTTTCGGCACATTCACCGGCACACGCAGCATGTCGCCAAATGCCACCAGGATCACCCTGGCATGCAGGGCCAGTTGTATCGCCTGGTACACATCCTCTTCCGGACACACGCACACCGGGCAGCCGGGGCCGGCAATCAGTTCGATGTTCTGCGGCAGCGCGCTACGCAGGCCCGCCATTGAAATGGAACGCTCATGCCCGCCGCATACATTCATGATGCGCACGCTGCGCTCTAGCGGCAGCGCGTGAATTTTTGCCAGCCAGTCCTGGGCGCTAAGCATGACCGGCCTCCGCGGCCAGCATTTCGTCGAACAGCTCCCACGCCGAGCGCGCCTCCTGTTCGGTCATTACCTGGATCGCATAGCCCACGTGCACCATGACGTAATCACCGATCGCCACCGCTTCGCCCTGCAGCAAAAACAGGCTCACTTCACGGAACACACCCTTGGCGGTACAGCGCGCGTTGTAACCGTCGATCTCAACAACTTGCATGGGAATGGCCAGACACATAAGAGCTACCTCCGCAGATAAAGGCATTCAAAATTGTAACGTTGCTCAACATTTGAGCGATGCGCGAGCCATGTGTTGACTTTGACCTGCTCGCTGGTTAGTGTACTGCATAGAGGCATGCAATACCTGTGAGCCGTATGCAACTTTACGGTTAATGCTGCTTAACAGCAATCTCAAATAAAGCGTGATGCCATGACGATCCATCGTAACGTGCTGATACTGGGAATAGGCAATACCCTTTTGCGCGATGAGGGTGCTGGCATCCATGTGCTGAACCAGCTGCGCGACCTCCTCGGTGAGCATGATGACATCACCTATATGGATGGCGGCACCCTCAGCTTCACCCTGGCCGGCCCTATCGAAGAAGCAACCCACCTGATCGTGCTCGACGCAGCACAACTCAATCAACAACCCGGCCACTGGCAACTGTTTGAAGGTGTGCAGATGGACACCTTCCTCGGCAGCAACCGCAAGCGCAGCGTGCACGAGGTAAGCCTGATTGACCTGATGGCCATCGCCCTGCTCAGCGACCACCTGCCGCAACAGCGCGCACTCATCGGCATCCAGCCCGGCGAAATCGACTGGGGCGAATCACCCTCAGCTGCCGTAACCGCCGCCATGCCGCAGATCTGCCAGCAGACCATGCAACTGCTCGATGGGTGGCGCACATGAACCTGCCCAGGCAAAGTTTGCAATCCATTGCGGTCAAGGTGGA
>JBGPPE010000174.1:0-5405 GCA_041488395.1 Gallionellaceae bacterium
CGCCAGCGTGCTGTCGCCGCCGACCAGTGCGGTGGTGGAGTAGCTGTGGCCCTTGGCCTGGAAAATCTGGTCGCGCTCGATCGGGCCGAACTGGCTGATGGCGCCATCCACCGGGCTGATGAAAGCGGCCGCAGCCTGCGGGCGGGCACCATCACGCAGCGGGCGGGTAAAGAATTCGTTGAAGGTGGCGTAGGCCGAAATATCAGGGTTGGCGGCTTCCGCCATGTTGACCTGGTAGCGTGCGACAAACCAGCGTATCACGCGGGTGGTCAGCTTGCCGGCGCGGGCATTGGCGAACTTGCCGGCGAGGATGGTCAAAGCCTGCTTGGGCAGAAGGTATTGCAGCAATACAGCAAAGCGTTCGGACACGATAGCTACCTGGTAACGGGTTGGGCGCGGATTATAGCAAAGCCATTCTCAACGGCAGCAGCGTGTTAGCAGGGTGTTGAAAAACTACTGCGGTGGCCATCTGCGGCGTTGCGCGGTGCTCGCTCCTTCGCCTATCTACTTGATATGTCTCGGTCGCTCCGCTCCGTGCGCCTTGCATCTGACCATCCTCGCTACGTTTTTCTGCGCTGCTGCACCAGCAGCTCGCGGCGGAACAGCAGCTCCATGCGATGCTCATACAGAACTTTATCCACATCCTCATGCGGCAATCGGCTGCGCACGGTGAGGCGTGAGCCGAGCACGCTATAGGGAGAGAATTCGCTGTTGCCTGGAGCTACATCCACGACGACAAGTTCTCCGGTGGACAGCAAACGGTCGCGGGTGGCGATGTCACCCTGTTCGTAGCTGCGTATCTCCGCGCCCGGCAGCAGGAAGCGATAGCGTTCGTACTGGGCGCGGAAATTGGATGACACGTACACCGTTTTCCCTGCCACGGCATGGATAGTGTCGGCGCTGTAGCGGCCGAGCGGCCCCTCCAGCGGCGCCAGCACGCTGGCAAAAGAGAGGAAGGCGAGAAAGATCAGCGGCAGAAACAGCTGCTTTGCCCATTTGTTGTAAAGCAACGCCAGCACGGCCAGCGCCACCCCGCCGAATGGGGCCAGGTAATGCCATGGTGCATAGGCACCGTCCGGCAATACTTGGCGGGCGATGGGGATCATCAGGTAGACCAGACCGCACAGTAGCGCGAGCAGGGGCAGGGTAAACAGGTAGAACCAGGCGCGCGGAATGTCCTTCCAGTGCAGGCCAAGGAACACCGCAATCGCCGGCATGGTGGCCATGATATAGCTTTCCTGGCGCTGGGCCGGCACGGTAAACACCACGATAAAAGCCAGCACCCAGATCCACAGGGCGCGTTCTTCATAAGCGAGCTTGTGCCGGTTTTTCAGGCTGCTGATGGCCACATAGGTCAGCGGCAAGGCGAGGAAACCGGCATTGAGAAAATTGCCAAACCACACCGGAAACACCGGGTAGGAGCCGGAAAAGAAATTATTCCAGTAACCATCGGTTTTCAATTTGGCGACGTTTTCGCCAAGCAGGAATTCACGCACGATGGCCTGTGGGTTGGGGTCCAGCACAAACCACAGGCCGAACACGGCCAGCACGGTCACTGTGAATGCGCTCAGCCTTAGCGCATCCAGACGCAGAAAGTCGCCGATTTGCCAGCGCCGCTGCCACAGCAGGAAAACGAGAAAGGCCAGCCCCACCGGGGCCAGCATGAAGATGGAGCGCACCCACGCGGCCAATCCCACCAGCACGCCGAGCGCAATCCAGAAGGTATAGGTACGGCTGAAGCTGCGGTTGCGATAGAGCACCAGCAGGAAATAAGCCAGCGACAGAAAGAAAACTTCGGGCAGGTTGGTGATAAAGGGCCTGCCATGCTGGAACACCGAAGTGAAACCGAGGAAGGCGAGTCCGCCAATCGCAGCGCTCTCATTGTTGCCACTGATGCGCCGGGTGACCCAGAACACCATCAGCGCCGTCAGAAAGGAATAGGCCACGATGGGCAGGCGCAAACGCCACAGGTTCCAGTCCTGCCCCCAGTTGCTGGCCACCATGCCTTGCCAGAACAACAGAGGCGGTTTGGTGACGCCCAGTCCTTCCACTGGCTGCAAGGGCAACCAGTGGCCGGTGGCTGCGGTCAGGCGGGTGATCTGCAGATAGGGGCCTTCATCGCCGGTGGCCGGGATGTGCATGCCATCGAGAGAGTACAGGTAGGAAAATACGGCCAGTGCGGCAACGGCCCACCACCAGAATAAACGCTGCGTCATAAAAGGGTGTTTGCTAGCGAGATCAAAGAGGTGAAATCGTAGCACATTACTTCAGCAAAGCTCTCTGTCAGCGCCGGTCTGCCTTGTGTTGCATCAGGGCATTGGCTACGAACGTCAGCAGGAACAGCAATGACGGGTAAACCAGATTGACCCAGAGATGGTTCTGGAAAGCACTGATGGCAATGGCCAGCGTGATAACAAACAGTGTTGCACAGAGCATGGCAGCATGGCGCAGATTAAGGCGCGGCAGGACAAAGGCCAACAGCAGGCCGCACAGCAGGAGCACAGCAGCCTCGGCGAGCTGCAGCCACTCCGGCCGGTAGCGGAAGGAGCCATCGAGCAGATTCTGTACCACCGTGGCGCGCACCTCGACGCCGGGGAAAACCGGGCTGTAGGGCGTGACGCGAATATCACCGATACCCTTGGCGGTGCTGCCCAGCAGCACAACGCGGTCCTTGAGCAGCTTGCTGTTGGCATTGCCCTCCAGCACGTCTATCGCCGAGACTGTGGGCACGGTCTGGGCTGACCCGTAATAGTTGATCAGTATGTTGCCTTCTTCATCGGTCGGGATTGCACGCTTGCCCAGCTCGAGTCCGGTGATGCCATACGAAGCAGTGTTAAGTGCCAGCTCGGGTGAGCCGAGCAGCATGCGCGCAGCCTGCAGGTCGGCTGCGGGGAAGTAGCGCCCCTGGTAGCGCACTGCCAGCGCCACGCGGCGCAGCGTGCCATCGGCATCCGGGCTGATGTTGATATGCCCCGAGGCATGGGCTGCAGCCTGCAGCTGCGGGATGTTGATGGTGAGTCCCCTGGGGTCCGGCGAATTAAGCAGGGGTTCAACGTTGTCGCGTGTGCGCACGGTTTTTATCGCATTGGGCAGCAAGCCTTCCAGCGACCTGAGCGCATCTCTCGATCTGATGTGACGCGTCTCCTCGTCTGTCCACATAAACACCACGGGCAGCACGCTGGTGTCAGTGTTCCTGAGGGTGCGTGCGAGCGCTTCATCGGTGTTGAGCGATGTGCGCAGATTGCGGTAGGCATAATCCTGCCCCGCACCATTGTCACGTTCCAGCTTGTCCATCTGTGCAATGAGCTGGGCATTTTCCGGCTCGGAGAACAGGATGTCGAAGGCGATGACCGCTGCGCCAGCCTGGTTGATGCGGTCCGTCAGCTCGGCAATTTTGCTGCGGCTCCACGGCCAGCGCCCGACGGCGTTCAGGCTTTTTTCATCGATGGCGACAATCGCAACCTGTTCTGGCACTTTATGGCTGGCGGTGGCCAGCAAGCGCATATCGTAGGATTTGGATTCCAGCGCATCCAGCAGCGGAACGCCAGTAAGATGCGCGATCACGACGCTAGCCGTGAGCAGCAGGATGACAGACCTTGCGCTGGAAAGTCGCTGCAAAAGTGAAGAGAGCAGGGGGTGCATGGATATCACTGGTGCAGGTTGTTACAAGTCGCTGGCGAAGCTGTCCAGCTTGCGGATCGAGTCGGTGGTAGTGTCGTTGATGCCGCCTATGGTGGCCTTGTCACCGGCAATGGTCAGGCTTTGCTGTTCCTTGAGTTGCACCGTTTTCTGGAACGCCACGAATTCTTCGCCAACTTGTGAGCGATAACGCTCAAACTCGGCACGTTCGCGTTTAATGCTTTCGCGCCCCTCCCGTTTATAGGCCTCGAATTCTTCCTGTGTCTTGCTGCGGTAGACATTGAAGCCTGCACCAGTGGTGCCGATTTCAAGTGCACCTTCTTTCAGGCCTATGGCGGTTTTACCCGCGTCTGCATCCACCAGGAAAGTGGTGCCACGGATACCTATCGTTACCGACTGTACGGTGACTTTGCGTTCGACGATCTTTTTCGAGCGGAACAGGTAAAGCACCTTGCCCAGCAGATGCTCGAATGTGTTGCGCTCGTCTTTAATGCTTAGCCTCGCGCCTGCATCAATCACAAAAATATCCCCCGCAGCGCTCTGCATTGCGGCCATACCGTTGGCAGAGGCATGCAGGCTGTCCCCGACATTCAGCGCTGTTCCGACCTGGGCGCCACGGGTTTGACCTTGTGCGTCGCGCACTTCAACCGCACCCTGTACCTTGACCACGCGAGCTGCAGGTTCCGCTGCCCAGGCCTGCGACGCCAATAAAACAGGGGTTGCCAGGATAATGGCCAGCAGCAGGGAAGGGCAGGTTGCGATGGGGTGTTTGTTGCTCATGATCACCTTCACTTTGGTTGGATGGTCTGACGTGAACGCTGGGAATTGCGCACATCTTATCCTTTTTGCAGGGAGGAGCAACAGCGGTGCCCGTTGCCACTGGCGGAAAGCCTGCAATGGTATTTTCATTTGCCCCTTGTTATGATGTATGCGTGATGCATAAGGTCTTGGTTAAAGCTAAATGGCAGTTAACATCAACCCGGAGCAAACAAACTCTGAGCAAACTGGAATAGTCACCCGGCTATTTGAGCTCAATCCGATACGCTTTATCGGGCTATCCTTCGCGTTTGTCATCGTCGTCATGATCTTGCTGGGCTTTGAAGTGCGTGAACGCTTGATCGCTCTTCATCAGCTCCTTTCCAGCGCGATGAGATCATGACGCATTTTTTGGAACAGACCTCGCAATTCCTGGATGCGCGCGACAAGTTGGCACGCACCTGCTCAAATATTGATTAGCAAAACCTCATTTGGCTCTGAGCGGATCAAGCAGGGCGGATAAACCGTTGTGATCCAGCTCCTGCATCAATGCCAGCAGGCGACCGATTTCACCTTTTGGAAAGCCGGTGCGGGCAAACCAGTTCAGATAATGGCCGGGCAAATCGGCAATCAAACGTCCCTTGTACTTTCCATATGGCATGGTGCGGGTAAGCAATAGTTGCAAGTCTTCAGGGTTCATTGCTACCGGCTCCTGAACGACGATTCGGCATGTCAAAAGTTATCCATGACTTGCTCATTGATTGTGTGGCATAGGTGCTATTTATTCCAGAGGTCATCAGTTTTTGCCTCATCTGGATCCATCACTCCGGCAAGGCTGGCAAGCATTATATATTTTACATGGCGTTTCTTTGTCTGCTTTGAAGGTGTGGCAGGGATGGGGCTCTGTATTTGGAAATCAGCGGGTGCGCGTTTCTAAAGCCGGCGCAATTTCAGAATATTTACAGCAGTGATTACCGCCCAGGGTTTTAGCCTGGTACATGGCAAGATCA
>JBGPPE010000175.1:0-5343 GCA_041488395.1 Gallionellaceae bacterium
GGCCCATGCTGCGGCAGCTATTCTTCAACCTGCTGTCCAATGCCATCAAGTTCAGTCGCCCCAAGGATGCTCCCAGGATTGAAGTCGGTGCTTCCATCCAGGGGGATGAAACCATTTTCTATGTAAAAGATAACGGTGTCGGCTTCGACATGCAGTACGCCGGCAAGCTGTTTGGTGTGTTCCAGCGCTTGCATTCTGTCACTGAGTTCGAGGGTACCGGCATCGGGCTCGCCATCGTCAAGCGCATCATCACCCGCCACGGCGGCAGGGTGTGGGCGGAGGGCAAGGTCAACGAAGGTGCGACGGTTTATTTCGCTTTGCCGACAAAGGAGGCCGCGCATGGATAATACGGTGAAAGAAGTGGAAATCCTGCTGGTGGAAGACAACCCGACCGATGCGGAACTGGCGATGCGCGCGCTGAAGAAATGCAACCTCGCCAACAAGCTGATGTGGGTGAAAGACGGCGCGGAAGACCAAACAACACCGCCCGCGGCGCTGGGGAAAATGCCCGACCGCCGCAGAGAAAGTTCAGGAGAGTGACTGTGAATAACATGGCACTTCTCACCAACAGCGAGACCTATTTCTTCCGCGACCACGGTCAGTTCGATTTGCTGCGCCTGCGTCTCTTGCCGGAACTGATCGAGCGCCGCCGTGCCGCAAAAACTCTGCGCCTGTGGAGCGCCGGTTGCGCCAGCGGAGAGGAAGCCTATTCCCTCGCCATGCTGGTCGACATGCTGTTGCCAGAGCGCGCCGACTGGAACATTCTCATTCTCGGCAGCGATGTCGACGAGACTGTGCTGGCAAAAGCGCGGCACGGACACTATCGGCAATGGTCGTTCCGCATGGTGCCGCCCGCGCTGCAACAACGCTATTTCCTACAGGACGGGGACGAATGGATGCTGGACGAGCGCATCCGAAACATGGTGACCTTCCGCGCCGGCGACCTGATCCGCGAGCCGTTCCCTGCGGGGGAACAGCGGGACATGGACCTGATCCTGTGCCGCAACGTGTTCATCTACTTCGGTGCCGACGACGTGGCTGCCGTTGCGGGCAAGCTGGCTGACGCCCTGAACGAAGGCGGTTACCTCATGACCGGTCACACCGAACTCATCGGCCATCGCATGCGGAATATGCAGACTAAATTGTTTGCCGAGGGAGTCGTGCATCGACGGGTTGCACCAGCACCCGCTGAAACCCTGCGGGCCCCCCCCGTTGCGCCACTCCTTGCTGTACCAAAACGTGCACCGAGTGCGCCACTGGTGTTGGCACAGCTACCGCCACTGGCTAAGCCAGGCGCGGATGAGCTGCTGGCGACGGCACGCGAACGTGCCGATGAAGGCAAATACGATCAGGCCGAACAAGCCTGCCGTCAAGCGCTGGTTGCCGCCCCGCTCGCGCCGGGGCCGTATTTCCTGCTGGCACAACTGGCACAGCTCAAAGGGGATTTCAAGCTGGCCGGGGAGCTGCTGGACAAGACCCTTTACCTCGATCCCCGCAACGTTGCAGCCACTCTGGAACAGGCGGCACTTTGCGAGCGTGCCGAAAACCTGCCGCGGGCACAGACGCTGCGGCGCGCAGCGCTGGACATCGTCCGTACGCTGCCTGGTGACTCGGTTATAGAACCCTATGAAACGACTGCGGCCGAGATGGCACAGTGGCTTGCTCAATAAGATGGAGGCGACGTGGATTCCCGGACTCTGCTGATTTTCGATCTTGATGGTGCGCGTTTCGGTGTTGACGCGACACAGGTGCGCGAATCCGTCTGGCTGCCCGAGCTGACGCCGGCCGAGGAGGCGCCAGCTTGGGTCGTTGGGCTGTTCAGCCTGCGCGGACGGATCGTACCTGTTGCCGATCTGCATCTGCGCTTCGGTCATCCGGCGCGGCGCTATACGCCCAGCGATCAGATCGTGGTGTTGGAAATCGATCACCTGATTATGGGGTTGATCGTCAGCGAAATACGCGAAGTGATCGAACTTCCCGGCGAAGCCATCCAGCCGCCGCCCCAGTTCGATGCTGAGACATCCGGCCATGCTCACCTGGTGGCGGGTCAGGCACGGCTGGGCGACGGCCTGGTGACTCTGCTCGATGTTTCCTTGCTGGCGCACCTGCCCCACCCGCCCGATGAACCGGCTCAGCAACCCGTGCCGACTGGCCATTTCTGCCCGGATGCTACGCCGGAAGAACTTGCGTTGTTCCATGCACGAGCCGTGGCGTTGCGGGGAAAAGCCATCGAAGAGGAAGGCGCGCACCTTGGATTGGCGATGGTGGAACTGGGCGGCGAATATTTCGGCGTCGAGCTGGCTGCAGTGCAGGAATTCTGCAATATCACCCAATTGAGCCCGATTCCCTGCTGTCCACCGCACATTCTGGGGGCCATGAGCCTGCGTGGCGACCTGCTCACCTTGATCGATCCGCGCTCCGCACTCAACTTGCCGCCCGATACCAGGGGCAACAAGGCCGTGATCGCCCGCCTCGGCGATCAGGCGGTGGGGATTGCAGTGGATGAAGTGCATGACGTCGTATATTTGAAACAAGAGGAATTGCAGCCGCCGCCTGCGGCACTGCGCGAGCGGTGCGGCGCGGAAATAACGGGCACCGCACCTTATGCCGGCAGAATGATGACCGTGCTGGATCTGCCCGCACTGCTGGCGCGAGAAGAATGGATAGTCAATGAAAGCGTGATCTTCAGAGAAGGCTAATGCCAACGTTAGTTGGCGTTATGCCGGAACTAAAACTCACGTTTCAGAGAAGGCTAATGCCAACGCCAGTGTTGGCGTTATGCTGGTACTAAAACCTGTAACAGTTGATGAGGAGATTGTTATGTTTGCAAAAATGAAACTACGCCAGCGCATCTTGCTGGGATACCTGACCCCGCTCTTGCTGCTTCTGGTTGCCATGAGTCTGGTGTTCGTCAACCTGCAGAAGGCAACGTACACCTCGACGGCGGTAGAAGCTTCGCACCGAACCATGGATGCAGCCATGGATCTCATCTATAGCCTGACCAAGATGCAGCGCGCAGCGCGCGGTTACCTGCTGATAAAAAACTCGAACTCGCGCCAGACTTTTCAGGACAGCGAAAAATACGTAAAGGAACTGAGTGACAAGCTCACCAGCCTGATAAAAGACCCTCAGCAGCAGGACAATCTGCGCAACATGCTGAACGTGGTGCAAGACCTGATCAAACTGGACAACCGACTCCTGGTTCTGGTGGACGAAGGCAAGCCGGCGGAAGCTTTGACCCAGTTCCGTAGCGGAGACGGTATCCGGCAATCAAAAGAAGTGGACGCGCTGTGGGATCGCTTTAAACAGCGGGAGGCCGAGATCGTGAAAGAGCGTCAGGAAGCCTACGATGCGGCCATCGGTACAGTCACCAACTCAATCATCTACGGCATGCTGGGTGCCATCGCTCTGGCTGTCTCTATCGCAGTCTGGCTTGCCGCAGCAGTGAGTCGCAAAATCACTGCCAATGCCACCCAGCTTTCCGTTGCTGCCAGCGAAATCGCTGCCACCATTACCCAGCATGAACGCACTGCCAGTCAGCAAGCGGCTGCCGCCAACGAGACTTCCGCCACTATTGAGGAGCTGTCCGCCTCCTCGCGCAAATCGGCCGAGCAAGCAGCGACCGCCGCAGCGGTAGCGGAAAAGGCGGGTACCGCCACAGCACAGGGCGACGAGGCTACCCGTCAGACGGTGGTGGCGATGGGTGGCCTCAAGGACAAGATCGGCGCCATGGCCGAGCAGATCGTGCACCTGGGCGAGCAAACCGGCCAGATCGGTAACATTGCCACGGTGCTCAAGGATTTGGCTGGGCAGATCAACATGCTGGCATTGAATGCGGCCGTGGAAGCAGCACGCGCCGGCGAGCACGGCAAGGGGTTCGCCGTGGTGGCAAGCGAAATCCGCAAGCTCGCCGACGAGAGCAAGAAGTCAGCGGAACAAACTGCGGTGCTGGTGGGCGACATCCAGAAAGCCACCAATTCTTCCATCATGATGACGGAAGAAGGTACCCGCACCGTGACTGAGGTGACGCAACTGGTGCGGAAGGTCGCTGAACTGTTCAGCAACCTGGCCAACCTGGCCGGTAGCGCAAACGAAAACGCCCAGCAGGTGATGCTGAACGCCCAGCAGCAATCTGCTGCCTTTAATCAGGTGGTGGAGGCGACCAACAGTATTGCTGCCGGGGCCAAAGAGACCGCCGCCGGCATCAGCCAGACCAAGGTGGGCGTGCAGAGCCTGAACGAGGCGGCGGGAAATCTCAAGGCGATTGCGTGACCAAACAGGCGGGAGAAACGCCATGATCGAAGACCTGGAACTGCATAGACTGTTCAAGGCGGAAAGCGAGGAACATCTCGCCCGCCTCGACGACGGTTTGCTGCGTCTGGAAAAAACACCTGCCGAGCCGGAGCTGCTGGAAGAGGTGTTCCGTGAGTCACACAGCCTGAAGGGGGCGGCGCGCATGCTGGGTCTGGGCCGGATCGAAACTGCCGCTCATGGCCTGGAAAGCATCTTGAACGCGGCGCGCAAGGGCGAGGTGCCACTTACGCCGGAGGTGATCGAGAGCATGAATGCCGCACTGGGCGATCTGCGCCGGCTTGTGCAGGAGGCACTCAGCACGAATGTGGAAAGTGGAATTCAGAATGCGGAATTCCGCACTCCGCATTCCACCGAGGTACCGCCTTCTCAGACCATCGGCGAAACCGCCGCGGCTACAGCACTGCCACCCATTCCTCATCCCGAATTTCGCATTCCAAATTCCACCACGCCCCCCATTCAGCATTTCGAACTCAGCACTCCGAATTCGAACGGGTCTTTTCGCATTGATACCGTGCGCGTGGAAACCCGCAAGCTGGACGATTTGCTAACCCAGGCAGGCGAGCTCTCGGTTATTCAGGGGCGGGCGCGGCACCGCTTGGCGCTGATGGAAGAGCTGCTGGAACAGTGGGCGGCGCTGGAACGCGGTCGCGGCAAGCTCAGTGCAGGTTTGTCCGCGCGGCATGGGGCGGAAGGTGAGGCACTGCTACGCTTCAGCGGTCTGCTCAAGCAGGTGCGCGATGCGCTTTTCGACGACAGCGCGCGGCTGGAGTCCACCGTCCACTTGTTGGAAGATCAGGTGCGCAGCATCCGCCTGCTGCCCTTGTCCACTGTGTTTGCACTGTTCCCGCGCATGGTGCGCGATCTGCTTAAAGAACAGGGCAAGGAAGCGAAACTGGTGCTCGAGGGAGGTGACATTACCGTAGACAAGCGCATCCTTGAGGAGATGAAAGATCCCCTGATGCACCTGATCCGCAATGCCATTGACCACGGCATCGAGCCGCCCGCCGAGCGCGAGCGGCTAGGCAAGCC
>JBGPPE010000176.1:0-5303 GCA_041488395.1 Gallionellaceae bacterium
GAAGGTTAGGCCGATAGGAACGCCCAGCTTGAGGAATTCCAGGATGGCTTTGCGCTCCGGTGCGGCAAAGCGGCCGCGCAGCTGGAATTGCAGGTAATCCGGATTTCGCAAACACCAGCCCCAGGCCAGTGCGGCCATCAGCCAGGCGTCCACGGCGGTGGCCACCGCACAGCCCGGCCCGCCCATCTCGGGCGCGCCGAGCAGGCCGTACATGAACACTGCGTTCAGCGGAATCTTGATGGCGAGGGAGAGCAGGTTGAACAGCATCACCGGCTGTGGGCGGCCGATGCCGGTGGAGAGGCCAAAGAACAAACGCAGGGCGAAGATGCCGGGCACGCTCCAGGCCGAGGCGTCGAGGTAGGCGCGCACCTTGCTCTCGACGGCGGGCTGCAGTTGCGCGAGCGCAATGAACGGCCCCGGGTTGCGCAGCACCAGGATCGCCACCAGCGCCAGCAGCAGCGAGATCCACACGCTCTGGTGGATCTCGCGCCCGACCTCGGCGCGCTGGCCGGCGCCGTACAGGTGGGCGATGATCGGGGGCAGGGCGAGCAGCACGCTGATCAGCGACATCAGTACGGTGGCCATGATGGACGCGGCGATGCCGACGGCGGCCAGGTCGATGGCCGAGAGCCGGCCGGCCATCGCGGTGTCGATGACGGCATTGGCCATCATCGCCAGCTGCGCGATCAGCACCGGCCAGGCCAGGTGCATGAGTTCACGGGTGGATGAGGTGGGGCGTTGCATATCAGTGTGTCAAGTCACAGCAGGATCAAAGGAAAGAGGCAGCTTCGCAAGCTGGTCACGGATTTTATCGTGCAGGCGCTGTGGCATGGCGGCTAAAAATCAAATGTGCAGCTGCAACCCTTCGCTTTAGACAGCCAGTGCTTCGCCTAAGCAATTTACCCCATTGCTTCAGCCCGCCAGAACAGGCAATTTGAGCGGGCGAGCCAGCTCCGGTAGAGACTTGCACGTCCCAACAAGCTGATGGGGAAAGAGATGGAATACTACAAGGTCTT
Source organism: Gallionellaceae bacterium (assembly GCA_041488395.1). Classification (GTDB taxonomy): domain Bacteria; phylum Pseudomonadota; class Gammaproteobacteria; order Burkholderiales; family Gallionellaceae; genus 39-52-133. The sequence goes on from JBGPPE010000176.1 coordinate 1,017, forward strand.
CTATACCGACAGGCCGCTACCTGCGGGTGTCGAACCCGATTTCTCTTTCATTATGCCGCTTAACTCTGTGTCCAGAGATGAGGCTCTGAGTAATGCATTCAAGTTTATTAACAGCGGAGCCATCGTCTGGAAGATCGAAGGTCCAGAGGATTTTCGTCTCGATCGTGCAGAAATTGAACGGCAGTATCGGATATTCAAAGCCGCATAAGCCGGCACCGCCAGTAGTTGTATCAGCCGGCCCGGGTTCCCCTACTGCGGCGTCCCTCAGTCTCGCAACTCAACTGATCCACAAGTTATTTTTTTGGAGGTGTGCAATGAAAAATCATTTACGAATTTTCAGTGTTGTTCTGATTGCCCTGCTGTGCGGGGCTGCTGCCAGCCTGGCGCTTGCCGATCCGGATTCGGGATGGCGTGGCATGGGGCCGGGGATGATGGGTGGCCCTGGATACGGCATGGGCCCGGGAATGATGGGGGGCAACGGCCAGGGATATGGCATGGGGCCCGGTATGATGGGCGGTTACGGCCACGGATACGGTATGGGCTCCGGCATGATGGGCTATGGCGATTACCGTGCTCTGAACCTGAGTGAAGACCAGCAAGCCAAGGTCACGCAGATCCGCAAGGCAACGCGCACCAGGCAGTGGGCGTTGATGGATGACATGATGGATGCCCAGGACAAGCTGCAGGATTTGTATGATGCCGACAAGCAGGATGCGGCGGCGATCAACAAGCAGTACAAGGTGATCGATGATTTGCGCCGCCAGATGGTGGATAACTCGGTGGAGGCAAACAACCGCATCAACGCCATCCTGACCAAGGAGCAGCGCGAGAAATTGCGTGAACGTGGCCGCGGTTATGGCCCGATGATGCGGGGATATTAAGCTGCTTTTTCTGCGGCGAGACGGCTTGCAAAATGGGCAAGAGCTGCTGTGATTGCGCGTCACTCAGGCCTGAGCGAACGCGCAACCCGGCATGCTGCTAGCGGACGTATCCGATCGCTTTCAGTTCTTCGAATATCTTCTCGGACAACAGTGCGTGACCCGCTGCATTAGGGTGCAGGGGATCGCCCTTCAGTTGCGGATCGGAAATTACGCCGGCGACTGCGTCTTCGATCAGCGGCACCTTCTGTTCGTCGGCCAGCTTGCGGTAAAACCTGGCCGCAGACAGATGCTGAAACACCGCTCCCATCAGGCTGGGGTTGGGCGTGGCCAGCAGCACCGGCTTGGCACCATGTGCCCTGATCAGGCGGAGTATCTGTTCCAGGTTGGCGATGGTCTCTTGCTGCGGAATGTGGCGCAGCATGTCGTTGCCGCCCAGGGTCACCAGTACCAGCAGCGGCGTGTGCTGCTGCAGCAGTGCCGGCAAACGCCGCAACGCAGCAGCGCTGGTGTCGCCGCTTACCCCGCCGTTGATCACTACCCAGCCGGTGCGGCTTGCCAGCAGGCTGGGCCACGCTTCTGCGGGCGTGACACCGGCGCCCTCGGTCAGGCTGTCGCCCAGCGCCAGTACGCGGCTGCCGGCAGGGATGGCTTGTTCCTTGGCCTTGCCGCAGGCGGCGAGCAGGGCGAGGGCGGCAAGCAACAGGATAAAAACCCGCAGCGGGCCGACAGCGGGGCGGCGCAGGCAGCTTGCTGGAGAGGACGTCTGGACTGGGTTCATGGCAATAGAATGTAGCGCAGTCGCATTGTTTTGACTATCTGCCAAATTCAACGGCATGGCTCGCTTTGCTGCGATCAAGGTAAACTGCCTTAATTGTTAAGCGGGGATGAGTGATATGGAAAGTGCAAGCAGCCAGCCGACGCAGGGCAAGAAACTGACGCCCAGCGCCATCGCCAGCTATCTTGGCCAGTATGTGATCGGTCAGGAAGAGGCCAAGAAAACACTCTCCGTGGCGGTGTACTCGCACTACCGCAAACTCGGCAAGCAGAGGCAGGGCGGGGTGGAAAGCATCAAGAGCAATATCCTGCTGATCGGGCCGACGGGTACCGGCAAGACGCTGCTGTGCGAAACCCTGTCGCGTATCCTGCGCGTGCCTTTCGTCACCGCTAACGCCACCTCGCTGGCGCAGTCGAAATACGTCAATGAGGAAATCGAGGCGTTGATGCAGCGCCTGCTCGACAAGGCGGAGGGGGATATTGCCAGGGCACAGCGCGGTATTGTGTTTATCGACGAGATCGACAAGCTGAAATCAACTGAAGGTGAGCAGCGCAGTACTTCGGGAGAGCGGGTGCAGCACGCCCTGCTGAAGATCATGGAAGGTGCGGCGGTGCGCCTGGGCAGCACGCAAACACTGGATACCACCAACATACTGTTTATTTGCGCGGGGGCGTTTGTCGGGCTGGACAGCATTTCCGGCGCAAGCCAGGCCTACGGTTTCATCTCCGTCAACGACAGCGACAGCCAGAAAATTCTCGACCGCCTGAATGAGCGCGTGAAGCCCACCGATCTGTTCCATTTCGGGCTGATACCCGAATTCGCCGGGCGTTTGCCGATCATCGCCAACCTGCATAACCTGTCCAAGGAGCATCTGGTGCAGGTCATGGTCGAGCCGCGCAATTCGATCTATAACCAGTTCCGTGAAATGCTCAGGGACGAGGGGGTCGAGCTGGTCATCGAGCCCGAGGTTTTTCGGCAGATTGCCGAAATGGCCTTCGAGTACAAGGTGGGCGCTCGCAGCCTGCGGGGGATCTTCGAGGAAATGCTCACGCCAGTGCTGTATCTGGTTCCCGACCAGCCGGAGATACGCAAGGTGGTGATCAAGTCGCTGTTTGAAGAGGCGAGCCTGCTTGCGGCGCCATAATTTCAGCAGAAACATTATTTTTTTCTAATACAGCCCAGTTCAAACTATAATTTGCGGATTCAACATGCCGGAGAACTTTAAGATTATGGATGCACCTATTGCCTTGAGAGAGCTGCCCCAGACAAATATTTTTCGTAAGGGGGATGTCTTCGTTCTCTTTGGGGAGCTGTTTGGACGCGGTTACGCCAACGGCCTGATCAACGAAGCACGCAATGCGGGCATGACCATCATCGGTATCACCGTGGGCCGCCGCGACGAAAACAACGCCTTGCGCCCGCTGACGGCGGAGGAGCTGGCACTGGCTGAATCCAATCTGGGCGGGCGCATTATCAACGTGCCGCTGATGGCCGGTTTTGATCTGGATGCGCCGGCCGGGCAGCCCACTCCTACCGACCTGCTGGCCGATATGACGCTGAAGAGCTGGCAAACCGACAAGCTGGATTGGCCGCATATCGAAAAATGCCGTGAAGCCGGCGTCAAGCGCTTCAAGGATTCCGTAGCCAAGGTGATGAGCGAGCTGGAGGGCATGATCGCGGACGGCAGCAACGTCTTTTTTGCCCATACCATGGCGGGCGGCATTCCCAAGGTCAAGGTGTTCCTGGCCATTGCCAACCGCATTTACAAGGGCAAGGGTGAGCGCTTCATGTCGTCGCGCTCCTTGCTCGACAGCGACCTGGGCAAGCTGATCCTGATGAATTTCGACGAGGTTACTGCCAACACTTTCCAGTATCTGATCGAAGGCAGCGCGAAAATCCGTGCCCGCCTGGAGAAAAGCGGCGGACAGGTGCGCTATACGGCTTATGGCTACCATGGCACCGAGATTCTGATCGACGGCAAGTACCAGTGGCAAACCTACACCAACTACACCCAGGGCCGCGCCAAGATGCGTCTGGAGCACGTTGCCGAGACGGCCTGGTCGCAGGGTATCAAGGCGACGGTTTACAACTGCCCGGAGATACGCACCAACTCATCCGACATCTTCGTCGGCGTCGAGCTTTCCCTGTTCCCCTTGCTGACCGCCCTCAAACGCGAGAATGGCAGCGTCTGGGCAGAAGCGCAGTGGCAGGCGTGCCGTGAATTGATGCAGGAGGGCACTTCTCTCGAGAGCCTGCTGCAGAAAATCGATGCCTACAATGACAACAGCGTGATGAAAAGCTTCCGCAATTTCAAAGCCTGGCCTATGGATAACAGCGCGGAACTGGCTGACCTGATGATAGGCACCTCGGATGAGATCACGCAGATGCACAAGGATCGTAAAGCGCTGGTGACCGACCACCTGAGCGCACTGGTGCTGGAAGGCACCGGCCCGCTGATGTTCTTTGAAACATCCGCTCCGGCCGGTCCGGTGCTGTGGTTGAACCACGATATTATTGCCAAGCAACTGAACAAGATGCACGGTTGAAGCCAATAACCCTCTCCCCGTTAATGGCTTAAACGCCGCTACCGGGGGCTGTCCAGCCTGCGGCTGCGTCTTTGCGGCAGTTGGC
>JBGPPE010000177.1:0-5213 GCA_041488395.1 Gallionellaceae bacterium
GCGCCGCCACGCTTGTAAGACCCCGCAGCGCTGGCGACCATCATGTACACATCGGGAACGACGGGGCGCCCCAAGGGGGTCATGCTGTCCCATGCCAATATTGTGCATAACGCCTATGCCGCGGTCTCCACCTGCATTATCGGTGAAGGCGACACCATGTTGTCCTTCCTGCCGCTCTCGCATACATTCGAACGCACTGCCGGCTACTACATGGCCATGATTGCGGGAGTGACCGTGGCCTATGCAAGATCAATCCCGATGCTGTCGGAAGACCTGCGCACCATACGCCCCACCTTGCTGGTATCGGTGCCGCGTATCTATGAGCGTGTGTACGGGGCAATCCTGGCCAAACTGGCGGAAAGCCCGCGGCTGAAGCGTAAGCTGTTTGCCTTGGCGATCAACGTCGGCTGGCATCGTTTCGAGCGCCAGCAAGGCCGTGCAGCCTGGCACCCAAAACTGCTGCTGTGGCCGTTGCTCAATCAACTGGTCGCCAGCAAAGTGATGGCGCGCCTGGGCGGCCGTTTGCGCCTGTCGGTAAGCGGCGGCGCGGCACTGCCCCCTGATGTATCGCGCGCTTTTATTGCACTGGGCCTGCCCATCCTGCAAGGTTTTGGCATGACCGAGACCAGCCCGATCGTGAGCGTCAATCGCCTCGGCAACAATTACCCCGCCAGTGTAGGCACCCCGCTGGAAGGCATATCTGTGCGTATTGGCCCGCAGGATGCACTGCTGGTAAAGGGGCATGGCAACATGCTGGGCTACTGGAACAACCCGGAAGCGACGCGTGCCATTATCGACAAAGATGGCTGGCTCAATACCGGCGACACGGCGCGCATCAGTGATACCGGCCACATCTACATTACCGGGCGCCTGAAAGAAATCATCGTGATGTCGAACGGAGAAAAAGTACCGCCAGCCGACATGGAATTGCATATTCTGCGCGACTCCCTGTTTGACCAGGTGATGGTTCATGGTGAAGGACATCCGTTTCTGGTTGCTTTGGCAGTGGTCAACCCGGATGCATGGAAGCGTTTTGCCGAGCAGCTCGGGGTGCGGCCTGATATGCCCGAATCACTGCACGACTCGCGCGTTGAACAACAGGCGCTGGCGCGCATTGCCGACCAGATTGCCGAGTTTCCCGGCTATGCGCGCATACGCCGGGTCCATCTGCTGAATGAGCCCTGGACGATAGAGAGCGGCTTGTTGACGCCGACCCTTAAAATCAAGCGTGACCAGGTGGTAGCCCAATTTACAGACGAAATAAGGAGGCTTTATGTCGGCCATTGATTCGAGTAAACCGCAGGTTTTTTTGCCTAAGCGCGAACCCACCTTGCGTGTGGTGGCGATGCCGTCAGACCTCAACTATGCCGGCGATGTGTTCGGCGGCTGGATCATGGGGCAGGTGGATGTCGCTGGCAGCATTCCCGCCCTGCATCGCGCCAGAGGGCGCGTGGTGACAGTGGCGGTGAATTCATTCGTGTTCAAGGAGCCCATCTTCATGGGCGACATCGTCAGTTTCTACGCCGAGATCGTCAAGGTGGGCCACACCTCGATGACGGTCAGTGTGGATGTATACGCACAACGTGACCCTGCCAGACCGGTATGCGTCAAGGTTACGGAAGCCTGGCTGACCTATGTCGCGATCGACGAGGAGCGCAAGCCGCGCCCGGTTCCGCCGGCAGAGTGAATGGAATTTGCAGGAAAATTTGATATTAATAACGACAGGGGAAAGTTCATGAAGTTGAAGCAGAAAGCACTGGTATATTCGATGGCAATGGCATTGGCTGGAATAGCGGGCACCGCCGCAGCATCCGGCTTTGCCCTTATCGAGCAGAGTGCCAGCGGATCGGGCAACGCCTACGCAGGCGGTGCCGCCAGTGCCGAGGATGCCAGCACGATCTTTTTCAATCCGGCCGGTATGAGCCGTTTGTCCGGCAAGCAGCTGACGGTGGCGGGGCATGCGCTCAAGCTCAAGGCGGATTTCGAGAACAAGGGCTCGGTGGCGGTTCCTACCGTACCAGCCGGCTCCGGCACTGCTGATGCCGGTGGCTGGGCGTTTGTCCCCGCTGGCCACTACGTGATGGAAATCAGCCCGCAAGTGCATGCCGGCATCGGCGTGTTCGCGCCGTTTGGCCTCAAGACCGAATATCAGGATGGCTGGATCGGCCGCTTCCAGGCGCTCAAATCCAGCATGGAAACCGTCAACATCAATCCTTCCATGTCCTACAAGTTGAGCGATGGATTCAGCATCGGTGCCGGCATCGACTACCAGACAGTCAAGGCTGAATTGACCAATGCGCGCCTGCTCGGCGCGGGTGTCGAGGGCCTGTCCAAAATGTCCGGGGATGATGCGGCCTGGGGCTACAACCTCGGCGCATTGATGAATCTGGATGCCAACAGCCGCATCGGCGTGTCCTATCGTTCCTCCATCGACTTCAAACTGAAAGGCAATGTTACCGTGACCGGCCCCACTGGCGCCCTGGTAGCCAGTTTGCCGGTGACCTCCGATTTCAAGACACCGGACATCTGGTCCTTCAGCTACTTCCGCAGCGTGAACGAGCAGTGGGACGTGATGGCCGACCTCACCCGCACCGGCTGGAGCAGCTTCCAGGAGCTGCGCATCGTGGACAACACCGGCACCACACAATCGCTCACCCTGGAGAACTGGAGTAACACCTGGCGCGCCGCGCTGGGCGCCAGCTACCACTACAACCCGCAGTGGACGGCGCGCGTCGGCGTAGCCTTGGACCAGACCCCGATGACTGATGCCACCCGCACGGCGCGCATCCCCGATGAAGACCGCCGCGAGATCGCGGTGGGCGGCCAGTACAAAATGGACAAGAGCAGTACCTGGGATGCGTCCTATGCCCACCTGTTCGTGAACAATTCCACCATCAATCAGGATCTCACCGCGGGCAGCGCCGGCCTGCTGTCCGGCAGCTACAGCAACAGCGTGGACATTATCAGCTTGCAGTACACGCACAACTTCTGATGAACAGCCCGGCGGGGCAGGCAAGGGAGGGCAGGCAATGAGCAAAAATTTTTATATCCGCAAGGCAGCCGTGCTGGGCGCGGGAGTGATGGGGGCGCAGATCGCGGCGCACCTCACCAACGCCAATGTGGAAACCTTGCTGTTCGAGCTGCCTGCCAAAGAGGGCGATCCCAACGGCAATGTAAACCGTGCGCTGGCCGGCCTCGGCAAGCTGGAGCCCAGCCCCTTGTCATCTCCGGCCAAGCTGACCTTTATCCAGCCGGCCAATTACGAACAACATCTGGAACAGCTGCGCGATTGCGATCTGGTGATCGAAGCTATCGCCGAGCGCATCGACTGGAAATCCGACCTCTATCGCAAAGTGGCTCCATTTCTGGGCGAGCACACCATTTTTGCCAGCAACACCTCCGGCCTTTCCATCAATACGCTGGCCGCTGCCTTTCCGGAAGCGTTGCGCCACCGCTTCTGCGGCGTGCACTTCTTCAACCCGCCGCGCTACATGCACCTGGTTGAGCTGATCCCGTGCAAGGGCACCGATGCCATGCTGCTCGACCAGCTGGAAAGTTTCCTAGTTTCCACGCTGGGCAAGGGCGTGGTGCGCGCGAAAGACACGCCCAACTTTATCGCCAACCGCATCGGGGTGTTTTCCATGCTCGCCACCAAATACCATGCACAAGCCTTCGGCCTCGGCTTTGACACGGTGGATGCGCTCACCGGGCGCTACCTCGGGCGGCCCAAGAGTGCCACCTTCCGCACCCTCGATGTGGTCGGGCTGGATGTGTTTGCGCATGTGGTCAACACCATGCGCGAAAACCTCAGCGACGATGCCTGGCACAAGCACTTTGAATTGCCCGACTGGTTTGGCCGTCTGGTTGATCAGGGCGCCCTGGGGCAAAAAACCAAACGCGGCATCTACCAGAAAATCGGCAAAGAGATCCACGTACTGGATTTGCACACCAACACCTACAAGCTGTCGCAGGGCAAGGCCGACGACGCGGTGAAGGATATCCTGCGCGAGCGCGACTGGGCGGTGAAACTGGCCAGGCTGCGCGCGAGCAAGCATCCGCAGGCGCAGTTCCTGTGGTCGGTGTTCCGCGACACCTTCCATTACTGCGCGCTGCAACTGGAGAGCATCGCCGACAACGCGCGCGACCTGGACATGGCGGTGCGCTGGGGTTTCGGCTGGGACAACGGCCCCTTTGAAATCTGGCAGGCGGCCGGCTGGCAGGAAGTAACCAGCTGGATCAATGCCGACATCGTAGCCGGCAAGACCATGGCCGGTGTGCACCTGCCCGACTGGGTGGAAGAGCATGGCCGCACCGGGGTGCACAGCGCACAGGGCTCCTACGCCCCGGCCTATCACGACATGCGCCCGCGCTCCACCTTGCCGGTATACCAGCGCCAGCTCTATCCCGATCGCCTGCTCGGCGAAAGCGCGGTATACGGTGAGACCGTATTCGAAACCGACGAAATCCGCATGTGGCACAGCGGCGACGGCATCGCCATCCTCAGCTTCAAGAGCAAGATGCACACCATCAGCAACGAAGTGCTGGATGGCATCCTGCGCGCGGTGGACGAGGCCGAAGCTGGCTACAAGGCCCTGGTGCTGTGGCAGACCGAGCCGCCATTCTCGGCCGGTGCCAACCTGCTGCAGCTGATGCAAGGCCTGCAGGATGGCGCGGAGGTTGCATCCAGCGGCCTGCTTGCCAAGCTCAAGAGCGCCGTGCAGCGCGTCAAATATACCGTGGCGGGCGGCGGTGGCCTGGGCGAAGTGCTTAACGCCGCCACCGGCAACGTGCTGCGCGTGGAAGACGTCGTGGCCAAATTTCAGCAGGTATCGCAACGCCTGAAATACGCCAGCGTGCCCACCATCGCCGCCATTGATGGCCTGGCGCTGGGTGGTGGCTGCGAGTTTTCCATCCACTGCAGCAAAATCGTCGCCACCCTGGAAAGCTACATCGGCCTGGTCGAAGTCGGCGTCGGCCTGCTGCCTGCCGGCGGCGGCTGCAAGGAAATGGCGCTGCGCGCAGCACAGGACGCCAAAGGCGGCGAAGTCTTCCCCTTCCTCAAACGTTACTTCCAGAACATCGCCATGGGTGAAGTGGCCAAGAGCGCCGAAATGGCGCGCGAGATGGGCTACCTGCGGCAATCAGACCGCATCGTGCTCAACCGCTTTGAGCTGCTGCACATTGCCAAACAGGAAGCACTGGCACTGAACGCC
>JBGPPE010000178.1:0-5011 GCA_041488395.1 Gallionellaceae bacterium
CCGTTACTCATGTGCCCGGTCTAAACATCTTGCCAAGAAAGGTAACCCAAAGAAGTCGCCCCCGGTTTACCGCCCTTCGGGTCCCATCGATCAGTGACAAGCATGCGGGGCTGCGCAACTCGCCCTGACAGTGCACACAAACCGTGCCCTGCTGCGGAGCTCGAACAGTGCTCGCCTAAACCTCCGCTTCCTTGTCACTGATCGATGCGGCGCACAGGGAATGAAAAGCAAAAAGCGAAATACGAAAGGCAGCGTGCGCGTTGCGCACGCCAAAGACAAAAGCAGAAGCGTATGGGCACATCGTGCCCATACTTCGTTTTAGGGTTTGATTTGGAATTTTTGGTTTTGAAGTTATCCCCCTTCTGGATCGCTGAGGGCGAGTAATCAAATTAGTGAGAAGGCGAGCACTGTTCGAGCTCCGCGGCGTGGCACGTTTTGTGTGCCACGCTAGGGCGAGTTGCGCAGCCGCCCAATTTGATTGCTTGACCGAAGGTACCCGAAGGGCGATACGGCAGGGTCGCCTTTTCTTGGGTTACCTTCTTTTGGCGAAGCAAAAGAAGGTAACTAGCTGTCGGGCTACCCCCGACGGTTTGGCTGTTGGTTTTGAAATTCAATGTTGGGTTACGCGAACAACCGCTAACCCAACCACATGAAAACCTAACCCGCCAGTTTCTTCTTCAGAATCTCATTCATCTGCGCCGGATTCGCCTTGCCCTTGCTGGCCTTCATCGCCAGCCCGACAAAGAAGCCAAACAGCTTGTCCTTACCGCTGCGATACTCTGCCACCTTGTCCGCATTGGCGGCGACGATCTCATCCACCATCACTTCCAGCGCGCCCACATCGGACACCTGCTTCAGCCCCTTGGCTTCGATGATGGCGTCAGCCGTGCCGCCTTCGCTCCACATGCTGCGGAACACATCCTTGGCACTGGAATTGGAGATGGTGCCATCCACGATGCGCGCTAGCATGCCGCCCAGTTGCTCAGGCGTAATTGGGCACTGCGTCATTTCCAGGCCATCGCGGTTCAATTGAGCACTCACTTCACCCATGATCCAGTTGGCGCACAGCTTGGCGTCATTGGGCACGGCCTGCAGGGTCGCCTCGAAGAAGTCGGCCATCTGGCGCGAGCTGGTCAGCGTGGTGGCGTCATAGGCGGACAGGCCCAGCTTGTGCACATAACGCGTCTGCATGGCATGCGGCAACTCGGGCATGGTGGCGCGCAGCTGCTCTATCCATTCCTTGCTGATTTCCAGCGGCAGCAGGTCAGGGTCGGGGAAGTAGCGGTAGTCGTGCGCTTCTTCCTTGCTGCGCATCATGCGCGTTTCGCCGCTATCCGGGTTGAACAGCACGGTGGCCTGCTGGATCTTGCCGCCATTCTCGATGGTGTCGATCTGCCATTGCACTTCGTAGTCGATGGCCTGCTGCATGAATTTGAACGAGTTCAGGTTCTTGATCTCGCGGCGCGTGCCCAGCGGCCCACCGGGCTTGCGCACCGATACGTTGACGTCGCAGCGGAACGAGCCTTCCTGCATGTTGCCGTCGCAGATGCCGATCCACTGCACCAGGGTGTGCAGGGTCTTGGCGTAGGCCACGGCCTCGGCCGCGTTGCTCATGTCCGGCTCGGATACGATCTCCAGCAGCGGGGTGCCGGCGCGGTTGAGGTCGATGCCGGTCATGCCGTGGAAATCTTCATGCAGCGATTTGCCGGCATCTTCTTCCAGATGGGCGCGGGTGAGGCGCACAATTTTTTCGTAGGGCTCGGCCTTGCCCACCGCCGGCACGTGTATGCTCAGCGCGCCCTGCCCCACCACCGGCAGATCCATCTGGCTGATCTGGTAGCCCTTGGGCAGGTCGGGGTAGAAGTAGTTTTTGCGCGCGAACACAGAACGCGGCGCGATGTGCGCGCCGGTGGCCAGGCCGAACTTGATGGCGCGCTCCACCGCGCCGCGGTTCAACACCGGCAGCACGCCGGGCAGCGCCAGACTCACCGCATCGGCCTGAGTGTTGGGCTCGGCACCGAACGCGGTGGAGGCGCCGGAAAATATTTTGCTGTTAGTTGAAAGCTGGGCATGCACTTCCAGCCCGATCACGATTTCCCAAGTCATAGTCAAACCCTTTTTTGCCACAGAGAGCACAGAGCTCACAGAGAAAACCTTTGTGCTTCCTGCCCTGCGATATTCAGCGACGATTCGTTCTCAAAATCACTTTCAGTAATTACCACCCAAAGCACAAGCCACCACACCTGCTCTGTGTACTCTGTGATCTCTGTGGCTAAATGTTTTTTCAAATTCCTTGCGGCGCGCGCGTATGCCAGTCGGTCGCCAGCTGATACTGGTGCGCCACGTTGAGCATGCGCGCCTCGTCGAAATAGTTGCCGATGATCTGCAGGCCCACCGGCATGCCACTTGCCCCAAAGCCGCACGGAATGGACATGCCGGGCAGGCCGGCGAGGTTCACCGCAATGGTGTAGATGTCGGACAGATACATCTGCACCGGGTCATCACCTTTCTCGCCCAGATTGAACGCGGTGGTCGGGCTGGTCGGTCCCATAATCACGTCGCACTGCTTATAGGCCTCGACAAAATCCTGCGCGATCAGGCGGCGGATTTTCTGCGCCTGCAGGTAGTAGGCGTCGTAGTAGCCGTGCGACAGCACGTAGGTGCCGATCATGATGCGGCGCTTTACTTCGGCACCGAAACCCTGCGCGCGTGATTTCTCGTACATGTCAGTGAGATCGCCGTACTCGGGGGCACGGTAGCCGTAGCGCACGCCGTCAAAGCGCGACAGATTGCTCGATGCTTCTGCCGGCGCCAGCACGTAGTAAACGGGAATGGACAGGCGCGAATTGGGCAGGCTGATCTCGACCACGGTGGCGCCCAGCTTCTTGTATTCGGCAATGGCGGCTTCTACCGCAGCACCCACATCAGCGCTCAAACCCTCGGCAAAAAACTCTTTCGGCAAACCGATACGCAGGCCTTTCAGTGGCTGCTCCAGTTTGGCCGTGTAGTCTTCAACAGGACGCTGCAGGCTGGTGGAATCGCGCTGATCGAAGCCGGCCATCACGTTCATCATCAGCGCCAGGTCCTCGGCGCTGCGCGCCATCGGGCCGGCCTGGTCGAGACTGGAGGCAAAGGCGATCATGCCGTAGCGCGACACCACGCCGTAGGTCGGTTTCAGGCCGGAGATGCCGCACAGCGCGGCCGGCTGGCGGATGGAGCCGCCGGTGTCGGTGCCGGTAGCTGCGGCACACAGGCGTGCCGCCACCGCCGCAGCGGTGCCGCCCGAGCTGCCGCCAGGTACTGCATTACGATTCCACGGATTTTTCACCGCGCCGAAATACGAGGTTTCATTACTTGACCCCATGGCGAATTCATCCATGTTGGTCTTGCCCAGGTTGACCGCGCCGGCATTGTTGAACTGGCTGATCACGTGCGCGTCGTAGGGGGCGATGAAGTTTTCCAGCATGTGCGAACCGCAGGTGGTGCGCCAGCCCTGGGCACAGAAGATGTCTTTCTGGGCGAGGGGGATGCCGGTGAGAGCAACGCCCTGGCCCTGCGCCAGGCGCGCATCGGCGGCACGCGCCTGGGCCAGGCTGGTTTCCGCGTTGAGGGTGATATAGGCATTCAGCCCGGGATTGAGGGCATGGATGCGGTCGAGGTAGAGCTGGGTCAGCTCAACGCTGGAAATTTTCTTCTCCGCCAGCAGGCTGGAGAGTTGTCTGAGGCTTGCATTAATCATGGTTTAAACCCTTGGAGGTGTGGCTGACGGTTCAGGTTAATCCTGCCGTTTTTGCTCCCCTGGCACGCTAGCCGGCGAGCGGCGCGTTATTATTCAATAACTTGCGGCACCAGGTAGAGGCCGCGCTCTACCTGCGGCGCGATGGCCTGGAAGCGCTCGCGCTGGTCGGTTTCACTGACCACGTCTTCACGCAGGCGCTGGCTGAGTTCCTGCGCATGCGCCATCGGCTCGATGCCGCGGGTGTCTACAGCCTGCATTTCCGCTATCAATTCAAAGATATTGCTCAGCTGCGCGTGGGCGGTATGCATTTCCTGTTCGCTCATGGCTAAACGGGCCAGGCGCGCCACTTTTTTTACGTCTTCCGTAGTTAATGACATATTCGTGTATGGCTTTGATCAAAACAAGTTTAATAGGGTATCATAAACGTCTTTGCAGGCGCACCCCTTCTACTCTCGAGGCAATTTTATGTTCGGTTTTATTGACAGCTATTTTTCCAACGACCTGGCGATCGATCTGGGTACCGCCAACACGCTGATCTGGGCGCGAGGGGTGGGTATTGTTCTGGACGAGCCTTCGGTGGTTGCGATCCGCCAGGAAGGCGGCCCCAACGGCAAGAAAGTAATCCAGCAGGTCGGCCTCGCCGCCAAGCAGATGCTGGGGCGTACGCCCGGCAACATCACCGCCATCCGCCCGATGAAAGACGGCGTGATCGCCGACTTCACCGTCACCGAACAGATGCTCAAGCAGTTTATCCGCCGCGTGCACAAATCCAGCATCTTCACCCCCAGCCCGCGCATCGTCATCTGCGTGCCGTGCGGTTCCACACAGGTTGAGCGCCGCGCCATTCGCGAGTCTGCCTTCGGTGCCGGCGCACGTCGCGTTGAGCTGATCGAGGAGCCGATGGCAGCCGCGATCGGCGCCGACCTGCCGATCGAGGAGGCCACCGGCTCCATGGTGGTGGACATCGGCGGCGGCACCACCGAGGTGGGCGTGATCTCGCTGGGCGGCGCGGTGTACTCCGGCTCCGTGCGCGTCGGCGGCGACAAGATGGATGAGGCGATCATCAACTATATCCGCCGCAACTACGGCATGTTGATCGGCGAAACCACCGCCGAGCAGATCAAGAAGGAGATCGGCTCCGCCTTCCCCGGCTCGGAAGTGCGCGAGAAGGAAGTCAAAGGCCGCAACCTGGCGGAAGGCATTCCGCGCAGCTTCACGATTTCCTCCAACGAAATTCTTGAGGCGCTGACCGAACCGTTAAACAATATCGTA
>JBGPPE010000179.1:0-4896 GCA_041488395.1 Gallionellaceae bacterium
CAGAATAACCAGAATTTTTTCTCAACACAGATCAACCAGAATGTTGGCAACGCACTGACCATCACCAAGCGCCCTTTCGCGATCCGGAATCTGCTGGCGCTGGATGAGCAGCCCAGCAATCTTCAGGCACAACAGGAGCTAAAGAATATTGCCCGGTCGTTGCTGCAAGTTGGTTACTCGGCAGCATCCATATACGATAGCCGCGGTCATGAAGTGGCGCGAGTCGGAAATTTTGTGATTGATCCCGAGCTGACCGTTCCTCTGATTACAGCTACTCATGCATCCCTGCTATGGGACTCGCAGTTTGTGCTGCATGCCGGCATGGATGTGGCAGACCAGCCTGGCCATCGAATTGGCAATATCGTTGTAGAAATCAACATGCCACAGCTGGACACCGCGATCAGTGATGCGAAATCCATAGGAACCACTGCAGAGCTGGCTGTATGTGCACCACTGGAAGCGGATATGCAGTGCTTCCCCCTCACCATTTCACGTGGCGTGACCAAACGCCTGTCGCGTGTGATTAACGGGAATCCATTGCCCATGAGTTATGCCCTGGAAGGGAAAAACGGCACGATATATTCGCAGGACTATCGCAAGACACAGGTTGTTGCAGCTTATGCGCCTGTTGGCTCATTGGGCCTGGGGATGGTGTTGAAGATAGACCAGGATGAGTTATTCAGCCCGGTAAACCAGCAGCTGAAAATCATTGCACCGCTACTGGCATTGCTGGTAGTTGTGGGTGTATTGATGCTGAACTGGCTGATAACGCCGCTGGTGCGCAAGCTGCTGATATCAGAACGCGAGGCGCATGAAGTCAATGAGCGCTTGCGTGAAAGCGAGACCAAGCTGAAGGTCATGCTGGATTCTTCAGAGGTGGGCATCGCCTGGGCCGACGAAGAGGGCGTCATTGAATATGCCAATCCCAAGTTCATCAAAATGTTCGGTTATACGCTGGTGGATGTGCCAACCGTAGCGCAATGGTATCTGCGTGCTTTCCCAGACCCCGTACAACGCAAGAAAGCCATGGAAATGTGGGGCGCAGAGGTCGAGGCGTCGCGCCAGAACAAGTCTGCCATGGCGCCGATAGAGCAGACCATTACCTGCAAGAATGGGCAACTGATCCATACAATTCTGGCGGGCTCGTGGGCCGGCTCGCACCTGCTGGCAACCTTTAGCGACATCACCGAGCGCAAACAGGCCGAAGAAACGATACAGCACCAGGCAAACTTTGATCCGCTTACCGAACTGCCCAATCGGCGCCTGTTCCTTGACCGCCTGCATCAGGAAATCAAGAAGTCGCATCGTTCCGGTTTGCCTATGGCGCTGCTGTTCCTCGACATCGATCGCTTCAAGGAAGTAAACGATAGCCTGGGGCATGACATGGGGGACGCGCTGCTGGCTGAGGCGGCGCGACGTCTCGTCAGCTGTGTGCGAGAGGCCGATACGGTGGCGCGAATGGGGGGGGATGAGTTTACGGTTATTCTGGGTGAGCTGGATGACCCCAGCAATGTCGAGCGTGTTACCCAGGATATCCTGCGCAAGCTTGCCTATCCATTCCAGCTGGGCAATGAGGTGGCTTATGTGTCAGCCAGCATCGGCATTACGCTCTATCCAGAGGACGCGATGGAGGTGGAAACACTGCTCAAGAATGCCGATCAGGCCATGTATGCGGCCAAGAGTCAGGGGCGTAACCGCTGCCATTACTTTACTTCTGCGATGCAGGACGCTGCACTGATGCGCGCGCGGATTACCAATGACTTGCGTGGCGCGATGGCGGCCAATCAGTTTGTCGTGTATTACCAGCCGGTAGTGGAACTTGCGAGCGGAGCGATCTGCAAGGCCGAGGCGCTGATACGCTGGCAGCATCCCCAGCTGGGGCGAGTGAACCCGGTGGAATTTATAGCCATCGCCGAAGAAACCGGCCTGATCATCGATATTGGCAACTGGGTGTTCCGGGAAGCTGCGCGCCAGGCTGCGCGCTGGCGCGCAATGTTCGACGAGGATTTCCAGATCAGCGTCAACAAATCTCCGGTGCAGTTTCATGCTGGCGAAGGCAAACACGAAGCGTGGGTTGATTTTCTGCATAAGCTCGGCTTGCCCGGAAAAAATATTGTGGTGGAGATTACCGAGGGCCTGCTTTTGAATACCGACAGCACGGTGACCGATCAGCTGCTCGCTTTCAGTGATGCGGGTATCCAGGTGTCGCTCGATGATTTTGGCACCGGCTATTCCTCATTGTCCTATCTCAAAAAGTTGCATATCGATAACCTTAAAATCGACCAGTCGTTTGTGCGTAATCTGGCACCAGGCTCCGACGATATGGCGCTATGCGAGGCAATTATCGTGATGGCACACAAACTTGGCCTGAAGGTCATTGCGGAAGGGATAGAGACGCAGCAGCAGCTAGATCTGCTGTGCGCTGCCGGGTGTGACTATGGACAGGGATACCTGTTCTCCAGGCCTGTGTCAGTCGAGGAATTTGAAGCCTTGCTGCTTAATAAAAGCAGCAAACAGGGCTGATATATCTGAACACAGATTCAGCTGTTCCCCAGCATCGCCTTCAAGCGCGCCAGTTTCGCCATCCCTTCATCCTTGCTGACTTCAGGCGTGCTGCCGGCCGGTACCGCACCGGCAAAGATAACGTCATCGGCGGGCAGCTCCTTGAGGAAGCGGCTGGCTTCGCAGTTTTGCCACTCCTTGCCGCGCCGGCGTTTGATGCAGTGGCTGATATGCAGGGAGCGCTGCGCGCGGGTAATGCCGACATACATTAAACGGCGTTCTTCCTCGACCTGTTCCGGCGATTCGCTGCGCTCGTGCGGGATTACGCCTTCTTCCACGCCGACCAGAAAGACATGGCCGAACTCGAGCCCCTTGGCGGCATGCAGGGTGGAAAGCGAAACGGCATCGATCTCTTCTTCGCGCCCCTCCAGCAGGTTCATCAGCGCAATGGTCTGTGTCATGGCCAGCAGGGTTTTTTCATCGGCGGTGGATTTGCGGTTGATCCAGCCGACGAAATCGCTCACGTTCGACCATTTTGTTTCGGCCTGGCGCGGCTCGTGGCTGTCGAACAGCCAGGCTTCATAATCGATCGCACTCATCAGGTCAGCCAGTACTACGGTACATTCCTCCTTGCCGGCACGGTCCTGCATGCGGTTGATGAAGTTACAGAAGGTGAGCAGCTCTTCATGCTGGCGCGCAGGCAGTTGCTGCTCCATGGCGTGTTCAAAGGCGGCCTCGAACAGGCTGACGTTGCGCGTGCCTGCATAACCGGCCAGCTTCTCCAGGGTCTGGTTGCCGATGCCGCGCTTGGGCGTGGTGATGGCGCGGATAAAGGCAGGGTCGTCGTCCGGGTTGGCAATCAGGCGCAGATAGGCGACCAGGTCCTTGATTTCGGCGCGCTCGAAAAACGAGGTGCCGCCGCTGACGGTGTAGGGCACGTTCTGCGCGCGCAGCTGTTCTTCAAAGCCGCGCGACAGGTGGTTGCTGCGGTACAGGATGGCGTAGTCGGAGTAGCGCGTGTTGTGCTCGAACTTGTGTGCCAGCAGGCGCAGCACGACCGATTCGGCTTCGTGCTCTTCATCCTTGGCGGCAAAGATGCGCACCTGGTCACCGAGGCCATGTTCGCTCCACAGGTTTTTGTCGAACAGTTTGGTGTTGTTTTTGATCAGCAGGTTGGCGCTTTGCAGAATGCGCTGGGAGGAGCGGTAATTCTGCTCCAGCTTGATTACGCGCAGGGTGGGGTAGTCCTTCTGCAGGTTGTGAATGTTGGCGGTGCTGGCGCCGCGCCAGGCGTAGATGGCCTGGTCGTCGTCGCCCACCGCAGTCAGCGCCGCACGTGGACCAGCCAGCAGACGCATCAGCTGGTACTGGCAGTCGTTGGTGTCCTGGTATTCGTCCACCAGCAGGTAGCGCAGGCGTTGCTGCCAGCGCAGCAGTGCATCCGGGAATTGCTGGAACAGGTCGACCGGCAGGCGGATCAGGTCATCAAAATCCATAGCCTGGTAGGCGCGCAAGGTTTCCTGGTAGCGTGCGTAGAGCACGGCGATGCGTTGCTCGGCCTCGGTTTCAACCAGGCTGACGGCCTGTTCCGGTGAAATGAAGCCGGCTTTCCAGTTTGACATCATGCTTTGTGCCATGCGGATGTCCTGCTTGTCCGGCGCCCCCAGCAGTTCGCTGATGATCTTGCCGGTATCGGCGGTGTCGAAGATCGAGAATTGCTTCTTGTAGCCGAGCAGGCCGGCTTCTTCGCGCAGGATTTGCATGCCCAGCGCATGGAAGGTGCAGATGGTCATGCCCTTGGCGTCTTTGCCCGAGAGCAGCTTGCCGACGCGCTCGCGCATTTCGTTGGCAGCCTTGTTGGTAAAGGTGATCGCGGCGATATTGCGCGGCGAATAGCCGCATTGCTCCACCAGATAGGCCAGCTTGTGCACGATGACGCGGGTTTTGCCGCTGCCGGCACCGGCCAGTACCAGTAAAGGTCCGTCCAGATAGGTAATGGCTTCGCGTTGGGCTGGATTGAGTTTGCTTAACATTGGAATTTGGTGCCCGGGACCGGAATCGAACCGGTACAGAGGTTTCCCCCCGAGGGATTTTAAGTCCCTTGTGTCTACCAATTTCACCACCCGGGCAGGATTAGGGCAGAACCGAAATGCGGAAGCCGGCAGGCTAATCGCGCAGCCGCGCATTATACAGAGATGAGCATGGAGGTGGCGAAAACTGAGATGCGCTAATCCGAAAACTTGCTGTACCTGGAAAATTTTGCCCCCGTTTTTATTGACATGCGTTTGAATATGCCTATAATGCGGACTTCGTTTTTTGCGGGAATAGCTCAGTTGGTAGAGCGATACCTTGCCAAGGTATAGGTCGCGAGTTCGAGTCTCGTTTCCCGCTCCA
>JBGPPE010000180.1:0-4842 GCA_041488395.1 Gallionellaceae bacterium
AATTAAATCCGTATCCTCAGTCGGTAACCCAATCGCTATCCAATGAGAATGGACGTAACGGTTTCTTTCCTGCTCGAGCAGGCTAAATCGTTTGATTGATGCTATAGCACGCTCTACTTCACGCCCAAGGGTGGCCTTGGTATCGGGGTTTTCTTGGCACTCTATATATTCTGCGCGATGACATATGTAGTCCGATAACAGAGTAGCTATTAGTCTTAGCTTAGCGCTAAACGATACTTCCGCTACTGCTAACTCTAGGAAATGAGCAATTTCACTGGATGGTTTAGAAGTCGCTGCGGCAAGTTGCAACATTCTGTATTCAACCATTTTCTCTAGTTGTTGGAATCGACGAATACAGTTCCCCAGCAAATGGTCGAATTCATCAATCAACTCTGATTGGTGTTTATGGGAATGTGTCTTGATCGGAGGAATTGGCATCGAATGGTCTAACAGAAAATTATTTTATATAAGGCTAGATGCTACCTAAAACAACATCTTCGTCGCCAATGCAAACAGCACCAACTCAAACTGTTTCCTCAGTTGAAATCAATCTATCATTGAGTTGTAGATGACATTGCTCTATCGGGAATGCAGGCCGTGATGATAGCCGGATTTTTAGTCTGGTTCATTACAAGAAACGTCGCATAAACTCGCCGGGAGAGATGATGGGGTGTTGCCCAGCCAGCCCATCAAAATCACTGTCGCCGGTTATCAGCCAATCGGCCTTGCTGGCGATCAGGGTTGCCAACAAGTGATTGTCGTTGGGGTCGGCAGGGACGTTGACTTCAATTCCGGCAATTGACACTGCCTCGGTTTCAAAGCGCAGCAGCGCAACATAGCGGGAGATGGTTTCATCATCCCAGTTAAGCCGCTTTCTGATCTTGGGGTAGGCCAGCACGCGGGCAATTTCTTCCAGCATCGGCTCGGATGCAATCAGGTAAAAATTGCGCTTGCGCCAGGCGTTGACGATTTTGCCGGGTGTGCTGTCAGGCAGCATCAGGCCGGACAGCAGCACATTGGTATCGAGGACGATGCGCAAGCTTAGCGTTTCCGCGCAGTAGCAACAGCCTCTGCGATTTCGCGCTCGGCGACCTCCGTGGATACACCCTGATAGGTTTTTGCCAGATCCAGGGTCAGCCGATCAAACTCGTTGCGCATCAGGCGTATCTTGTCGAACAAAGCGATATCTACCATTGCCGCAATCGGTTTGCCGCCTTTGGTGATGAGCACTTGATCCTGACGGTACTGGATTTCATTCAGCAGCTCGCCCAGGTTTTGCCGAACAGTCATTGCGGTCGCTTCTCTGATCATAGTAATTGCCCCAATTGATATGTTTGATGTAGTCTATTCCCGTTTGGCGTACTTGTCCAATTCGGGATGCACTATTGTTCGGCATCAATTATCCGTAACAGGCAAAGCGGAAAGTTCCCCCCTTTCAAGGAGGAGGTTAGGTGGGGGATGGGTTAATAAGCGGTATTTCACCCATCCCTACCCCAGCCCTCCCCTTGAAGGGGAGCGGTCAGAGTTGCGAATTCACGGATATATTGTGCCGGATCAATAATTGCAGGCGACCGGAAAGCTGCGGGTTTAGATTAAACCTGGAAACCGCCAAACAGCTTCCTGAGCGTATAGACTCAGGGCTACCAGTCTGTTCTGCTGAACCTGGTAAATATGGCAGTGTAGCGCCGTCTCACAATCCGGCGCAGGCTGCTTAACCAACGGGAGCGCCACATGATACTGCTAGCGAACACCAGTCAGCGTTACGGTGCCGTGGCCATCGTGCTGCACTGGCTGATGGCACTGTTGCTCATCGCGCTGATCGTACTGGGGCTTTACATGGTCAGCCTGCCCGACGCCGGCTTCGACAAGAAAAAAATCACGCTGATTTTGCTGCACAAGGAATATGGCGTGCTCGCCCTGGTGCTGGTTGCGCTGCGGCTGGCCTGGCGCGTCGGCAACGTGCTGCCGGCACTGGTTGCCAATCTGCCGGACTGGCAGAAGGTGGCCGCGCGCTTTGTGCATCTTTGTTTTTATGGCCTGATGTTTGCGCTGCCGCTCACCGGCTGGCTGATGTCCTCCGCCGCGGGAATTTCGGTGTACTTCTTCGGCTGGAATCTGCCGGATTTTATTCCAGCGAACGAGCACTCGTTCCACACCCTTATCGAGATCCACAAGTGGTTGGGCTTCGCGCTGATCGCCTGCCTGCTGCTGCATGCGGCGGCGGCGCTGCGCCATCACTTCATGCTCAAGGATGACACCCTGAACAAGATGTTGCCCGGGATGCATTCCTAGCCCTTGTGTTCAACCAGGTGGATGGGCTTCGACAAGCTCAGCCCGAACGGACTTCAAACATAAGCTGGCCGTATCAATCGGGCGCTGTGTTTACTGCGCATGCTCCAGCACAAACTCGCTGGCTTCCTGCAGTGCCCTGGCGGCTGCCTCGTTGGCCGCTGCCACGCCGGCATCAGGCGTTTGCTGCGCCATGGGTTCGCGCAGCGATATTTCCCGGGTGGCGATCACCCGGTCGCTGGCGCCATCGCTTAACTGCAGGCGCAAGGCAAGGTGCAGCGTTGCCGGTGCTGCGGTGTAGTCCTGCACCAGTTCGAGTATCTGTGTGCGCAGCACATAGCTGCAGGAACCCGAGTAGGGCGGGGTCAGCACCGCATGGAAGTAGCGGGTGCGCTCCAGCGTTTGCACCAGCAAGGGCTGCAGCATCTGCGCCGGTGTCGCCGCCCATTCGTGGCGGGTGTAGTAGTCGATCTGATAAGGCTGCGTCATATAGGCCATCTGGGTGGTGTCGTAGACGGGCTTGGCTTCCACGGGCAACAGCAGCAGCGTGGCCGCGTGCGTTTCGCGCTGCGCCTGTGCGGGCGGCAGCTTGTTTAACATTGCCTTGCTGCTTGCGCTATCGGCCGGAGACAGCAGGGTGCAGCCGCTAATAAGCGCCACGGCGAGTGCGCTCGCCAGCGTCCTGATCATCGCGCTGCGCCAGGCGGTCATTTTGTTTCACCGGGCCCCGGCGCCGGCGCTGTGCTGCCGCGCAGGATTATTGATGGGTCGCGATTGATTTTGCCCGCCACGCCGTTCAGCGTGCCGGACAGTCTGTCCAGGTCGTTCAGCGTCTTGTAGGCTTCCGGCAAGATCTGCTGTTGCAGGGTTTTGACGGCGTCGCTGCTTGATTGCAGCAAGGGCTGCAGCTGCTGGCTCGCCTGCTCGGAGTTCAGGATGATCGCGCTGAGTTTTTTATTGTTCTCCTCCAGCATCGCGCTCACTTGCTGCAAATTGTCCAGGGTCAGTTTGAGCGAGGTGATGGTCTTCTTGTCCAGCACCGAGCGCATCAGTTCAGTCAGCGCCTGGACGTTCTGGTTAACCTGGCTGATCGCGTTATCCAGATTGACCGAATGCGAGGGCGCCGTGCGGATAAGCGGGTAGGGGCTGCCGGGCGTGGCCAGCAGCGGGCTGGCATCCGTGCCGGGGTCTTCCAGGGCAACGTAGACGTAGCCCATAAAGCCGCGCGTGGCCAGTCCGCGGGCAGTGATGGTGGCGACGGTTGCCGCCGTAATGGGCACGTCCCTGTCGATGTTCAGCAATACGCTGACTGAATGGGGAGCGCTGAGCTCGACGCGTTTTACCTTGCCCACCTCGACACCGTGAAACTCGACCGGGGCATCGGCAATCAGCCCGGATACGGCATCCTGGGTGCGGATCTGATAGGTGGTGTATTGGCTGGAGCTCAGGTAATACCAGACCAGTCCGGCGACGAGGGCGGAAACTATAACCAGCGCAAACGCCAGCCTGGCCCGGTTTTCAATGCTGATGTTCATCGCGCCTCCCTCCTGCCGGTTGGATTAGCCTGAATCCTGCATTACTTGAAGTTGGAACGTGCTGTACTAAAAAGATTCATTCAGACATCCAGCAAGGTCGCAGGAGAATGACCGCATTTTGCGCGCATTTCTCGTGGCAGTCATCATCCCGGAATGCGCTCTGTGAGCAGCAGTCTCATGCAGCGGGGAACAACACCTTCCACAGCATCTTCGTTGCCAGTGCAAACAGCACCAGCGCAAACAGCTTCCGCAGTAGATCGACCGGCAAACGATGCGTCGCCCTTGCCCCGACAGGTGCCGTCAGCATGGTGCCGATCACCAGCCACAGCAGCGCCGGGGTGTAGACATAACCCAGGCTGTAGGCGGGCAGATCAGCAGCGCGATAGCCGTTGGCGATATAACCCAGCGTACCGCCGACGGCAATGGGAAAACCCAGCGCGGCCGAGGTGGCGATGGCGTGGCGCAGGTTGAGTTTGTGCCAGAGCAGATAGGGTGTGCTGAGCACGCCGCCGCCGATGGAGACCAGGCTGCTGAGGCAGCCGATAAAGGCGCCGGCCAGGGTGAGTTCAGTATGAGATAGCGTGGCGCGGGTGGAGGCAGGCTTGAGGCCGAGCACCATCTGGGTGGCGACGAGGTAGACAAACAGCGCGAAGAACAGGGTGAGGTGGCGCGTGGGCACGAAACCGACGATCAGCGCGCCGAGCGCGGTGCCGAGCAGGATGCCGGGGGTAATGCTGCGCACGATGGGCCAGTTTACCGCCTGATGTTTGTGGTGCTGGCGCGCGCTGGAGATGGAAGTGAAGATGATGGTGGCCATTGCGGTGCCTAGCGCCAGATGCAGGGGCAGCTGCGGCGGGAAGTGCTGCGCATCAAACATGAACAGCAGCACCGGCACCAGGATCAGGCCGCCACCGATGCCGAGCAGGCCGGAAAAATAGCCAACGAACAGGCCGAGCAGCAGGTAGGCCGTCAGCCAGTGCAGATCAGGCATGGACCAGTCTTGCCATGATGAATTTCC
>JBGPPE010000181.1:0-4804 GCA_041488395.1 Gallionellaceae bacterium
GCAATACCCAGGCATGTGTATCTCAAGAGTATCGGAACGACGCTTTTCATCAGCCTGTTTTTCGGTGCTTACTTCTATTTGCTCAAAGTGCCGGCCTACCCGACAACGGTGATGCCCACCACCTTGCTGGATCGCCTGATCGGCTTTCAGCCTCTGGCCTTGCCCATGTATATATCACTGTGGGTCTATGTTTCACTGCCCCCGACATTACTGGCGACGCGGCGCGAGCTGTATGACTATGTGTTGGTCATGGCCGCGACGTGCCTCGCCGGGCTGATCGTCTTCTACTTCTGGCCCACGGCAGTACCCGCCGCCAATATCGACTGGGCTCAGTATCCCGGTGTGGATTTCCTTAAAAGCATGGATGCCTCGGGCAATGCCTGCCCTTCGCTTCACGTCACTGCAGCCGTTTTTTCGGGTATCTGGTTGCATCACTTGCTGCGCCGCTTTGGCGCACCGCTGTGGATACTCATCTTCAATGGGGCGTGGTGCATCGGCATCGTATATTCCACCCTGGCCACACGCCAGCATGTGGCAGTGGATGTGTTGGCCGGACTAGTGCTGGGGGTGCTGGCTGCCTATCTATCGTTGCGACATCGCGTGGACGCGGGCGTAATCGGTAAAGTCCACCACCCATCTATTTGATCCAAACCAAGCATTGGAATTTGTTAACATCCTCCTTTACTTAATCGACTGACTAACTTTTCTTTGAACCCGCTCTGGCTCTCCCACTTTACTGTGACCAGCAGCATCGGTCGCGGCCTCAACCAGACCCTGACCGCGCTGCGCCAGCGTCGCACCGGACTGACGCCATGCGCGTTTGATACGGTGGATCTGGCGACTTTCATTGGCGAGGTGGCAGGGGTGGATGCGGTGCAGCTGCCCGCGCACCTGGCCGACTTTGATTGTCGCAACAACCGGCTCGCGTTGCTGGGATTGACTCAGGACGGCTTTGCCGAGGTGGTGCGTGCTGCCATCGCAAAATACGATGCGCAGCGCATTGGCGTGTTCCTCGGCACCAGCACTTCCGGCATTCTGCAAACCGAGCTGGCCTACCGGCGACGCGACCTGGTGACTGGCGCATTACCCGCCGGTTTTATTTACCGCACCACGCACAGTACTTTCTCCGTTGCGGATTTCACGCGCCATTATTTCGGCCTGACAGGTCCGGCGGTCGTGGTGTCATCGGCGTGCTCGTCCAGCGCCAAGGTGTTCAGTTCGGCACGGCGCATGATAGCGGCGGGACTGATAGACGCGGCCGTGGTGGGCGGCGTGGATTCGCTGTGTCTGACGACGCTGTATGGCTTCAACTCGCTCGGCCTGATTTCTGAACAGGCATGTCGTCCATTTGATGCACAGCGCAACGGCATCTCGATTGGTGAAGCGGCTGCCTTCGCGCTGCTGGAACGCACCCCGGAACACCTGGATGCCGATGCGGTGCTGCTGCTCGGGATAGGCGAATCCAGCGATGCGTATCACATGTCATCGCCGCATCCGGATGGCTTGGGTGCACGCTTGGCTATGCAGGATGCGTTGAAAATGGCGGGATTGAAGTCATCTGAAATTGACTATATCAACCTGCACGGCACCGCTACCCAAAGCAACGATGCCGCGGAGGGCAAGGCAGTTCAATATGTATTCGGCTCGGGCACGCCGTGCAGCTCCACCAAAGGTGCGACCGGCCACACCCTCGGCGCTGCCGGTGGCGTGGAGGCGGTGATTTGCGCGCTGGCGCTGCAACACGGCTTGTTGCCCGCCGGGCTGAACACCCGGCAACTCGATCCGACGCTGGATCTCGATTATGTTCTGGATAATCGCGAACAGCCGGTGATGCGCGTATTCAGTAACTCGTTTGGATTCGGTGGCACCAATTGCAGCTTGGTTTTGGCTCGCGCGAATTAGATCCATGCACACGCTTACCGCCTACATTGAAGGTATCGGCCTACTTGGCCCCGGTTTGACCGGCTGGCCGACCAGTCAGACTGTCCTTAGCGGGCGGCAGCCCTTTCAGCCACACAAGACCGTACTGCCGTCACCCGCGTTGTTGCCAGCGGCAGAACGCCGGCGTAGTGGCGCGGTTGTCAAACTCACCCTGGCGACCGGGCTGGAAGCCATCGCCGCCGCCGGACTCGACGCCGCCAGTTTGCCCAGCGTGTTTGCTTCGTCTGGTGGCGACGGGGAAAACTGCCACGCCATCTGTGAAATGCTCGCCTCGGATGATCGGCAAATCTCCCCGACCCGCTTTCACAATTCTGCGCATAACGCCGCCGCCGGGTACTGGAGTATCGCCACCGGCGCGATGACCACGTCATCGGTGTTGGGCGCCTTTGACGCCTGCTTCGGCGCGGGTCTGCTGGAAGCGCTAGCCCAGGTGGTGGTCGATAACACACGCACCGTTTTACTGGCGTGCGACACCGCTTACCCGGAACCACTATACAGCGCCCGTCCCATCCCTGATGCGTTAGGTATAGCCCTGGTACTGGCACCGCAACGCAGCGCACGGGCGCTGGCGCAAATCACCGTTAGTTTGACTGACGCTGGCGCAGACCAACTCGACGACTCCACACTTGAAAACATACGCCTGGCGATTCCCGCCGCGCGTGGGCTACCACTGTTGCGCTATATCGCGCTACAGCAAAACAAGCGCGTGGTGTTGGATTACCTCGACAGCACGCGTCTCGCCGTGGTCATTACGCCGTGCTAAATCAAATCAAACTGGATCACGCCTGGATTGCCCGTCATATTCCGCATCAGGGCAGCATGTGCCTGCTGGATTATGTTGAGGCATGGGATCAGCAACGCATCCGGTGTCGCGCGAGTAGTCACCGCGTCGCCGACAACCCGTTGCGCGCTTACGGCCGACTGGGTGCCACCTGCGGTATCGAATACGCGGCACAGGCCATGGCCGTGCACGGTGCCTTGCTGGCACCGCCAGACAGTACCCGCGCACGGGTCGGTTATCTGGTCAGCGTGCGTGACACACGGTTGCATGTGTCCCGGCTGGACGACATCTCCGACGATCTGCTGGTGGAAGCCACTTGCATCACGCGCAGCGAAAACAATATCCTCTATCAGTTCAGCGTCAGCGCGGCGGGTCGCCTGCTGCTGGATGGACGCGCCGCGGTCGTGCTCAATGCTGACGCACTCACGCCCCATTTAACTTGAATATCGTGAAGCGATACAACATCACTCTCCCTTTCTGGGGGAGAGGTAGGAGAGAGGGAACGGACATGGCGAGAAGTACTTTTCATAATTCGGAGCGGCGCTTCTCGCCTTGTCCGTCAGGAGAGGCGCCATGAAAAATGCCCTGGTGACCGGCGGCAGCGGCGGCATTGGCGCAGCCATCTGCCGCCGTCTTGCTGCCGATGGCTGCCATGTCTACATTCATGCCCATCGCGGACTGCAAGCCGCACAGACGCTGGCCGATGCCATTTGTGCCGGCGGTGGCAGTGCGCAGGCGCTGGCATTTGATGTGACCGACAGCACAGCGGTAGCCGCTGCGCTGACTCCCCTCGTCGAACACCAGCCGATCCAGATTTTGGTCAACAATGCCGGCATCCATGACGACGCCGTGTTTCCCGGCATGCGCGCCGAACAGTGGCACCGGGTAATAGACGTAACCGTTAACGGCTTTTTCAACGTCACCCAGCCGCTGATGATGCCGATGATCCACAGCCGCTGGGGACGCATCATCAATGTGTCTTCCATCGCCGCGCTGACCGGCAATCGCGGTCAAGTCAATTATTCCGCTGCCAAGGGCGCGCTCAATGCCGCCACCAAGTCGCTGGCGCAGGAAGTCGCCAGCCGGGGCATCACCGTCAACGCGGTGGCGCCCGGCATTATCGACACCCCCATGAGCGAATCGACGTTCGACGCCCAGGATATCGCGCGCATGGTGCCGTTAAAACGCGCCGGTTCCCCCGGTGAAGTTGCCGATCTGATCGGGTTTCTCGCCTCGACGCAGGCGGCCTATATTACCGGGCAAATTATCTCCATCAACGGCGGCATGATTTAACGGTGAGCGACGACATGAACTCCCTAGGCCTACTCTGGTGCATGCACCGCACATCCCGCTGACCGATTACTGCCAAACACGAGGTTGAATATGAAAATCGTGGACTTAAAATCGTCCCCGCGCACGTCTTACCAGCAAAACAGGTAACCGCAACACAAAACCGACGAACAGGCGCATGTGCATCCAGCTCAATAATACGTTGTCGCGCAGGTAGCGGAAATGCGACACGCCGCCCTCCTCCGTGCGGTAGTAGCGCACCGGGGCGGACAGATTGACCGGTCTGACTCCGCGCCAGCACAGGCGCACCACGGCCTCCGGGTCAAAATCGAAGTGGCGCATCCACGGCTGATCGCGCATCACCCGCCACAACGCTTCAACCGGATACACGCGGAACCCGAACAACGAGTCACCGATGCCTGCCCACAGCGTTTCCAGATTGGCCCACCAGTTGGATACGCGTCGCCCTTTCACGCGCAAGCCCGGCGCATTGGCATCGAATACCGGCACGCCCAATATCATTGCAGCCGGTTGCGCGGCGGATTCCGCCATGAACGCAGGGATACGTTCGGCCGGATGCTGGCCATCCGAATCCATGGTCAAGGCGTGACTGAACCCCGCCGCCGCCGCCCGTTCCAAGCCGTGCAGTACTGCCGCGCCCTTACCCTGGTTGCGCGGCAAGACGATCACGCGCAGGCCGGCGTCCTGCGCCGCCATCGCCAGCAAGCGCTCGGCGCTGCCGTCGGTGCTGCCATCTACCACCACCCACACCGGGGTCCAGTATTGGCGTGC
>JBGPPE010000182.1:0-4663 GCA_041488395.1 Gallionellaceae bacterium
AGACTGGCGAGCAGGTTGAGGTCATGCGTCAGCGCGACAAACTTGCCGTCCGCGACCACTTCGCCGCCAAAGGCGACGACAAAGGTCTTGCCGCGGAAGGCGTTGATATAGGGCGCCGCCGAGCGAAACCAGGTAATAAATTCGGCAGAGGTAGCGTTAGCGTTGCTTAACACGACAAAGTGGCTCCAAAAACCGTACAGCGAAAAGGCAAGCGCCGGAAAACTGCGCGGGATGCAGGGTCAACAACCCTGTACACGGGCTATTGTTGCATCATTCAGGGGATAAGGAAACGCTATAAACATGTTTGTGATGGAGATATTGCTAATCTTCTTCGTCAAGCAACTTGCCTGCAATCGCCCAGTTCTCATCAGGCAGTTCATCAAAGGCGATGTAGGTGTAAGACGCTGGCTTGTGCGCAATACGTTCCAGCGTGCTGGTGATTTCTGCAGCGATCTCGGCTTTCTGTGCGCGGCTAAGGGTGCCGGCAATGCGGATGTTGACGTAGGGCATAGTGTCTCCAAATTAAAATACTGCTTGAACAAGATGAGTGTCCACCCTTCGACAGGCTCAGGGCGAACGGATTGTTTACTTAAATAAAATCTCCCCACAGCGTCTGCAGCGCGGCGATGCCGGCGATGGCGGCGGTTTCGGTGCGCAGCACGCGCGGGCCAAGCAGGATGGGGATGAAGCCGGCCTGTTGCGCCTGCAGCGCCTCGTCGGCGCTGAAGCCGCCTTCCGGGCCGATCAGCAGGGTAGCCTGGCCGGCAGGTTTGGGCTGGGCATGCAAGGGCGTGGCGCCATCGGGCAGCAGGATGAATTTGCTGCCGGGCTGCAGGTCGGCAAGAGAGAGCCAGTGGCTGAGATCCTGCGGGGCTTGCACCCGGGGCAGGGTGTTGCGGCCGCATTGCTCGCACGCGGCGATGATCACGCCGCGCCAGTGTTCGGTACGTTTTTCGGCGCGCTCGGCGGTGAGTCTGGCGACGCTGCGCTGCGTCTGTACCGGCAGGATTTCAGCGGCGCCGAGCTCGGTGGCCTTCTGCACCACCCAGTCCATTTTCTCGCTGCTGGACATGGCTTGTGCCAGCACGATGTGCAGGGCGGGAGCCGCATGCGGCGGGCAGGCGCGCAGCTGGTGCAGCGCCACCTGCTTGCCGCTGATCTCGCCGATCACGGCATCGCAGGCGTGTCCCGCGCCGTCAAAGATCTGCACCGCATCACCCACGCGCAGGCGCAACACCTGTTTGGCGTGATGCGCGGCGTCCGGCGGCAACTCGAAGGTGCCGCTTTCGGGCAGGGTGACAGGGCAATAAAATCGGGGCGCTGACATGGTTTTGGTTCCGGCTGGGGCGTGAGTTTTGGGTGAGTAGCGTGATAGTATAACCAGCTAAGCAAAAAAGTAATTCAGGAGATCAATCATGGTGAGTCTGCAACCCCCTATTTGTGATTTTGGCTGGAAGGCGCGCGATTTCAATCTGCTCGGCGTGGACGGCAAACGCTATACGCTGGCAAGCGCGCGCGGCGAGAACGGCCTGCTGGTGATGTTTATCTGCAACCACTGCCCCTATGTAAAATCCATCCGCGACCGCATCGTGCGCGACACGCGCGAGCTGCAGCAGCACGGCATCAACAGCATCGCCATTATGTCGAACGACCCGGCCGAGTATGCGGAAGATTCTTTCGACAACATGCAGAAAGTGGCGCAGGAATTCAGTTATCCCTTCCCTTACGTGTGGGACGAGACGCAGCAGATCGCCAAGGACTATGGCGCGGTGTGCACACCGGACTTCTTCGGTTTTAACGCCAATCTGGAGCTGCAATACCGCGGCCGTCTCGATGCCTCGCGCAAGGAGGCGGTAGCGGCTGCGCCGCGCGATCTGTTTGCGGCGATGGAGGCGGTGGCCAGGACCGGCAAAGGGCCGGCAGAGCAGATTGCCAGCATGGGCTGTTCAATCAAGTGGAAAGACGCGGCGTGAAGCAAGCAGAAAACGGCGCGACCACCGGCATGGGTGCGATGCTGAAGGCGATTGTGGCGGCGGTGAAGCGGGTGTCGGCAGAAGAAATCATGCCGCGTTACCTGAAGGTGGCGCACCAGCACAAGAGTGACGGCAGCCTGTGCACCGAGGCCGATATCGCGGCGCAGGAGGCGCTGACGCGCAAGCTGCAGGCGATACTGAACGTGCCGGTGCTGGGCGAAGAGATGAGCAGCGAGGAGCAGAAGGCGCTGTGGGGCGATGGGCAGCAGGAAGTGTGGTGCATCGATCCTATCGACGGCACTTCCAACTTCGTGCGCGGTTTGCCCTATTTCGCCGTATCGGTGGCACTGATCCGCAATGGCCGCAGTGTGCTGGGCGTGGTGTACGACCCGGTGACAGACGAGGCGTTTGCCGCGGAAAGCGGCCGTGGTGCCTTTCTGAACGGTGCGCGCCTGCTGCGGCGCAATGCGGCCACTGATCTCGCCAGTGCGCTGGCCAATGTGGACATGAAGCGGCTGGACAGCAAGCTGGCGGCGTTGCTGGGTACACATCCGCCCTATGCTTCGCAGCGCAACTTCGGCGCCAGCACGCTGGACTGGTGCTACACCGCAGCCGGGCGCTATGACGTGTATTTGCACGGCGGGCAAAAGCTGTGGGATTATGCGGCAGGCTCGCTGGTGCTGCAGGAAGCGGGAGGATACGTGTGCAGCCTGGAGCACGATGATTTTGCGCAGGGCGAGGTGTGGCAGCGCTCGGTAGTTGCATCGCTGGATGAAAACTTGTTCAAAGAGTGGAAAAACTGGCTGCGCACGCATCGCTGAAACTGTCTGCAGTGACAGAATTGCGTTTGCAGTGTGAGCACGGGTGAAAGGCGGTTGCAGTGAAAATATTGATACTGGGCGCGGGGCAGGTGGGTTCTACCGTGGCAGAAAGTCTGGTCAGCGAGGCCAATGACATTACCATCGTGGATACCGATGGCGAGAAGCTGCGCCAGCTGCAGGATCGCTTCGATCTGGGCACGCTTACCGGCAATGCCTCGCATCCATCCGTGCTGGAACAGGCCGGCATTGCCGATGCCGACATCCTGCTGGCGGTGACGCAAAGCGATGAAGTCAACATGGTGGCGTGCAAGCTGGCTGCCAGCCTGTATAACACCCCGACGCGCATTGCCCGCATCCGTGCCGCCGATTATCTGGCGCATCCCGAGATTTTCAGTGCGGACAATTTCTGCGTGGATTTTTCCATCTGCCCCGAGCAGATACTGACCGATTACATCAGCAAGCTGATCGACTTCCCGGAAGCGCTGCAAGTGCTGGAATTTGCCGATGGCCGTGTGTCGCTGGTGGCGGTGCGCGCCTTTGAAGGCGGCCCGCTGGTGGGCAATCCGCTCAGTTATTTGCGCACGCATTTGCCGCACGTCGATACGCGCGTGGCGGCGATCTTCCGCCACGACCGGCCGATCATTCCGGAAGGGAGCACCGTCATCGAGGCGGGCGACGAGATATTTTTCATCGCCGCGACCGAAAATATCCGCTCGGTGCTGCAGGAATTGCGCCGCATGGACAAGCCGGCCAAGCGCGTGATGATCGTGGGCGGCGGCAATATCGGCCGCCGTCTGGCGCTGGCGCTGGAGAATGATTACCAGGTCAAGCTGATCGAATACAACAAGAAAGCCTGCGAAAAGCTGGCGAGTGAGCTTTCCAACACGCTGGTATTGCACGGGGACGGCACGGACGAGAATCTGCTGCAATCCGAGCACATCGAGGATGTGGATGTGTTCTGCGCGCTGACCAACGACGACGAAAACAACATCATGTCATCGCTGCTGGCCAAGAATGGCGGGGCGGGCAAGGTGATTTCGCTGATCAATCGCAGCGCCTATGTAGGGCTGGTGCAGGGCGGCAAGATCGACATCGCCCTGTCGCCGGCGCACGTCACCATCGGCTCGCTGCTGGCCTATGTGCGCCAGGGCGATGTGGCGGCGGTGCATTCCTTGCGCCGCGGAGCCGCAGAAGCGCTGGAGCTGGTGGCGCACGGCGACCGCCAGTCTTCCAAAGTGGTCGGTCGCCTGGTCGGTGAGATCGATTTGCCCAAGGGGGCGACCATCGGCGCGATTGTGCGCAATGGCGTGGTGATCATGGGCCACCATGACCGCCTGATCGAGCCTGATGATCATGTGATTGTGTTCGTGATCAACAAGCAGATGATCCGCAAGGTGGAGAAGCTGTTCCAGGTCGGACTGGGGTTCTTCTGATGGCCAGTGTGCGAGCGCTTATGTCGGCCATAAGGGGTAGCCAGAAGGAGCGCACATGCAACGTGCGCTGACGGTTTTTCATGCGCTGGGTTTGATGCTGGTGGTATTCAGTATTGCCTACCTCATGCCTATCCTGACCTCGCTGATTTATGGCGACGAGACGCTGCTTGATTTTGCGCTGGCGATGCTGTGGACGTTTGCTGCGGGGCTGTTGCTGTGGATGCTGACGCGGCGCTACAAGGGGGAACTGTCGATACGCCATGGCTACTTGCTGGTGGTGGTGATGTGGACGGCGATGCCTGCTTTCGCCACCTTGCCCTTGCTGCTGGTTCTTCCCAATTTGTCGTTTACCGACGCGTACTTTGAAACGATGTCCGGTTTGACGACCACCGGTGCCACCGCACTGAGCGGACTGGATAACCTGCCGCAAGCAATC
>JBGPPE010000183.1:0-4629 GCA_041488395.1 Gallionellaceae bacterium
CGCAGCACCAGGTGGTGATCGTGTGCGGCGAGACCGGCTCGGGCAAGACCACACAGCTGCCGAAAATTTGCCTGGCACTGGGGCGCGGCGTGCAGGGCGTGATCGCGCATACCCAGCCGCGGCGGGTGGCGGCACGCACCGTGGCCAGCCGCGTGGCGCACGAACTGAAGACCGAGCTGGGCGGGCTGGTCGGCTACAAGATCCGCTTTAACGATCGCGTCTCACCCGATACCAGTATTAAATTAATGACCGACGGCATCCTGCTGGCGGAAATCCAGAGCGACCCCAGGCTCAGGCATTACGACACCATCATCATCGACGAGGCGCACGAGCGCTCGCTCAACATCGATTTCCTGCTCGGCTATTTCAAGCAGTTGTTGCCGCGCCGGCCCGATCTCAAGCTGATCATTACCTCGGCCACGCTGGACGCCGAACGCTTCGCCAAACATTTTTCCGGCGCGCCGATCCTGCAGGTGTCCGGGCGCAGTTACCCGGTGGAGGTGCGCTACCGCCCGCCGCAGCAGAATGAAGAGGGCGAGGTGGAGGACGTACCGCAGGCCGTGAGCAGCGCGCTGGACGAGCTTTCCATTGGTGGCCTGCGCGGTGACGTGCTGGTGTTCCTGCCGGGCGAGCGCGAGATCCGCGATGTGGCGGAAGTGTTGCGCAAGCATCACCCCAAAGGTATCGAGATATTGCCGTTGTTTTCGCGCCTCTCCGCCGCCGAGCAGGATCGTGTGTTCAAGCCCGCCTCCGGCACGCGCCGCGTGGTGCTGGCGACCAACGTGGCGGAGACTTCGCTCACCGTGCCCAACATCGGCTACGTGATCGACTGCGGTCTGGCGCGCATCAACCGCTACAGCATTCGCCAGAAGGTCGAGCAACTGCGCGTGGAGAAAATTTCGCGCGCCGCCGCCAACCAGCGCGCCGGACGCTGCGGCCGTGTGATGAGCGGCGTCTGCGTGCGCCTGTACGAAGAGGCGGATTTCATCGCGCGTTCCGAATACACTGATGCGGAAATTTTCCGCGTGTCGCTGGCCACGGTGATCCTGCGCATGAGCGCCCTGCGCCTGGGCGAAGTGGAAAAATTCCCGTTCATCGAGCCGCCCGGCTCGCGTTCCATTGCCGACGGCTACCAGCTGCTGGCTGAGCTCGGTGCCATTGATGCCGAGCGTCAGCTCACCCCGCTCGGGCGCGAACTGGCCAGATTGCCGCTGGACCCGAAGATTGCGCGCCTGCTGCTGGCCGGGCGCCAGTATCACTGCCTGCAGGAGATACTCATCATCGCCAGCGCGCTGTCGCTGCAGGATCCGCGTGACCGCCCGGCGGAAAGGCGTGAGGCGGCCGACAATGCGCACCAGCGCTTTAACGACGAGCGCTCGGATTTTCTCGCCTACGTCAAATTGTGGGCGTGGTTCCAGGAGGCAATCAAGCACAAGAAGACCAATCGCCTGTGGGCGAACGAGTGCCGCGAAAAATTCCTCTCGCCCATGCGTTTGCGCGAATGGCACGAGCTGTACCAGCAGCTGCACGCGCAAATGGTGGAGATGGGCATGCGCCTCAACGAGCAGCCGGCCAGCTACGAGGAAATCCACAAGGCGCTGCTCACCGGTCTGCTCGGCAATATCGGCTGCAAGGGCGTGGAGCGCGAGCCGTATTACCTCGGCCCGCGCGAAATCAAGTTTTTCATTGCGCCCAATTCGGTGCTGGCGAAGAAGGGCGCGAAGTGGATTGTTGCCGCCGAGATCGTGGAGACCACCAGGCTGTATGCGCGCTGTGTCGCGCGCATCGAGCCGGAGTGGCTGGAAGAAGTGGGTGCGCACCTGATCAAGCGCCATTACTACGACCCGCACTGGGAGAAAAAGGCCGCGCAGGTGGCGGCGTTTGAGCGCAGCACCCTGTATGGCCTGCTGATCAACCCCAAGCGGCGCGTACATTACGGGCCGATGAACGTGCCGGAAGCGCGTGAAGTATTTATCCGCCGCGCACTGGTGGAGGGTGAGTTCAATACCCAGGCGCCGTTCTTCGCGCATAACCAGAAGCTCATTCACGACATTGAGGCGCTGGAGCACAAATCGCGCCGCCCCGACGTGCTGGTGGATGACGAGCTGATCTTCGCTTTTTACGACAGCCGCATTGCGCAGCATATCCACAATGGCGCCACCTTCGAGGCATGGCGCAAGGAAGTGGAGCGCGACACACCCAAACTGCTCTACCTGCAGCGCGACGATCTGATGCGCCACGAGGCGGCAGGCATTACCACCGACCAGTTTCCGCCGCAACTGGTGATGAACAATGTCAGCTATGCGCTGGGCTACCACTTCTCGCCGGGCAAGAGCGATGACGGTGTCACCCTGAGTGTGCCGCTGGCACTGATCAACCAGGTGTCGGCGGCGCGCTGCGAATACCTGGTGCCGGGCCTGCTGGCGGAGAAGGTGGCGCAGCTGCTGAAAACCCTGCCGCAGAAAATCCGCCGCAACTGCGTGCCGGTGCCGGAATTTGCCGCCGGTTTCTGCCGCGAGGTGGCGCCGTCCGATGCCGGTTTGCTGCTGGCGCTGGCGCGCTACATCCGTGCGCAGAAGCAGCTTGATGTGCCGCTGGACGCCTTCCGCATCGAGCAGCTGCCGCAGCACCTGCTGATGAACTTTGTGGTGGTGGATGAGCACGGCCGCCAGCTTGGCGTGTCGCGCAACTTTGCCCAGCTGCGTGCCGAGCTGGCACCGAAGCAGGCTGCCGCACCGGTTGCGCTGGCGCCCGGCGGCGTGCCGGCCGCTACAGCCGCAAGCGTGCGCATTACCGAGTGGTCGCTGGGTGATTTCAAGCCCACCACTGCAATCACCCGTGCCGGCCAGCAGCTGACGCTGTTCAATGCGCTGGTGGATGACAACGACGCGGTGCTGCTGCGCGCCTTCGATACCCAGGAAGAAGCGCAAGTGGCGCACCGCGCAGGTCTGCGCCGTCTGTTCATGCTGGCGCTGAAAGAACAGGTCAAGTTTCTCGAAAAAAACCTGTTCTCTGCCAAGGAATACGGCGCCAGCATGGCCATGCAGTTCCTGCCCTTCGGCAGTGCGCAGGATCTGCAGCGCCAGATATTTTTCGTCACCTTCGATCGCTGCTGCCTGGGCGATCCGCTGCCGACCAACGAAAAGGAATTTGCCACGCGCTGCAAGGAAGCCAAGAGCCGGTTGAATCTGGTGGCGCAGGAAATCGCGCGCCTGCTCAGCACCATCCTGCAGGAATACCACGCGCTGCAGAAAGCGCTGCCGGGATTCAAGGCGCATGGCGCCGCCACCCAGGACATCCGCGCGCAGTGCGAGTGGCTGCTGCACAAGGAATTTGTCGCACGCACGCCGTATGAACGCCTGCAGCACCTGCCGCGTTACCTCAAGGCGATCAACCTGCGTCTGGAAAAGCTGCGTGCCGACCCCGCTCGCGATGCGCGCCAGTTTGCCCAGATGGCATCATTGCAGCAGGCCTGGCAGCGCAAGCTGGCGGCGCAACAGGGCAATATCGACAGCAAGGTGGAAGAGTTCGGCTGGCTGCTGCAGGAGCTGCGCGTATCGCTGTTTGCACAGGAGCTGAAGACGCCGGTGATCGTGTCGGTGAAGCGTTTGCAGAAGATGTGGGAATCCATTTAACCCCCTGTTAAGGCGTTAGCGGGATGGCCCGGGTATATAATCTGCCATCACCTGATATTGAGCGAATTCAAGCATGGACGAGCAATTACGCGAAGCTGCGCTGCAGTATCACCGGATGAGTCCGGCCGGGAAAATTTCTGTTGTCTCCAGCAAGCCGATGCAGACTCAGCGCGACCTGGCGCTGGCTTATACACCCGGTGTGGCGGCGGCCTGCGAGGCCATCGTGGCCGATCCGGCCGAGGCGCGCAACCTGACCGCGCGCGGCAACCTGGTGGCGGTAATCTCCAACGGCACCGCGGTGCTGGGGCTGGGCGCGATCGGCCCGCTGGCGGCCCAGCCGGTGATGGAAGGCAAGGGTGTGCTGTTCAAGAAATTTGCCGGCATCGACGTGTTCGATCTGGAGATCGACGAACGTGATCCGGACAAGCTGGTGGAGATTATCGCCGCGCTGGAGCCAACCTTCGGCGGCATCAATCTGGAAGACATCAAGGCGCCGGAATGTTTCTATATCGAACGCAAGCTGCGCGAGCGCATGTGCATCCCGGTGTTTCACGACGACCAGCACGGCACTTCGATCATCGTGGGGGCGGCGCTGCTGAACGGCCTCAAGGTGGTGAACAAACAGATCGGGCAGATCAAACTGGTGGTGTCGGGTGCCGGCGCTGCGGCACTGGCTTGTCTGGACATGCTGGTGTGCCTGGGCGTGCGCATGGAAAACATTATCGTCACCGACATCAAGGGCGTGGTGTACCAGGGCCGCTGCGAGGAGATGGATGACAACAAGGTGCGCTATGCCGTGGCGACCAGTGCGCGCACGCTGGGCGAGGTGATCGCCGGTGCGGACGTATTTCTGGGCCTTTCCGCCGGCGGTGTGCTGCAGCCGGAGATGGTGCAGCAGATGGCCGCGCGTCCGCTGATTTTTGCGCTGGCCAATCCGGATCCGGAAATTCTGCCGGCGGCCGCAAAAGCGGTGCGCCCGGATGCGATTCTGGCG
>JBGPPE010000184.1:0-4553 GCA_041488395.1 Gallionellaceae bacterium
CTGCGCTGCAATGCGGCTATTGAGCGTTTGCCACAGCAGCAGCCCACTCGGCCACCTCCTTGCTCGAAGCTGCGGGGGCATCGAGGTGGCTTGAGCCAGGCTCATACAGTTTGCTGCGTGGATTTTTGGGCAGCGCATCGAACATCTGCTGCTTGACCTTGAGCAGGCTGGGATAGTCGTTGCTTGGTGCAATAAACAGCACCGGGATGGCCGGATTCATATTGCGCACCGCGTTTGCCTGGTTCATCGCGCCATCCGGGTCAAACCAGCTCAGATACACAGAAGGTGCCGAGTTGACCGGATAGGTTCCGCGCGAGCCCTCGTAATCCGCCAGTCTTGTCTTCTCGCCCCCCTTGCCTTCCGCAACAAGCCTGCGCGCCAGCTCTACAGAATCTGCCAGCTTCTCGCGGAATTTCTGGCCGCCCACATTTCCTCCGGGCGCAATCGCAATCACACCATCAACGACATGCTTGCTGCCAAAATAGAGTGCAAAGGCCCCACCCTGGCTATGTCCGGCAACAAACAATTTTCGTGCGCCTTTGTCCCGCAACATTTGCAGCGCAGATACAACCTCCCCCTCGGCCGCGCTTACATCAACATCGTAGTTGCGATTGCCGGACCAGGGCATCTCCAGATTCGCCACCAGAAACCCTTGCCCTTCAAGTGCAGCCGCCAGATCCGCGACATACTTCGTCGGCGAGCCGCCCTTGCCGTGCATAATCACTATCCCGATCCTGAGCGGGCTGGTTTCGGCAAGCGCCGGCAGCGGCAAACTCATGCTCAGCAGTAAAAAAATCAGTGCGCGCAGAAAACGCATTAAAGAGGATGCCATTGTCTTCTCCTGGTAAGGTGCTGCAAATAAGCTTGTCGATAAACCATCTCGTCTCCGCTACTCCCGCTCAGCCAGTCGCCTTGTCATGCTCTGCATACACATGGCGCAGCCAGATCGCCAGCGTCAGCGTGGCATTCTCCGGTATCAGGCCGGGCAGCCCCTGCTCACGATAGGCCAGATGCGGCCCCACCTTTACCTTGCGGTAACCGCCTGCTTTCATGCCGGCCAGTGCATACTCGATGCCCGCTATGGCCTGCCGCTTTCCCAGGGTGATGGTGTGCTCCACCAGCACAGCGTCGCCCTCTTTGCGCAGCATGTTGTCAGGCAAGTTTTGCGCTTGCCTCTCGTTGAGCGGAACCTCATCGCCCTGGTTCAGAAATATTCTCAGGTTGTAGACGACGCGACAGCCTTTTTCGGCGACAGCGCCAGTGCCTGCGGCTTGTTCCAGCAGTTTGATGCCGGGCGCCAGGTTCATTGCGCTTCAGTCCAGCTGGTGTAGGGTTTTACCGCCAGGCTGGAGTTGAAGTAGCGTTTGTCTGCGGTGACCTCGCGCCCGACCCATGCCGGCTTGTCGAATTGCTGCGCGGCAGATTCCAGCTCGATTTCTGCAACGACCAGGCCGCTGTTGGCACCGTGGAATTCATCCACTTCCCACAGCATGCCGGCATGCGCAACCACATATCGTGTCTTTTCGATCAGCGGCCCATCGCAAAGCAGCAGCAGTTGCCCGGCATCAGCGAGCGGGATTTCGTACTCGAATTCCGCGCGCGCAGCGCCACTACTGATCCCCTTGATGGTCAGGAAAGCCTTGCTGCCGGCGATGCGCACACGCACCGTGCGCTCCTTGTCGCGGTTGAGATAGCCCTGGCGGAACAGTGTGCTTGTGCCTGCGCGCCAAGCGCTGCCGCACACCAGGAATTTGCGTTCAATTTCGATGGCCATTATTCAGGCTCTCCTCATCCGGCTGATAGCGTATGCATGCCATGCAAGCAGTAGCAGGCACTCAATAAATCGCTGTCACCACATAGCCGCGCTTGCGCAGCAATTGCAGCAAGCCCTGCTTTCCCGGCAGGTGCAGCGCACCCACCGCGACAAAAGCACCGCCCTCGCGCAGATAGGTTTCCATGCGTGCGGCCATGCGCAGGTTGCGCTGGTCAATCAGCGAATTGTTGATTTTGCTCGCCAACCTGGCATCGCCCAGATTGCTGTACTGATCGCTCAGCGCGGCAAGCCTGGACAGGTCGCGGGAGAGATAAGCGACGTGCATTTGCTCCAGCATCTCCTGCATCTGCGGATATTGCGCCACGGCATCTTCCAGCAGCACCTTTTGTTCGGCCAGCGGCAGGCTGTCAAAAATCGACAGTTGTTCCAGTGCGCTTTCCAGACCGGCCTGAGCCTTGCCCGCCTGCAGCGCTGCGCTGTACAGCATGAGATCGAGCACCTGGCCGGTTTCCACCCTGGGCATGCTCATGATCACCATGGCGGCCCAGGGCTTGAAGCGGTCTGCCGCTTCGCCCGGCACGCCCAGTTCAGCCAGTATGCGTGCAGTCTTGTCAAACAGCTGGTTTCCTACCAGGGCACGCAGGCTGCGTCCCTGCTCCAGCAGCATGGCCTGGCTGGCCACCGCCATGCTGGCCTGGTCGGGAATTATTTCCATGACATAGCGCGAGGAACGATCAAAGGCACTTTGCACGGCGGGCGCCAGCGTGGTGACGCGCGGATCTTCGGAGTGGATGGTGCCAAACAGGTAACTGGTCTTGCCGCTTGCGGGCGAGCTGATCTGCCACAGCAGGCCGTGCTCAGCGGCAAGCGTCGCCCCGGCATCGCGCGCCTGCGCCGGCGCCAGCCCGCCCAGTAACAGCAGCAACAATAGCCCGCTCCAGCAGCGCCGCCAGTTCGATAAAGTGCCTGCCCGCATCGTCATCAGTCCAGTCATGTTTCCCCCTTGAGTGTTCGCCGATTTTAAACCACCCCGCGCGCCGGCAGCGTTGCTTTTGCGAGGATATTGCATGCCGCACAGCGCCACGCGCCGGCATGGCAAAAAGCGCCTGAATATTGCTTGTGCAACAGGGCAATGTCATTGAAAATGTCGCCCTTCAGCACGCCCCCCGGGCGCCAACCCCACATCACCCTTAAGGATAAGCAAACATGACGGATTCCGAATTTTTTGACGCGGTCGACGCCTTTGTCAATTTGGCCAACGAGCTGAACGACAAGCTGGACACTGCCGATGTCAGCTCTGCCATTCTGTATGCTGCCGCACGTTACAACGCCTTCAATTATTTTGCCACCGACGGCAGCGCAGAAAACGAGCTGCCCACCTTCAAAGGCTACTGCAACCAGTACGAGGCGCTGCTGCAAAAGAACATGCTTGAGCTGCGCAAGGAATTTGAGCAGGCGGGCAACCAGCCTGGCTAAGTTATCGTGGAGAAACTCATGCGTATTCTGGCAATTTCACTGCTTCTTTTTTTCAACAGCCTCACTGCCCATGCCCTGGACATCAGCGACATTACCAACCGCGACGCCGTCGCCGGGCTGAAGGCCGCGCTCAACAAGGGTGCCGGCAGCGCAGTCGCCAAGCTGGGCAAGGCGGACGGCTTCCTCGGCAATGAGCGGGTCAAGATCCCCCTGCCCGATTCGCTGCAAAAACTGGATGGCACGTTGCGCCGTTTCGGCATGGGGCAATATGCCGATGATCTGGTGGTGACCATGAACCGTGCCGCCGAAGCGGCAGTACCGGAAGCCAGGGCACTGCTGATCAGTGCTGTGAAAGACATGTCGGTGCAGGACGCCAAGGGCATCCTCAGCGGCGGCGACACTTCCGCGACCGAGTATTTCCGCGGCAAGACGTCCAGGCCGCTGGCAGCCAAATTCCTGCCCATCGTGCAGCGCGCTACCGCCAAGGTGGGGCTGGTGCAGAAGTATGACGACTTTGCCGGCAAGGCCAGCCGCCTCGGCCTGGTGGATGAAAGCCAGACCAACCTGGAAAACTATGTCACGCAGAAAGCCATGGACGGCCTGTTTCTGATGATTGCCGACGAAGAAAAAGAAATTCGCGCCCACCCGCTGGAGCAAGGCAGCAAGCTGCTGAGCAAGGTGTTTGGCGCTGTATTGAACAACTGAAAATCCTGTCCGCAGATTTCGCAGATTAACCACGACCAGAAGCAATCAGTGATTGGCAGTTGGCATGATGTTCAATCTGCGTGAATCTGCGTAATCTGCGTAATCTGCGTAATCTGCGGCCAGTTTTTAAAAGGACTTACATGATCTCCCCCCTGCTGATTGCCAAAAACGCCAAACACGAACTCGTCCTGCTCCCCGCCATGGCCAACCGCCACGGTCTGGTCACCGGCGCCACCGGTACCGGCAAGACGGTCACCCTGCAGTCGCTGGCCGAATCGTTCAGCCGCATCGGCGTGCCGGTGTTTCTCTCCGACATCAAGGGCGACCTCTCCGGCCTGGCCAAGGTGGGCGGTGGCAACGCCAAGGTGGAGGAGCGCGTGACCCAGCTCAAGCTGGAAGGATATGAACATCGCGCCTACCCGGTGACGTTCTGGGACGTATTCGGCGAAATGGGCCACCCGGTGCGCGCCACCGTGTCGGACATGGGGCCGCAACTGATCGGGCGCATGCTCAACCTGAACGACGTGCAGCAGGGCGTGCTCACGCTGGTGTTCAAGATTGCCGACGACAGCGGCCTGCTGCTGCTCGACTTCAAGGA
>JBGPPE010000185.1:0-4508 GCA_041488395.1 Gallionellaceae bacterium
TCATCGCCTGTAGGAGCGGGCCATGCCCGCGATATTCTTTCATTCGCGGGCATGGCCCGCTCCAACAAAATGACAGGTTAGCGGATTATTTCCGGTTTAGCAGCAGTAGCTTTACATAACGGTAATAGGTGCCTTCGGCATTGGAGACGGCGAGCATGAAGCCCTCCTGCCCATCCAGTATGCCGCCGCGGATGATATAGCTGCGCACGAAGCTCCACATGCCGCGCAGCACGGCGCCGGTGAGCGTAACTTTTCTGCCGCGCTGCTTTTGCATCTGCGCGCCGGCAGTGGAGTACTGGTCCATCTTGCGCAACACCACTTCCAGGTTGTCGAAGGCGTAATGCAGCAGCAGGCTTTTCAGCTTGACCGTCTTGCCCTCGGTTAGCAATTTTTCATGGACCAGGTTATCGCTGAAGCGCGCAGTGCCGCGCTTGAACAAACGCAGCACGTAATCCGGATACCAGCCGGAATGGCGCATGAAGCGGCCGCAGAAGCTGGATAGTCTGGGAATCTCGTAGCCGTCTGCCGTGCCTGTGCGCATGGCCTCTTCCAGCTCGGCACGCAGCTCGGGGGTGACGCGCTCATCGGCATCCAGTGACAGCACCCAGTCCTTGCCGGCGTAATCCAGCGCACGGTTTTTCTGGATGCCGAATCCCGGCCAGTCGCGCACATGCACATGCGGCGTGAACTCGCGGCAGATCTCCACGGTGTTATCCGTGCTGCCGGAATCGACCACGATGATCTCATCCGCCCAGGCAACCGATTGCAGACATTCGCGAATATTGGCCGCCTCATTCTTGGTGATGAGGATGACGGAGAGGCTGGTGTTTTTTTCGTTACTCATAATTTTTCCTGGCAGCGGGCGTCAATTGCCATTGCTGGTGGGCGTGTATTCGGGCACCCATCGCTGCAATTTTTGTTTTACTTCGTCATCAGACCACGCCGCACTGCTCTTATCAACCCACTCGACAATGGATTGCAGATCGGCTGCATTCACGCTGCGTGCCTGGGCAATGCGCAACTTGGGGTGAGGAGTGGGCAGTGTATGTTCGCTATCGGCCAACAGCTCTTCATACAATTTTTCGCCTGGCCGCAGCCCGCTGAATTCGATCCTGATGTCTGCTTCGCTCAACCCGGACAGGCGAATCATGTCGCGTGCCAGATCGACGATCTTGACCGGCTCGCCCATGTCCAGCACGAAGATCTTGCCGCCCTGCCCCATCCAGCCGGCCTGCAGCACCAGTTGTGCCGCTTCCGGGATGGACATGAAGTAGCGCGTGATCTCCGGATGGGTGACGGTTACCGGGCCGCCGCGGGCGATCTGTTCGCGAAACTTGGGGATGACGCTGCCGGTGCTGCCCAGCACATTGCCGAAACGCACCATGACAAACTGCGTGCCGCTTTCCTGCTGCAGGCCCTGGCAAACCATCTCGGCCAGGCGTTTGCTGGTGCCCATCACGTTGGTCGGGTTGATCGCCTTGTCGGTGGAAATCATCACAAATTTTGTTGCGCCATGGCGTTGTGCCGCGCTGGCCATGCACCATGTGCCATGCACGTTGTTGCGCACGGCCTGCCAGGCGTTGTACTTTTCCATCAGCGGCACATGCTTGTAGGCTGCGGCATGAAATACCACATTGGGCCTGAATTCGGCGAACACTTGCTCCACCCGCGTCGCGTCACGCACATCGCCGGCCAGGCAGAGCAGCTTGAGTTGCGGGAAGTCACGCGTCAGCTCCTGCTCCATGTTGTACAGCGCGAGCTCGCTGGCTTCAAGCAGGATCAACATTCCCGGCCTGAAGCGGATGATCTGGCGGCACAGCTCGGAGCCGATCGAGCCACCGGCCCCGCTGACCAGTACCGTGTGCCCGGCCAGAAATTCGTGCAGGCCGGCCGTATCGAGCTGCACCGGATCGCGCCCGAGCAGGTCGTCCAGCTCGACGGCGCGCAATTGCGAGATGGAGATACGCCCGCTCAGCAGGTCGTCAAACGAGGGCACCGTCAGCGCCTTGATGCCGCTGCGGTTG
This sequence comes from Gallionellaceae bacterium, assembly GCA_041488395.1. Classification (GTDB taxonomy): domain Bacteria; phylum Pseudomonadota; class Gammaproteobacteria; order Burkholderiales; family Gallionellaceae; genus 39-52-133. Next base: position 2,025 of record JBGPPE010000185.1, read on the forward strand.
GCCAGGTCGATCACATGCTTGCGCACCTGGTGCGATGCCGAGGGCATGGCGATGATGACCTGGGTGACGCCAAAGCGTTGCGCCCAGTGCGGCAAACTGGACAGTCTGCCGAGCACCTTGATGCCATTGAGTATATGCCCCTGGCTTTCCGCATCGTCATCCAGAAAGCCGACCTGGTGCCAGGCCTTGCTGCGCGCCAGCTCTTTCGACAAGGCGATCGCCGCGGCACCGGTCCCCAACACCAGTACCGGCTCGCCCCGCAGATGGATATCGCCATACAGCATATCCTCTTTCCACAGCCGGTAGAGCAGGCGGCTGCCGCCCATCACCAGCAGCAGCAGCAACGGGTCGATGATCAGCACCGAGCGCGGCACGATGGCCTGCACGCGGAACAGGGACAACAGCAAGGGAATCAGCGCTGTCGCGGCCAGCACCGCAAACAGGATGCGACGCAAATCGGCCACGCTGGCATAGCGCCAGATGCCGCGATACAGGCCAAAGCTCCAGAATACAGCGGCCTGCATGGGAACCACCCAAAGCAGGGTGCGCCAGAGTTCATTCTGAAACTGTGCAGGCAGATCGAAATTAAAGCGCAACAGATAGGCAAACCACCAGGCAAGCGCAGCGGCAAACCAGTCGTGCAGCATGGCGATGATGGTATTGATACGCGCTCTAAACATTTTTCCCTCGCGTAAAGTTTTTCCAGCGCATATCCACAAGCCACATCAAACATGCGTAGGCGGCGCTCCATGCCAAAAGCATCTGCCATGGAAAGGCATGCTGCAGCGCCCATAGTGCCGAGCAACTCGCGGCCAGCATCAGGGCATATTCTGCCAGCGCAACATTGCGATGTCCCCAGCCCAGCTGGATCAGGCGCTGGTAATAATGCTCGCGATGTGCCTCGGTCACTTTGACGCCACGCAGTGTGCGCTTAAGCAGTGTGACACTCGCATCGACAATAAACGGCGAGAAGACCAGCACCGGAAACCACGGCTCCCAGCTGCCTTGTTGCCAGCCGAGCAGGCCCATTGCCGCCACCAGAAAACCGAGCGGAATGGAGCCCGCATCACCCATGAATACTTTGGCAGGATGGAAATTGTAGTAAAGGAAGGCTGCAGCGGCCGCAGCAATGGTGAGATTCAGCACGGCCAGCGATGGGTTGTGCGTGAGCCATGCCGCAATGCCATAGCTGCCGAAGCCGAACAGCGCCATGCCGCCGGCCAGGCCATCCGAGCCATCCATGAAGTTGAAGAGATTGGTCATCCACACGCTAAACAGCAGCACTAACAGGGCGATCAGCATCCCTTGCTGAGCAAACAAACCCGAACCCCATACCAGGATTGCCGCAGAGGCCAGCTGTGAGAGCAGGCGCTGTCGCACCGGCAGGCCACGCATATCGTCGGCTAGCGAAACCGCAAATAAAACGAGTAGCGGCAACACCAGCCACCACCACAAGGTATTGCCGATCACCGCCCATCCGCACAACAGGCCTGCAATCAAGCCTATCCCGCCTGTACGAGGGGTGGGCTTTGCATGCAGCGAGCGCTCGTTGGGAATATCCTGAATAACCATCGCAAACCTGCCAGAGAGGATTGCCGCGATAAACGTCAGCGTAACCAGGGCAGCGACAATGGGGGCGGAATAAGTCATGTGTTGATTCGGGGAAGCAGGCCGTTGTGGCGTATTGAATTTGCGGCGAATTTTACCACCTTCCAGCGTCAACGTCGCCGCGCCTGCTGAGACTCTAACCCCAGCAATTACGTCAGGCAGTGATAATTTTTTCTTTGCGGATTTCAGCCAATACCTGCTCTACACATTCGGCCAGCGATTTGGAGGTATCCAGCATCAGCTCTGGTTTTTGCGGCACCTCATAGGGTGATGTGATCCCGGTAAATTGTCCGATTTCACCCGCGCGGGCTTTCTTGTAGAGGCCCTTCACATCCCGCTCCTCGCACACGTTGATTGGGCACTGGCAATAAATTTCGATGAATTCACCCGGTTGCACCATTGTCCGCACTTTATCGCGATCGGCGCGAAACGGTGATATGAAGGCGGTCAGTACAATCACCCCCGCCTCCATAAAAAGCTTGGACACCTCGCCGATGCGACGAATGTTCTCCACCCTGTCGTCCCCGGAAAAACCCAGATCTCCGCACAAACCGTGTCGCACATTGTCGCCATCCAGCACGAAGGTGCGGCATCCCAGCTGGTGGAGCTTTTCCTCTACTTCATGCGCCAGTGTTGACTTGCCTGCTCCAGACAACCCGGTAAACCAGAGAATTGCGCCCCTGTGCCCATTCAGCTGTTCGCGGCGTGCACGCGTCACCGTGGCGTGATGCCACACCACGTTCTCTGACGCTTCGACTGAATTATTTTTTACCATTTCCACACCCTGAGCTTTTCTTGCAACCTCGAATCAGCTGCTGCACCTGGTTGATGCGCAGTTCCGATACCATTCTGCGGTAGCCTGCAGGCCCTGCTGCA
>JBGPPE010000186.1:0-4475 GCA_041488395.1 Gallionellaceae bacterium
ATTTCGTCAATGAAGATGATGCAGGGCGCCTGTTTCTTGGCATTCTCAAACATGTCGCGCACGCGCGCGGCGCCAACGCCGACGAACATTTCGACGAAATCGGAACCGGAGATCGAGAAGAACGGCACCTTGGCCTCACCGGCAATCGCCTTGGCCAGCAGCGTTTTACCCGTGCCCGGGCTGCCCACCATCAGCACACCGCGCGGGATGCGCCCGCCCAGCGACTGGAATTTCGACGGGTCGCGCAGGAAATCAACCAGTTCCGACACTTCTTCCTTGGCTTCATCGCAACCGGCCACATCGGCAAAGGTCACGCGCTCCTTGGCATCATCCATCAAGCGCGCCTTGCTCTTGCCGAACGAGAATGCGCCGCCACCCTTGCCGCCCTGCATCTGGCGCATGAAGAATACCCACACGCCGATCAGCAACAGCATCGGGAACCAGGACACAAATATATTCATCCAGAAGGACTGCTCTTCTTCCGGCTTGGCTTCAATCTTCACGCCATTCTTGAGCAAATCCGACACCAGCCACAAATCGCTGGGCGCATAAGTGGTGATACGCTTGCCATCGGTGGTAACGGCCTTGAGCGTGCGCCCCTCCATGGTCACCTTGGCAATCTGCCCCTGCTTGACCTGGTCGAGGAACTGCGAATAATCCAGTTGCACCTGTGCAGACTGCTGCTGGCGCGAGTTAAACTGATTGAAGATGGTCATCAGCACCAACGCTACAACCAGCCAAATTCCTACACTTTTAAACAAATTATTCATCATTGCTCCTCGTGAGCCTTAAATCCATTACCGCATTAAACACTGTGTAGCACTATTACTCAAGCTTGACTATTCGCGCTTGTCCAGCCCCAGCAAATACACCTCGCTGCTGCGATCACGCGATGCTTTCGGCTTGCGGCTGACAACGCGACCAAAATGGTTGCGCATGGCCTTCATATACGCCTCAAATCCCGAGCCCTGGAACACCTTCACCAGAAAAGCGCCACCGGGCTTGAGGTGATTGACAGCAAATTCCAGCGCCAGTTCGGCGAGATGGATGGCGCGCGCCTGATCGGCACTGTCTATACCGCTGATATTGGGTGCCATGTCCGAAATTACAAGACCAATCTTCTGCCCGGCCAGCGCCTGTTCAAGCTGAGCCAGCACGCTGTCTTCGCGAAAGTCGCCCTGGATGAACTGCACCCGCGCCAGCGGTTGCAGCGGCAGCAAGTCCAGCGCAATCACTTTGCCGTTGGCGCCCACCTTGGCGGCAGCCACTTGCGACCAGCCGCCCGGCGTCGCGCCCAGGTCAACCACCACCATACCCTGTTTCAGCAGATGATCGCGTTCATCTATCTCAAGCAGCTTGTAGGCCGCGCGTGAGCGATACCCGTCCTTCTGTGCAAGCTGCACATACGGGTCGTTGACGTGCTCCTTCATCCATTGTTTGCTGGTTTTGGAAGGCTTCATCGATTAGAATGCAGAACTATATCTGGAGTACATCATGTTAACGCTTTCCGTATCACAACGCCGCGACCTTAAAGCGCGCGCGCACCCGCTTAATCCCACTGTCATGATCGGCTCGGCCGGACTGACCCCCGCCGTACTGGATGAAATCGCCCGTAGCCTGAAAAGCCACGAGTTGATCAAGATTCGCGTCATGAGCGATGACCGCGAAGCGCGCGCCGCCATGCTGCAGGAAATCTGCACCGTGCTCAACGCCGGCGCGGTGCAGCATATCGGCAAAATCCTGGTGGTATACCAGCCGCAGGAAACACCTCTGCTCAGCTTGCCCAAGCGCAAAAAAGGCAAGCCGCTCACCAAGAAACAGCTCGGCAACAAATCCTGATCGGTTGAAGCATCGGCGCAAATGCATTTACCAGGCACTTGCGCCATGCGATTAGTCACAAACTTGCAGAATTACAGCTGGATTTCTAGATGTACTGCACATCCACGATTTCGTACTCGCGAATGCCGCCTGGCGCCTGCACTTCAGCCACATCGCCGCTGATCTTGCCGATCAGTGCCCGTGCAATCGGTGAGCTGATTGAAATCTTGCGCTGTTTGATATCGGCCTCATCATCGCCGACGATCTGATACACCATCACATCACCCGTGTTCATGTCTTCCAGCTCCACGGTCGCGCCAAACACGCAACGGCCATCGGCATTAATCGTTCTGGGATCGATCACTTGCGCACTGCCGAGCTTGCTTTCCAGCTCAATGATACGGCCCTCGATAAAGGCCTGGCGCTCTTTTGCCGCCTCGTACTCGGCATTCTCCGACAGGTCACCCTGCGCACGCGCCTCAGCGATGGCGTTAATCACCCAGGGGCGATCCACAGTTTTCAAATGGTGCAATTCGTTGCGCAATAATTCTGCACCAAGCACGGTCAAAGGTACTTTGCTCATACTATATTTCCTTCAGTCTCTTAGCGACCCAGGCGCTTGTGTTGCGCCTGCAGGTCATACACATTCAGTTCGGTGAGATGCTGCATGCCTACGCAAGCTGCGCGTGCTCCAGCCAGCGTAGTGTAGTAAGTCACGCGCCCCTGCAAAGCGGCATGACGAATGGAATAGGAATCCTGCATCGCACTGCGCTTGCTGTCCACCGTGTTGATGATCAGGCAAATCTCGCCGTTCTTGATCATGTCCACAATATGCGGACGCCCCTCGGCCACCTTATTGACCACAATCACGTTGGCGCCTGCCGCACTGAGCACCGCTGCGGTGCCGCGTGTAGCGAGTATGGTGAAACCAAGCCCCTGCAGACTCTTGGCCACTTCCACAGCACCCTGCTTGTCGGCTTCGCGCACGCTGATAAACACCTTGCCCGAGGTTGGCAATTTCACCCCGGCTGCCAGCTGCGACTTCACAAAGGCTTCGGCAAAGGTATCGCCGACGCCCATCACCTCGCCGGTGGATTTCATTTCCGGGCCAAGGATAGTGTCCACACCGGGGAACTTGATAAAGGGGAATACCGCTTCCTTCACCGAATAGAACGGCGGGATCACCTCTTTGGTCACGCCCTGCTGCGCCAGGGATTGGCCCACCATGCAGCGCGCGGCCACCTTGGCCAGCGGAATACCGGTGGCCTTGGATACAAACGGCACCGTACGCGAAGCGCGCGGATTCACTTCCAGCACGTAGACCGTCTCGCCCTGAATGGCAAACTGCACGTTCATCAGGCCCACCACATTCAGCGCCTTGGCCATCGCCACGGTCTGGCGGCGCAGCTCGTCCTGCATCTGTGCGGTCAGGCTGAACGGCGGCAACGAGCAGGCCGAGTCGCCGGAGTGCACACCCGCCTCCTCGATGTGCTGCATGATGCCGCCGATCAGCACAGCCTCGCCATCGGACACCGCATCCACATCCACCTCGATCGCGTCGTTGAGGAAACGATCGAGCAGGATAGGCATGCGCTCGGGGTAAATCTTGGCGCTCTCCACCGCCTCGCGCATATAGCGCTCAAGGTCGGCCTGTCCATGCACGATCTCCATGGCACGCCCGCCCAGCACGTTGGAAGGACGCATCACCAGCGGATAGCCGATCTCCTGCGCCGCCTGCACCGCCTGTTCAGGCGTGCTCACGGTGCGGTTGGGCGGCTGTTTCAGGTTCAGTTTTTGCAACATCTGCTGAAAGCGCGCACGATCTTCCGCACAGTCGATCATGTCCGGCGTGGTACCGATAATCGGCACACCGTTTTTCTCCAGGCCACGCGCCAGCTTCAGCGGCGTCTGCCCGCCATACTGCACGATCACACCGAAAGGCTTTTCCACTGCCACCACTTCCAGCACGTCTTCCAGCGTCAGCGGCTCGAAATAGAGGCGATCGGAACTGTCGTAATCGGTGGACACCGTTTCCGGATTGCAGTTGACCATAATGGTCTCGTAACCGTCCTCGCGCATCGCCAGCACGGCATGCACGCAGCAGTAATCGAACTCGATACCCTGGCCGATACGGTTGGGACCGCCGCCCAGCACCATGATCTTTTTCCGATCGGAAGGTTGCGATTCACACTCCTCCTCGTAGGTGGAGTACATGTAGGCGGTATTGGTGGCAAACTCGGCCGAGCAGGTGTCCACGCGCTTGTATACCGGACGTATCTTCAGGGCATGGCGCAGGGCGCGCACCGAGGGTGCATCGCAGCCCAGCAGCCTGCTCAGGCGGCGGTCAGAAAAACCGCGGCGCTTCAGGTCGCGCAATTCGTCCGCGTTGAGACTGTCCAGCCCGCGCCCGAGCAAGGCCGCTTCGCGCTGGATAAGGTCGTTGATCTGCACCAGGAACCAGCGATCGATCTTGCTGCAGGAGAACACCTCCTCCACGCTCATGCCGAGACGGAAGGCATCGCCCACCGCCCAGATACGCTCAGGTCCCGGTGCGCCCATTTCGGCAACTATCGCCTCACGGTCGCCATATTTGCTGTCGAGGCCATCCACGCCCACTTCCAGGCCGCGCAAGGCTTTCTGGAACGACTCCTGAAAGG
>JBGPPE010000187.1:0-4435 GCA_041488395.1 Gallionellaceae bacterium
ATCGGCACGCCGCCAGCCAGAATTCTGTCCTTGTTCCTGACCGAGGGGCTGCTGCTCGGCGTGGGTGGCGCCGCGCTCGGGGTAGCGATCAGCCTCGCCGTCATCTACGCGTTGAACATCTGGAAAATCACCTTCTCCTTTGGCACCCAGAAAGACCTGTTGTTGACGCCTTCGATCCATACCGGTGACGTGGTGACCATCGCCGGCATGGTGGTCGCTGTAGCGATCCTGGCGAGCCTGCAGCCCGCCTGGAAAGCTTCGCGGATGGACCCCATCGCGGCCTTGCGTCATGTTTAACTCAATCTCAAAAGGTAGCGCCATGAAAAAATTCTGGTATGTGATTTTATGCCTGATCGCCGCGCCGGCATGGGCCCTGGACGGCACTCAGATTCTGCAAAAGGTGGATCGCAACCTGGAACCGGAATCGTATGAGATGTACCGCAAGCTCATTAACGTCGAACCGGACGGCAGTCGCAAGGAGTACGTGCTTTATTCTCTGAAGAAAGGCAGTGACAAACTCGTGGCGCTATTTCTCGCGCCGGCCAGTGACAAGGGCAGGGCTACGTTGCGCCTCGGCGACAACATGTGGCTCTACATTCCCGAGGTGGGCAAACCGATGCGCATTACCAGCCTGCAATCGGTGGTCGGCGGCGTATTCAACAATGCGGACATTCTGCGCCTCGATTACACGGTCGAATACAACGTGGAAAATACGGAAGAGCAGAAGGAAAACTACCTGCTTGCGCTCAAAGCCAAGACCGGCGAGGTAGCCTACGACCGTCTCAAGATGTGGGTAGATAAAAAGGCCTTGTTGCCGCTGACCATCGAGTGCTATGCCGCCAGCGGGCTGTTGATCAAGACGCTGCATTTCAAGGACATCAAGGATTTCGGTGCTGGCATCAGGCGCCCCGCCACCCTTGAGACAGATAGCCCGCTCTACAAGGGCTATAAGTCGGTGATGCTGTATTCCCAGATCAAGAAGCGCGACTTCAAGGACGAGGTGTTCACGCTGAATTACTTGCCGCGAGTTGAAGACTTGCGCAAATGAGTATGCGCTGGATATTTCTATTGGCCATTTTTATCCAGGCCGCGCCTTTGTTGGCTGATGAATATTCCTTCGATGCAGCGGAGTTTGAGAAAAGTTCCTTCGAGTTCGGCGGCTACGTCGAACTAAAACCGGAATATTTTCAGCTCAACCGCAACGCTGCCTTCTATAAACTGGGCTTCTACAATCTCGAGCAAAGAGACACGCTTGAACGCAGGACTGGCACCCTTGAGCTGGCGGGAAAATATAGCAAGGGAATTACCACATTCAATTTCCGTGGTCATATGGATGCCATGCAGGATAACGTGGCGAGCGCACAGGAAAGCCTGGTTTATGAAGCTTATGCCTCATTCAAGCCAGACCCGGGGTTCACACTGGATTTAGGCAAAAAAACCCTGCGCTGGGGCAAGGGTTACGCTTTTAGCACGGTCGGTTTTGTGGAGCGCGCCAAAGATCCTAACGACCCCGATTTGTCCCGGGAGGGCTACACCATGGCCACCGCAGACTTCATCCGTAATTTCGACGGGCCATTGAAAACGGTCGCATTTACACCGGTATTGCTGCCAGTAAGCTCAGGAGTAAATAACGATTTCGGCAAACCAGACTACATCAATGTTGCCGCCAAACTCTACTTTCTCTACTACGACACCGACATTGACCTGATGTTTATGGGCACTGGCAGTCGAACACCGCGTTTCGGTATGGATTTCTCGCGCAATCTGTCGAGCAACCTGGAGCTTCATGGTGAATGGGCGCGCATTGCGGATGTTGCACAGCAAGTGACTAATGCTACCGGCAATGTGGTCACACAACAGGATAGTGTCATGAGTTCCCTGCTGGGAATGCGTTACCTCACTGAAAACGACACGACCTATATCCTGGAGTATTACCGTAACGGCATCAGCTACACGCAAAACCAGATGAGTGACTTTTATCGTCTTGTCGATAACGGTTTGACGCAGTTCCAGACAACATCCGACGCTGCTCTTCTGCAACAGGCAAACACCCTTGCCCAAGGCGGTTACGGACGCCCCAACCCCATGCGTGATTACGTGTATGCAAAAATCAGCCAGAATGAGCCGTTTGACATCCTGTATTTCACACCGTCTGTCACCGCGATTATCAATCTTGATGACAGAAGTTTTTCAATCGCGCCCGAGCTGCTATACACCGGCATCACCAACCTGGCACTACGACTCAGGCTCTATGCACTGAATGGCGATAGCCAAACGGAATTTGGTGAAAAGCAGAATTCGCGCAGGCTGGAATTTTTTGCACGCTATTATTTTTAGAGGGATAAGTCGATGAATCATAGGGATCACGTTGAGCTAGACTTATTCCGCCCTGGTTTGCCACGATCCGCCAGCGGGCCAGTAAGCGTTGAAGGGCAATGCTTTTGCGGATGCTAGTGTCGGCGGCATCAGGAAATCATGCAATGCCGTGATGATGTCGGGGAATGCCTGATCGTCCACCGGCAATGCGTTCTTGCGAAGAAATGCTTTCCACTGAGTCTGCTTTGCTGCATCGTTGGCAAACACCTGGGTCAAGGCCAAGGGGGCTCCGGTCGGCAAGGGCGTCTGGCGTCGTGCAAAGGTGGCCTCAATTGCCGTGCCCAGAACGTGCCCCTCAAACGGAAATTTCTGCATGATGATCCAGAGATCATAGAAATCCTTCATGCGGCTATTGGCTATTCCAAGCCATACCATGGCTTGAAATTTTTCAGCGACCACGGTATAGATTGGATAAGCGCGCAGCTTGGGAGCGGCAAAATCCAGCACGGTGGGGTAGGTAATATCTTCCGGTGCGGGTGTCACCGCATCGCCGTAGCCAATATCAATCTGAATCGGGATAACGGCCTTTTCCAGGCGTGATTCAAATGACACTCGCACGCCCTGATACTCCTGATCTTCGCGGATTTCTATCGCACGCATGGTGTCCGGGAGAAACTCCAGACCATCTGGTTCCACCGACACTTGGCAAATGTCCTGGAAAATCTTCATCACCTGCGAAAGTTCGCTCGTTCCGAATCCCAGCAGGTCAACATCACGGGTAGGGCGGTGAGCTTCTCCGCCCCACACGGCGAACAGCATGGCTCCCTTGAGCAGGAACTGGTCGTGGTATTGAGATTGCCCCAAGCGATACAAGAGGCGCTCCAAGGCATAACGCGTCAGCACTAGATCGAATGCCTCGCCATCGCGTTTGGCGATATTGAGCAGCCGTTGGCGCACGGAGGCGGAGAGATTACTTGGTTGATCTACGCTCATGTCAGTGTTTCCAGATAGGGGCGCATCACATTGGATACCCGGCAAATCGCTGCGTAATGCCAGAGCTCGTCCATAGTGCATTTACGGGCGCGCCAGCTTTCCCTCAGTGCTTCCACAGCCACGTCCATTCCGATTTTGTTTCGGTACTTGAAGCAATCGGCAATTGTTTTGGCGAGTGAGTAAATTCGGGTTGGCACGCCGTCTATTACATGCGTTTCTACACCGGACTCTAGCGCCTGCCCAGAGAATCGGACAACGCGCAGAGGTGTTTCTTTTGCGGCTGGGGCGCGCGCTTTGTTATCAATCGCAATCCAGACTTCGAATGGTGCCTGAGTGGTGACCCGATGAAACCGTAGTGCCGAAAGCAGGCAAATCACGCCATGGGGTACACGCTTTGCGGTTTCCCCCAGGCTGTGATTGGTGGTGATGGCGCTATCGGCCAGCATATATAGGCCACGCCCAAGACGCTGGAGCCTGCCCGTTTCGCACAGGCGGGCAAGATAGGTGCGGGGTATGTTGTGCGGCTCCAGGTCTCGAGCACGAATAACGCCTTCCTGCTTGGCGAGACTCAGAACCTTCGTAACTTTTGAGGTTTCCATGCTTGATACATATCGTCGGTAGTTTCTTATATTTACCGACATTCAGTATCATGTCAATATGCGTTCATGGAGATAGGCCAAATGGATTTGGTATCGTTTCGCCAAGCTGTAGATAACTGCCCAGATGGTATTGTTTCATGCAAGGGTGATCCAAAGGAGCTATATCACTATGTTGGTTTACCAGCGGACTCGTCATACACGCTCTCTGCTGTTTCTGATCAACTCTATAAAGGGATAAAAGATTCATTTAGCTCTGGTCAACAATCTGTGTGGCGCCAGTGTCGGCGGTTACGAACTGAACTTATGAAGTGCTAGAGCGATACCACTTACTTCTAGTTACGTCTATTTCAGTAGTTGGTATTTTTGCCACAAATTTGCCACACTGAAGTGTGGCAAGGTGGTTATTTTGAGTTTGCTTGCGTTAGTTTGCACTTAACGCAAGTTATTGATTTGGCGGAGAGGGGGGGATTCGAACCCCCGTTAGGCTATAAACCTAAACACGCTTTCCAGGCGTGCGACTTAAACCG
>JBGPPE010000188.1:0-4431 GCA_041488395.1 Gallionellaceae bacterium
CGCTCGCATGCTGTAATCTTTCGCCAACCTTTTGAACCCTGCCAGTTCATTCGGTGCGATATTCTCGCGATCCTTGTTTGCATAGAGGTAAGCATATATCCAATATCGACCTGCATGACCTGACTGATTGCACGGCAAAGCTTCTGCTAAGCCGATTCCATAAGCTAGCGGGCTATGCACCTGAACTTGAGCTCTGCCTCAGAGAATTTGTTCAGTATCCCCGCCTCGGTGGTCTTTACCGAGATGGTTTCGAGCTGCTTATCAAGCTTTGTGCAATAGGCATTGGCTTCCTGGTACGCATCAATTTTGAGATCGCCGGAGGAAGCAAAGCCGTGCCCGCCCGATGCAATCACGATATAGGATTCCTTGCCATCCGGGATCACGCCTGAATAGCTCGCACATCCGGTGAGGAGCAAAGCCAATAAAATTACATTTTTCATTTTGTTCCCGCTTTTACTGATCGAATTGGAAATCGTGGATTTACTGCTAAAAAACTCTCGGACTTCAATGCAGCAACATCTGGTTCACCGCCATGACATCTGCCTCAGTCAGCACGCCTGCCGCCGCCTTGAGCTTGAGCCCCTGCAACAGGGTATCGTAGCGCGCTTTGACCAGATCGCGCTGGGCCGTGTAGAGCTGCTGCTCGGCATTCAGCACATCAATGTTCATGTGGATACCCAGCTTGTAGCCAACCTGATTGCCCTTCACCGCGCTGGTGCTGGACTCAACCGCAGATTGCAGCGCCTCGATCTGCGCCAGACCATTGACGATGGCCGAGTAGGCACGCCTTGCATCGGTAGCGGCCTGACGGCGCGCCACTTCCAGCTCGGCCGCGGCCTTGCCTACATTGGCCATGGCTTCGCTCACCCGCGAATGGGTTCCCCCGCCGGCAAACAGTGGCACGGTTAATTGCAGCCCGACCTGGGAAGAGTCCGTGCGTGTCTCGAAATCTGTCGGCGTACTCGCATTGCCCGATGAATAATTTTTTCCATATGACGCCACCAGATCCACGGTCGGCGCATATTCCGCCCGGTTCTTGCCCACCGCTGCTTCGGCCGCCCCCAGCGCCGCCTTGGGCGCCAGCACGGCGGGGTTGTTGTCGCGCGCCTGCTCTATCCAGGCACGGGCGTTGTCCGGTTGCGGCTTGGGCACCACCACGGCAGCTTGCAGTGCGGCCAGCACCTTTGTTTCCTGCCCCACCACTTTTTCCAGTTCGGCCTGTTTGCCATCCAGCTCACTCAGTGCAGCGATGCGTTGCGAGCGGGCAAGGTCTGCGCGCGACTTGGCCTCGTGCACATCGGTAATGGCATTCGCCCCCGCCTCGAACCCACGCTGTGCCAGGGCCAGCTGTTCCTCAGCGGCACGCAGCTGCACATCGGCGACTTCGATGCTTTCCTGCACCACCAGCACATCGAAATAGGCCTGCGTCACGCGCAAAATCAGGTCCTGCTCGGCCTGGCTGTATTGCGCACGCGCTTGCTCGGCCAGCATCTCCGCTTCGCTGTAGGCAAACGCGTTCTGCGCACGAAACAGGGGCTGGGTCAGCTGCAATGTCCACGCCCATGAGCGCACATCGCGATCCACCGGCGGCACACCGCTAAACTCGGACGACGCGTGGTTCAGGTTGTTGTTGCCATTAAGGTTCACCACGGGTAACAGGCCGGCTCTGGCCTGGGGAGTTTTTTCCTGCGCGGCAGCCAGGGCATAGCGCGCCGCCTCGAAGGTGGGATCATTGCTCTGCGCCAGGCGATAGGTTTCCAGCAAATCTGCTGCATGCGCAGGCAAGCTGGCCATGGACAGCAGCATGGCCGACACACACGGCATGAGCATCAGCAGCTTGAGCCTAAGCACACGAGCACAGAGCGATTCCACCCACTCACCTTTCATGCCCGCTTTCATAGAGTGTCTTGCTTACCGGCGACAGCAGATATCTGATCACCGAGCGGCTGCCCTGGTTGATCTCGGCCACCACCTGCATACCCGCCATCAGCTTCAGCTTCTGGCCATCCGATTCGAGGATCTGGCTATCCAGCGAAACGATGGCTTTATAGACAGAGGGCTGGGCTTGCTGCTTGTCTCTGGACTGGTCTTTTGATTGCGACTGGTCGCTCTCGCTGTCTGCCTGGATACGGGTGACTTCGCCATCCAGCATGCCGTATTCCGCAAACGGATAAGGTGCGACCTTTACCTTTACTTTCTGGTGCGGGTAGACAAAACCGACATCGTCATTCTTGATCATCACTTCGGCCACCAGCGGCTCGTGCTCCGGCACAATCGAAAGCAGCACCGTGCCGGGCGAGACGACGGTGCCAGCTGTGTGCGTGGCCAGATCCTTCACGATGCCGGCCTGTGGCGCCCTGAGCTCCAGCAGACCCGTCTTGTGCTCCTGCCTGGCCCAGTCCTGCTCCAGCTTGCTGTGCTGCCCGCCCGCTTCCACCCGCTCGTTTTGCAAGTCGCTGCGGTATTTCGAGGTGATCTGGTCGATCTGCTTCCGCGCCAGATTCACCGCCGCTTCCAGGCTGGCCACCGTTGACTGCTGCGCGCGCAAATCCTGGGCTTTTTCCAGATACTCGCGCTGCTTGTCACGCACCGTGATCTGCGGTGCGTAACCATCCTTGCCCATATCGGCATAGGCATCGGCCTGCTGCTTGAGTATCGGCGTGATCTGCTGCAGCTTGGTCAACACCTCGCTGGCCGAATCATATTCACGCTGACTCTTCTTCAATGCTTCCTGTGCCTGCTCCAGCGAATCCAGATAAGACCGACGGTGGTCGCGGTACTGCGATTCAATCTGGCGGAACAGATCGACGGGGTCTTTAGCCTGCCTGGCTAATGGCCTGCCGGCCAGCTCCGCATCAATGCGGCGCAACTGCAGGGTACGCAATGCAAGATCGTTGCCGATAGTCTTGGCATCCGCCTCGGCCAGCTTGGTATCCATGCGCAGCAACACCTGCCCCGCCTGCACCGATTCACCCTCCTTCACCAAAATCTCCTGCACGATACCGGCATCCGCCGGCTGCACGATCTTGACATAAGTCTCCGGCATCAGGCGTCCATCGGCACTGGCAATAATATTGAGCTTGCCGAAAATCGCCCACAGCAAGAGGATGACAAACAGTGAACCAACCGTAAACAGCACGGCACGCGGCAAACGTGCGGGGGGGCTTTCCTGTATGGCGAGCAGGCTGGGGGCGAAGTCCAGGGCTTCTGGTGACAGGATGGTGGATTTCTCGCTCATGGAGTCGCCCCCGACTTATGAGCACATCTATTCATCAAACACCTCATCGAATCTGCACCGTCCCTGTGTTAAGCGTTGGCCATGGATTCAGCGTCTGCGGTGCGGTAGCGAACTGGCTGCTGGCCAACGTTGATTCCGCGGCTGCAATGCCCATGCCGGTGAGGCTGCCCTGTGTGCCGTAGGTGTAAGCCAGGTCACCGCCCAGTGCTACCGTGTCGCTGGACGCCAGATGTGCATCCAGCAAGGCATTGGTTACGCCCCATGCAGACAGGCTTGGGTTTACAGCTTTCGCCTGGTCAAAGGCACTCACAAGCATCTGGAAATCAAAGTTCTCGACATTGCTGTTGCGCAACGCGTCTGTTGAACCGGGGTTGAAATCCGACATGCTCGATGCGATCACTTGCAGGTCAACGATATTGTTGTTGCCTGTATACCAGCCCTTGAAGGTAATGCTATCAGCAGAGCCGATATCGAGAACCAGGTCATTACCATTGTGCTGCAGGGCAAGGTCGCTGTAGGCAAAGTGGCCGCCTAAAGAAACCGTATTACTCAAGCCTGCTGCCGCATAGACATTGTCTTTGCCGTCCCCCTTGTCGAAGGCAATGATGTTGGTGTTGGGGCCGGTGGTCAGGGTATCGTTGCCCGCGCCGCCAATCATGATTTCATTGCCGGTACTCAGCGCCTTGATCGTGTTGTTGCCTGCCGTGCCCAACACCAGGTGGTTGCCGCTGGCATTAACGCCCTGGCTACCATCGGCATGAACCCAGCTATCCGCAATAATGGCGCCGGTGCTATCCACAACCTTGGTACCGGATGTCCCATTGCTCCTGCTCCACACTTGCGTATAGGAACCATCGATCGCTTTCACTGTGTCGATGTTGTAAGTTGAACCATCGGTATAGGTGTAGGTGAGCACTGCTTCGGTAGAGCCATCGGCCAGCACAGTGTTGTCGAACACTTCGCTGTAGCCCTTCACCGGGTTGTTGATAGTGCCGCTCTTCTCCAGCGTGACCGCGTTGTAGTTGGTGGTGCCGGAGCTGCCATCCGAACGGCTCCAGCTCTGCTGGTAAGAGCCATCCGCTGCCTTCACTGTATCGGTGATGTAAGTGCTGCCATCGGTGTAGGTATAAGCCAACACTGCTTCCGTCGAGCCATCGAGCAACACGGTGTTATCAAACACTTCGCTGTAGCCC
>JBGPPE010000189.1:0-4403 GCA_041488395.1 Gallionellaceae bacterium
ACATCACCTTCCATCCGGAAGCTTCCGAACATATCGACCGCACCATCGGCCTGATCAAGGAAAGCGGCTGCAAGGCCGGCTTGGTGTTCAACCCGGCCACTCCGCTGGACATACTGGAATACACCCTGCCAAAACTGGACATGGTGCTACTGATGTCGGTTAACCCCGGTTTCGGCGGCCAGAAATTCATTCCTTACGTGCTGGACAAGGCACGTGCCGTACGCAAGATGATAGCTGCTGGAAATTATAATTGCCGCCTGGAGATCGACGGTGGCGTGGGCCCTGCCAACATCCGCGAAGTGGCTGAAGCCGGTGTGGATACTTTTGTGGCCGGCTCTGCCATATTCGGCAAGAAGAACGACAAGGACAAGAACCACTACAACACCGTAGTTGCCGAAATGCGTGCGGAACTGGCCAAGGTCAAAAAATAACAAACCATTCACCACAGAGACACAGAGACACAGAGAAAACCTTCAAACCAAACGAATCAAAAGTTGAGTTCCTGTCGAGCCTGCAAAGCTGCGGTGCTTCTTACTTGAATATTGGTTTTGTTTTTCTCTGTGTCTCTGTGTCTCTGTGGTGGGAATTTAGGATTTTATGCATTTCCCAATCTCAGTTTCAGCGATCGTCATCGACCTTGACGGCACGCTGTTGCACACCGCACCCGAGCTGGCCGAATCGGCCAACCGCATGTTGCGCGACATGGGCCGTGCGCCGGTGTCGCAAGACCTGCTGATGAGCTATATCGGCAACGGCATCCACTGGCTGGTCAAGCGTGCGCTGACTGGCGACATGTATGCCGAGCCGGATGCCGCCCTGTTCGACCGGGCGCTGCCGATTTTCGAGAAGCATTACACCGAGCTGGCCACCAAAAGCCAGCCCTTCAGCAATGTAGTGAAGGGGCTGGACGCGATGAAGGCGGCCGGATTCAGACTGGGTTGCATCACCAACAAGGTGGAACGCTATACCAGCCCCATTCTGAAAAGTGCCGGGCTGGCGTCCTATTTCGAAATCGTGGTGGCAGGCGACACGCTGCCCGAGAAGAAGCCGCACCCGCTGCCACTGCTGCATTCGGCCAAGTTTTTCGGCGTGCCGATCGAGCAGCTGCTGCTGGTGGGCGATTCGCTCAGCGATGCCCAGGCTGCCCGCGCTGCAGGCTGCCCCATCATCTGCGTGCCTTACGGCTACAATCACGGCGAGCCGGTGGAAACACTCAACGTGGATGCAGTCATTCCCGACCTGGCAGCAGTAACACCACTGATCAAACTTGCCTGAACATGACCCGACAACTCCTGAAAAAAACCAACTGGCGATGGTGCTGATGCTGATGTAGCTTGGGTTAGCGGCGCCGCCGCTAACCCAAGCTCGCGCACCAACAAGCTGTGTTGGGTTACGCAAAAGACGCTAACCCAACCTACAAAATACAGGAGGCTTCATGTTGCACCCCATCACCGAACAAGAGTTTCACGCACTCGCCAAGCAAGGCTACAACCGCATCCCGCTGGTGGCCGAGACCTTCGCCGATCTCGACACCCCGCTTTCCCTTTACCTCAAGCTGGCCAACAAGCCCTATTCCTACCTGCTGGAATCGGTGCAGGGCGGCGAGCGCTTCGGGCGCTATTCCTTTATCGGCCTGCCCGCCGACACGCGCATCAGCGTGCGCGGCAAAGACATCACGCTGACCCAGCCCTCCGGCGACAGCACGCACAGCGTGGACAACCCGCTGGATTTCATCAGCGACTACCAGTCGCAGTTCAAGGTGGCGCCGTTGTCCGGCCTGCCGCGCTTTACCGGCGGGCTGGCCGGCTATTTTGGCTACGACACGGTGCGCTACATCGAGCAGCGTCTGGCACAGACGCAGAAGAAGGACGTGCTGGGCACGCCCGACATCCTGCTGATGCTCACCGAGCAACTGGCGGTGGTGGACAACCTCTCCGGCAAGCTCACCTTTGTCGTCTATGCCGATCCAGCCCTGCCTGATGCCTACACGCACGCGCTGCATCGCCTGAACGCCTTGCAGCACGCACTGCGTCAGCCGGTGAAGATTCCCGATGCACCGCAATTTCCCCGGCACGAAGCGCACTCGGAATTCGGCGAAGAAGCGTTCAAGGCCGCAGTGGAAAAAGCCAAGCGCTACATCTTCGACGGCGACATCATGCAGGTAGTGCTGTCGCAGCGCATGGCGCAGCCTTTCCCCGGTTCGCCGCTGTCGCTCTACCGCGCGCTGCGCAGCGTCAACCCGTCGCCCTACATGTTCTATTACGACATGGGCGACCACCACGTGGTCGGCGCCTCACCGGAGATTCTGGTGCGCCTGGAAGGCGACAATGTCACCGTACGTCCCATCGCCGGCACCCGTCCGCGTGGCAAAACTGTCGAGCAGGATGTCGACCTCGCCGAGGAGCTGCTGGCCGATCCGAAGGAGCTGGCCGAACACCTGATGCTGATCGACCTCGGCCGCAACGACATCGGTCGCGTGGCCGAGCGCGGCACCGTGCGCCTCACCGACAAAATGGTGATCGAGCGCTATTCGCACGTGATGCACATCGTCTCCAACGTCGAGGCCAAACTGCAACCAGGCCTCAGCGCCATGGATGTGCTCAAGGCCACCTTCCCCGCCGGCACCGTGAGCGGCGCCGCCAAGGTGCGTGCGATGGAAATCATCGACGAGCTGGAACCGAGCAAGCGTGGTATCTATGCCGGCGCCGTGGGCTATCTCGGCTTCAACGGCGACATGGATCTGGCCATCGCCCTGCGCACCGCGGTGGTAAAAAACAACACGCTGTTTGTACAGGCTGGCGCCGGCATCGTGGCCGACTCGGTGCCCGAGAGCGAATGGATCGAGACGCAGAACAAGGCGCGCGCCGTGCTGCGCGCGGCGGAGATGGTGCTGGATGGATTAGATGCGAAGGTGCATCGATGATGCCTGAAACCCTTCACCACAGAGACACAGAGACACAGAGAGAAGCATCGAGAGATTCTTTGTCTGAAGCGGTAATTGGTGCTGCCATTGAGGTGCATCGCGCTTTAGGCGCTGGGCTCCTTGAATCTGCCGATGAGGAGTGTCTTTGCTACGAACTCAAATCGCGCAACATTAGCCTTGCCCGACAAGTCGCGTTGCCTGTCCGTTACAAGGAAATCACACTTGATTGCGCCTATCGCATGGACGTCGTGGTTGAAAACCAGTTGATCCTTGAGCTCAAGGCGGTGGACAAAACACTTCCTGTCCACGAAGCGCAATTGCTGACTTATCTCCGACTCAGCGGTCTCAATACCGGACTGCTGTTGAATTTCAATGTCCCAGTCCTGAAAGACGGCCTGAAGAGGATGAAATTATGATCAAGATTTTCTCTGTGTCTCTGTGTCTCTGTGGTGAAGATTTGCTTTGCTGTTGTGGAGGTTTTTCATGCTGTTAATGATAGACAACTACGATTCCTTCACCTACAACCTGGTGCAGTATTTCGCCGAGCTTGGCGCGGATGTGGCTGTGTTCCGCAACGATGAGATCACGCTGGAGCAGATCGAGGCGCTCAAGCCTCAGCACCTGGTGGTTTCGCCCGGCCCGTGCACGCCCAGCGAAGCCGGCATCTCGGTGGCGGCGATCCAGCACTTCGCCGGCAAGATTCCGGTGCTGGGCGTGTGCCTCGGGCACCAGAGCATAGGCCAGGCCTTTGGCGGCCGCATCATCCACGCCAAGACGCTGATGCACGGCAAGACCTCGCCCATTCATCACCACGGCAACAGCGTATTCACCGGCCTGCCCAGCCCGTTCACCGCCACCCGTTACCACTCGCTGGTGATCGAGCGCGAGACCATGCCGGACTGCCTGGAAGTAACCGCCTGGACCGATGACGGCGAGATCATGGGCGTGCGCCACCGCACCCTGCCGGTGCATGGTGTGCAGTTCCATCCCGAGTCCATCCTCACCGAACACGGCCACGACATGCTGAAGAATTTTCTGGAGGGTAAGCCATGAAGCCGCAAGACGCCCTGAAACGCATCATCGAGCATCGCGAAATTTTCCACGACGAAATGGTCTCGCTGATGCAGCAGATCATGAGCGGTGAAGTGTCGCCGGTGATGATCGCCGCCATCATCACCGGCCTGCGCGTGAAAAAGGAAACCATAGGCGAGATCTCCGGCGCGGCCAAGGTGATGCGCGAGCTCTCCGCCAAGGTAAACATCGCCGATAACGGCACCCTGGTCGATACCTGCGGCACCGGCGGCGACGGCGCGCACAGCTTCAACGTCTCCACCGCCTCGGCCTTTGTGGCGGCCGCAGCCGGCGCCAGGATCGCCAAACACGGCGGCCGCTCGGTGTCGTCGCAATCGGGCAGCGCAGACGTGCTGGAAGCGCTGGGCATCAACATCAACCTGACCCCGGAGCAGACCGCGAAATGCAT
>JBGPPE010000190.1:0-4378 GCA_041488395.1 Gallionellaceae bacterium
AGCGCCGTCACCGCCATGCCGATCATGATGCGCCAGCTCAGGCCGGCCAGGAACAGCACATAAAAACCGCTGGCGGTAATCAGCAGGGCGGTACCGAGGTCAGGCTGGCGCACGATCAGCGCCACCGGCATGATCAGCAGCAGGGTGGCGACAAAATAATTTTTCAGGGTGAGCGTGGCTTCGTGTTTTTCGAAATACCAGGCCATCATCAGCGGTACGGCGATTTTCATCAGCTCGGAAGGCTGGATGGTGGCGACGCCGATGTTGAGCCAGCGTGTCGCGCCGTGGCTGTTGACGCCGAGCGGGGTGAGCACGCCCAGCAGCAGCAGCATACCCAGCATATAAACGGGCACGGCAATGCGCATCAGATAGTGCAGCGGCATATTGGCCACGATCCACAGTGCCACGAAGGCCACCAGAATGTTGATGAACTGGCCGAACACGCGGCCCCAGTTGCCATCGCTGGCGCTGTACATGATGATCAGGCTGACCAGCATGAGCGCACTGAGTGCGCCCATCAGCACGGGGTCGAGATGGGCGACAAAGCGCCGCTTGAGACGGTTAATCATCTTCTTTCTCCGGGCTTTCCTTTACGTCCTGCAGCGGCTTGGGCGCCTTGCCGAGCAGGTAATAATCGATTACCTTGCGTGCGATCGGTGCGGCGGTCGAGCCGCCGTGGCCGCCGTTTTCGGCCAGCACCGCCAGGGCGATGCGCGGTTTGTCGGCGGGCGCGAAGGCGATAAACCAGGCGTGGTCGCGGTTGCGTTCGGAGATCTGGCTGGCCACGTACTTCTCGCCCTGCTTCATGCCGATCACCTGTGCGGTGCCGGTCTTGCCGCCAAATTTGTAGCTGGCGCCCGCACTGGCTCCTGCCGCCGTGCCGCCGGGCTGGGTAACCGCGACCATGGCGCGTTTCACCAGGGCGAGATTATCCGGGTTCAGTTTCAGGTCGATGGCGACCTCGTGGGTGTCGACAGGCGCTTCATTCTCGCCATTGCGCAGCACCTGTTTGACCAGATGCGGGCGGTAGCCCACACCGTCATTGGCCAGCACGGCGGTGGCGTAGGCCAGCTGCATCGGCGTGACCAGGTTGTAACCCTGGCCGATACCTGCCGATACCGTGTCGCCCGGATACCAGATCTGTTTGTAACGGCGCATCTTCCATTCGGGTGAAGGCAGCAAGCCTGAGGCTTCGCCTTCCATGTCCAGGCCGGTCTTTTTGCCGAAACCGAACAGCTCCAGAAAGGCGTGCATATTGTCTATGCCGAGATCGGTGGCGAGGCCGTAGTAGTAGGTGTCGCACGAAATGACGATGGATTTGAACATGTCCACGCTGCCGTGGCCGCCGGCTTTCCAGTCGCGATAGCGGTGGCTGCTGCCCGGCAGGGTGAAGTAGCCGGGGTCGCTGATGTTGTAGTTGGGCTGGCGCTTGTTGTAGTAAAGGCCGGCCAGCGCCATGAACGGCTTGATGGTGGAGCCGGGCGGATACTGGCCGCGCAGGGCGCGATTGTTCAGCGGCACATCCGGCGAGTTGTTCAGCGCATCCCAGTTATCCGCATCAATGCCATCGATAAACAGATTGGGGTCATAGCCGGGCTTGCTGACAAAAGCCAGCACCTCGCCGTTGCTCGGGTCTATCGCCACCAGCGCGCCGCGATAATTGCCGAATGCCTGTTCGGCAACTTCCTGCAGCTTGGCATCCAGCGTCAGCATCAGGCTGTGCCCGGATTTCGGCGCAGAACGCGACAACATGCGTACGCCGCGCCCGCCGGCATCGACCTCTACCTGTTCAAAACCGGTGGTGCCGTGCAATTCATTTTCGTAACTCTGCTCCACGCCGATCTTGCCGATGTAGTCGGAGCCGCGATAGTTGGCCGCCATATCGTTCGTTTCCAGCTGTTCGACATCCTTGTCATTGATGCGCCCGATGTAGCCGATCAGGTGCGACATCCTGTCGCTGTAGGGATATTCACGGAACAACCGCGCCTTGATTTCCACGCCGGGGAAGCGGTAGCTCTGCGCCGCGAAACGCGCCACCTCCACATCGCTCAGGCGGGTGCGGATCGGCAGGGTTTCCGAGGTGTGCGACTCCGACAGCAATTTCTTGAAGCGCTTGCGATCGCGCGGCTGGATGTCCACCAGTTGCGCCAGCGCGTCGATGGTGCCGTCCAGGTCGGTCACCTTGCCGGGCGCAATTTCCAGGGTATAACCGGAATAGTTTTGCGCCAGCACAATGCCGTTGCGATCCATGATCAGGCCGCGGTTGGGCACGATAGGCACGACCGAGATGCGGTTGTTGTCGGCCAGCGTTTTAAAGTAACCCTGACGCACCACTTGCAGGTAGAAAAAACGCGACAGCAGAATGAGCAACAGTACCAGCACAAAACCGAGGCTGAGGATCAGGCGCAACCGGAAGAAATAGATTTCGCGCTGATGGTTTTTCAGCTCGACGTTACGCTTCATAATTCGTTGGGGTCAGAGCGTGGGCGCCGCAAGGTTTGCAGCAGGGCGGTCATCGGTGCCCACAGCAGGGCCGAGGTCACGCTGCCGAGGAAATATTCCCAGGCAACGAAGCTGCGCAACTGCCAGTGCACCGCCGCATACACGGCATAACTGGCAAGGAGCAGCGGGAACACCTGCAGCGACTGCTCGCGCACGTCAAACATCTGCACGCGGCGGTGCAGCATGATGCCGCCGAAGGCCAGTACGCTGTAGGAAAGCGCGTGCTGGCCAAACAGCGAGGCATCGGCCACATCGGCAAAAATGCCGATGGCCCAGGCAATGCCGATGCCGATGCGGTGGGGTTTGTGGGTGCACCAGTAGAGCAGAACCAGCGCCACAAAATCCGGGCGCAAGGCCAGCCAGATGCCGTGCAGGGGTAGCCAGTTCAGCAGCAGGGCAACCAGCAGGCTCAGCCAGATAAACATGCTGGTAACCGGCAGCAGGAATTCCTGATCCTTGGGAAAATGGGAACTCACGGCGTTCTCCGCTTGAATTTCTTGAGTTTGTCCTGCGCCGTCACTTCGGATTCAGGAGGGGGTGGTGGCAGCTTGGGCAGGCCGGAAACGATCAGCAGCTGACGCTGCTGGTCCACGCCGGCAATCGGTGTGCAGGCAATGCGCGCAAACGGATAGGCCGCATCGCGCTCAATCCTGGTCACTTTGGCGACGGGCAGGCCGGGCGGATAAGTGCCATCCAGACCGGAGGTCACTAGTACATCTCCGGGCTGGATGTCGGCACTGATCGGCATATAGCGCAAGGCCAGATTGCTGATATCGCCGGAGCCGAACACCACCGCACGCAGCCCGGTGCGCAGCAGCTGGATCGGCACGGCATGGTCCTTGTCGGTGATCAGGGTAATTTCGCTCAGCGAGGGGAAGACCCGGGTGACCTGACCCACGATGCCGGTGTCATCCATCACCACCTGCCCGTTCTGCACGTTGCTGTTCGAGCCCTTGTTGACGAACACCTTGCGCTTGAAAATATCGCGCTCGATGTAAACGATTTCCGCCAGCTGCATCGGGTAGTTCGAGTTTTGCTGCACGTCGAGCAGCTTGCGCAGCTGTGAGTTCTCGGACTGCAGCACCTGCAGTTGCAGCAACTGTGCGGCATCCAGGTGGTGCTGCTGGCGCAGCTGTGCGTTGTCGTTGATGAGATTGCTCTGCGTGGCAAAGTAACCGCTGACCTGTTGCCAGACCACGCCCGGCATGGTGGTCAGGCGCTGCAGCGGTTGCACCACGATGGAGATCACCCTGCGCGTGGATTCCAGGTATTGATAGCGGGCGTCGATGAACAGCAGCAGCAGGGACAGCACCGCAAAGAAAAACAGGCGCGCCGCCGGGCTGGGACCACGGTTAAAGAAGCGGAATGAGCTGGTGTTATCCATGGGCCAGCAATAGCATGGAATCACGCATGACGCGGCGCAGCAGAACTATTCTTTGGTAAAGATGTTGCTGAACTTGTCCATGCGATCCAGCGCCTTGCCGGAACCGCGCACCACGCAGGTGAGCGGATCGTCGGCGATCACGGCGGGCAGGCCGGTTTCTTCCATCAGCAGGCGATCGATGTCGCGCAGCAGGGCGCCGCCGCCGGTGAGCACCATGCCCTTGCTGGCAATGTCCGCACCCAGTTCGGGAGGGGTCTGTTCCAGCGCGGTCTTGACGGCGCTGACGATGCTGTTGAGCGGGTCGGTCAGTGCTTCCAGAATTTCGTTGCTGGAAATGGTGAAGCTGCGCGGCACGCCTTCGGCCAGGTTGCGGCCGCGCACTTCCATTTCGCGCACTTCGCTGCCGGGGAAGGCGGAGCCGATTTCCTTCTTGATCTGCTCGGCGGTGGTTTCGCCGATCAGCATGCCGTAGTTGCGGCGAATGTAGTTGAT
>JBGPPE010000191.1:0-4367 GCA_041488395.1 Gallionellaceae bacterium
ATCCTGGGCATAGGCCGTGATAATATCTTTTGCGAGATCAATGCCAACTGTCGTAATATTCATGTGGACTTCTCCTTCGTATTTTAGATTGACCGGAATTCAATCTTGGCACATCGATGCCGTGCGGTTTAGCCGCTTTGCTATGTGGGAAGTCCATTTATATTCGTTCGACTTGATCGGCTTCGGCCAGAATAACAGTCACGTCACCGTGCGCGATGTGCGTGTCTCCGGCCTGCCCGAGTTGCACGACGATGCCGCCACCCTGGCCGAAGACGGCACGCTGGCATTCGACCCGTTTGCGCAGGTGGATAATGCCGCCATACTGGCCCTCGGCTCGCACGTGGTGGATGTGCCTGCCCACGGCAGCGTCAGCGTCAACGCCGATGGCACCTTTGTCTACACCCCGGAGGCCAACTACTTCGGCACAGACAGCTTCAGCTACCGCCTGAGCGATGGCCCGCTGGAATCCAACCTGGCCAAGGTGGATGTCACCGTCACCGCCGTGAACGACGCGCCGGTGGTGGCTGATGTGCAAGCCACCACGGCAGAAGACACCGCGCTGGTGATTGCGCTGGGTGCGTATGCAAGCGATGTGGACTCGACCTCCCTCACCACGCAGATCGTCACCGGCCCGGCTCACGGCATCTCAGACTGGCTGCCATGGAAAACAGCGCGCTGTCTGTAAACTTGCGGGCTGCAGCTGTTGTTGCCAGCCTGCATGGTCGCTAACTTGTCAGGTTGGCGACCATGCAAACCTCTTCCCCTTCACAATTCCTGCGTCTGTTCTTTGCCCTGTGGCCCTCTGCCGCAGAGCGCACCGCCCTGGCCGCCTGGCAATCCGCATTGCAGCACAAGTGCGGCGGGCGCGCCATGCGTGCAGAGGGTTTGCATGCCACGCTGCTGTTCCTGGGCGAGGTTGAAGTGGAGCGGCTGGAAGCCCTGCAACTGGCCGCACAGGAAGTCAGCGCTCCTGCATTTACGCTGCTGCTGGATGCGGCGCATTACTGGGGGCATAACCACATCGTGTTTGCCGCGCCCGGCCAGGTTCCCCCGGCTTTGCTGGCGCTGGCGAGCGGTCTGGAGCAGAGCCTGCAGCACCATCACTTCAAGTTCGATGCGCGCAGCTTCAAGGCGCACATTACTCTGCTGCGCAAGGCGCGCTGGAGCGACAGCCTCTTGCCGGCGCCGCCGGCGGTGGCCTGGCAGATGCGTGACTTTGCGCTGGTGCAATCGGTTGGCGACGAGCAGGGTACGCGCTATGAGGTGCTGGCGCGCTTTCCGCTAAATCTCTGCAAGAGTTGAGCCTGGCTGCAGGTCAGTGCGTACTGATACGTGGCAGACATTGACGATTAAGATAGTAATCAAGTACTATCTTAATCGGGCAACAAAATCGGCAAGAGCTGGCCGAGGAATGTCGGGTTGGTTAACGGTTGCGCAAGGGATAAACAGTGAAACAGGAATCAGTCAAAAGACGCCTGACCTCAGAGGCAAGGCAGAGCGAGATCATCCGCGTGGCGGTGGAGCTGGCGGCCGAAAAGGATGTGGGCAGCGTCACCACGCAGGACATGGCGGATGCGATGCAGCTGACGCAGGGCGCCATCTTTCGCCACTTCGCCAGCAAGGATGAAATCTGGCTGGCGGTGATGCACTGGATACGCGAGCGCCTGATGAAGGTGCTGGAAAAGGCGGCCTCCGAGGCCAGCGACCCGCTCGATGCGATTCAGCGCATGTTCCTCGCCCATGTGGCTTTTATCAGCAAGCACCCGGCGATCCCACGCATCCTGTTTTCCGAGGCGCAAAACAAGAAAAACAGCAAGCTGCGCCAGCTGATCCAGGAAATTATGTCGGGCTACGAGGGCCGCATCACGGGGCTGCTGGAAGCGGCCAAGGTGCAGGGGCTGGTTGATGGCGAACTGGACAGCCGCAGTGCCGCTGTGCTGTATATCGGCATGATCCAGGGGCTGGTGATGCAGGTGTCGATTTTTGGCGGCAAACGCTCGCTGCTGCGGGAGGCAGAAAAAACCTTCCCGATATTTTTGCATGGCATCAAGAAATGTACTGGGCAGGTTTGATTATTTATGAGTCAAGGAAAAAATATGAAAAAGAGTCTGATATTGACTGCTGCAACAGTTGCCTTATCCCTGGCCACGCTTGCCGCACACGCGGTGGAACCACTGGTCTTCAGGGCGTGATGAAAGACCTGGGCAAGCACATGCAAACGGTGACCGCGGCAATCGCGCAGGAGGACTGGGAGCTGGTGGCCAGAACTGCGCCGCTGATCGCTGCACACCCGCAGCCGCCGGCCGAGGAGAAGGCGCGCATCGCCGGTTTTATGAGCGGCAATATGGGCAAGTTCAAGTCTTTCGACATGCAAACGCATGAGGCTGCGCACGAGCTGGAACATGCGGCGCATGAGCAGAATGGCATGCAGGTGATTGCCGCTTTCCAGAAAGTGCAAACGTCGTGCCTGAGCTGCCATCAGGCTTTTCGCAAGCCGTTTGTGGCGCATTTTTACGGCCAGAAATAAGCATGGCCTGAAGCGGAACGAATTTTCAGATAGTCAGGAGAAATCATGAAGAATTGCAAGTTGAGCTGGATACTGGTCGCGCTGTTGTCTATCGCCGTGGCCCTGTGTGCCTATAAATTTACGGTGGGCGAAGTAGTGCCTTCTGACGATGGCAGGGTGGCGGTCAGGCTGAGCAAGGATGAGCGCAATGCTTTGCTGCTTGAGATGCGCACCTGGTTGCAGAATTCACAGGCCATTCTGGCTGCCGCCTCCACCCGGGATTTTGCTGCGGTGAACAAAGCAGCCGCGGCCTCGGGCATGACTGCAGAGGCCGCAACGCCGGGCTCGTTGTTCCGCAAATTGCCGGTGGAAATGAAAACGCTGGGTTTTGATACGCGCAAGAAGTTCGATGCAATCGCCGCAGATGCCGAGAAGCTGAAAGACAGCCTGCACACGGTTGCGCAATTGAGCGTGGCGATGAATAACTGCATCGCCTGCCATGCCAGCTACCGCTTTGTCGATGCGGAAAAATAAGCCTGAGCGGGCGCCTGAGCTTGCAATGCGGCGTGGTTTCCGCTAACTTTCGCCGGCTCAATTTTGTCCCAACCCATTTTAAGGAAAAAGCATGTCCGAAGTTAAACGTTACCATCCCTCCCTGATTGTGCTGCACTGGCTGCTGGCTATCGCCATTTTTGGCGCTTTCATCATGGGTGCATTTGTGCTCGATGACATGAAGAATGATGTGCCCGAGAAAATGCAGTTGCTGCAAATGCACGTCATCGGCGGCATCAGCATCCTGATCCTGACCATCATTCGCCTGATTGTGCGCATGAAAACCGCCAAGCCTGCGCCTGTTGTCACTGACAACCCGAAGATGGACAAGGTCGGCACCAGCGTGCAACACGCGCTGTATCTGCTCACCGTGCTGGCTGCATTGTCCGGCATGGCGCTGGCGATCAAGAGCGATCTGCTCAATGTTCTGTTCAAGCATGTCGGCAGCCTGCCGGTGGATTTTGAAGGTTTTGCCGCGCACAGCGTGCATGGCTTGATGGCGGCTGGCTTGGTCCTGCTGACACTGGTGCATGTGGCCGGCGCATTGAAGCATCAGTTCGTCCTGAAAAACGGCATGCTGTCACGTATGTCCTTGCGCAAGTAATCAAATCTGCAGAAGGGCGGTATTGCGCGGTTGACTGGCGTGGTGCGCTTACTTTTCTGCGGGTTTGGGTTTTTCTTCCAGCAGGCGCTTGATCACCGCGCCCGCCAGCATCATGCCAAACAGCGGTGGCATGTAGCTGATGGTGCCGTTGACGGCGCGCGCACGGCCGGGGCCGTCCACCGGCTGCGGCGGTAACGGCTCGCTGGGCACTTCATCCGAGAACACACACAGTATGCCCTTGCTGATGCCGTGACGATGCAGGCGCTTGCGCATCTGTCGCGCCAGCGGGCAAATCTCGGTCTTGCTGATATCCACCAGCTTGATGCGGCTGGGGTCGAGGCGATTGCCTGCGCCCATGCTGGAGGCCACCTTCAGTCCGAGCTTCAGGCTCTCTGCCACCAGCGCCACCTTGCAAGTCAGCGAATCGATACAGTCCACCACGTAATCAGCGTCGGCAGGCACCAGTTCGTTCACGTTTTCGGTGGAAAGGAAGGTGCGCAGCACGGTGACCTGGCACTCCGGGTTGATGTCGGCAATGCGCGCGCGCATCAGCTCCACCTTGGGCTGACCCACGGTGGAGAGCAGGGCGGGTAACTGGCGGTTGATGTTGCTGGCCGCAACGATGTCGTGGTCGAGCAGGGTGAGACGGCCGATGCCGGCACGTGCCAGCGTTTCCGCGCAATAGGAACCGACACCGCCGAGGCC
>JBGPPE010000192.1:0-4342 GCA_041488395.1 Gallionellaceae bacterium
GCCTTCGCCAACCAGCGGCACGGCACGGAACGTGTTGATCGCTGCACGAAATCCGGGCGTATTGGTATTGGCCAGATTTTGCGACACCGCCGCCTGCTGCTGCAGCGTGTGTGACGCGCCGGTCATCGCGGTGTAAATCAGTTTATCCATGACATGCTCCTCGGCTTTACCTCAACCCCTGATTAACGCAGGTTGGTGATGGTCTGCATAATGGTGTCCTGCGCCTTGATCGTCTGCGCATTGGCCTGGTACACGCGTTGCGCCGTGATCATGTTGACAAGCTCCTGTGTCAGATCAACGTTGGAGTCCTCCGTCGCACCCGACTGCAGGATGCCCAGACTGGAAGTGCCCGGTACGCCAACCAGCGCCTGACCGGAAGTCGCTGTAGCGCTCCACTCGTTATTGCCCAACGGCTGCAAACCCTGCGGGTTGGCAAAGTTAACCAGCAAAACCTGACCCAGCGCCTGAGATTGCCCGTTGGTATAGCGCCCGACAATGGTGCCATCCGCACTGGTACTGAAGCCGTTCAACTGACCCGAGGTATAACCATTCTGGTTAAGCGTAGTCACACCAAATGATGCGCCGAACTGGGTGGAAGTCGAAAAGTCCATGGTCATGGTCAACCCTGAAGTCGCGCCATTCGTGTACACAATGCCCGGTGTCGTCACCATTCCCACCGGGACTGTTGCCGGAGTTGTCGATGTCAGCAAACCTGCCGAGCTGAAGTTCAGCTGACTCAGCAAGGTACCAGTGGGCGGCACAGTGGCCACACCATTCAGTGGCAGGTTATCCACCGTCGCATAGGTATTCCAGGTGTTTGCTGCGGTCTTCTGGAAATACAGCGTGGCCACATGGTTGTTGCCCAGCGTGTCGTAAATCGTCATCGCCGTCGAGCTGTTATAGGAAGTAGGTACTGTTGGATCGAACAATGGGGTGACTGGCACCGCCGAACGCGAGTCCAGATTCACGCCGACCTGTGAGGTTGCGGTTGCCTGCGGCGCTTTGGCCTGAGTAGGCAATTGCAACGGGCTGGTGCTGCCGGTAGCAATCACGCCAGTAAGCGGATTGACCGGATAGCCAGTCAATTTATGCCCCTGTGAGTTGACAATAAAGCCGTCCTTGTCCATCTGAAACTGGCCGTTGCGGCTGTAGGCAATGGCACCGTTGTCATCCATGCGGAAAAAACCCTGCCCGCTGATTGCGATGTCCAGCGGGTTATTGGTAGAAGTAATATTTCCCTGACCAAATTGCTGCGCCACTGCTGCCACCTTGACACCAATACCTACTGCCGAGCCGGTGGAGCCACCCTGAGCATTGGCATAAACATCCGCGAACTGCGCCTGCGACTGTTTGAATCCAACGGTATTAGAGTTGGCTACGTTGTTGCCAATCACGTCCAGATTCTTGGCTGCCGCGTTTAATCCGCTTAGTCCCTGTTGAAAACTCATGGTGCTCTCCTTTGTGTTGTTGCCTGCACTACTGCCGTCGTATATGGCAAGTGAATTACCTGCTTACAAAATTTGCTTGACCGATGCCATGCTGACCTCGCCCAGTTGCCCCACATTCAGTGACGCTCCCTGCGTGCCCTGCATTACGCTGTTAACCAGCCCGTAAGACATCGTTGTGGCGCTGGATTTAACCCCGCCCAGCTGCGCTGTCGCACTGAATGTGTAATTGCCATCCGCAAGCGGCTGCCCCAGATCATTCAGGCCATCCCACTGCAATGCAACGGAACCACTGTTCTGGCTGCCCAGCTGCATATTGCGCACCACGTTGCCGGAGGCATCACTGATCGCCACACTGACGCTATCAGCCGGTTTGTCCAGACTAAGCGCCCCTACCCCTTTACCATTCGCCAGCTCCATCTTGTTTCCGGGCACCATCACAACGTGTCCGATCATGGAAGCGGCCTGCATGGATTGCGACGCAATCATGCTGTTGCTCAGTGCCTGCAAGGTCGAATTCAGCTTGTCGATGCCGCTCACTGTGCTGAGTTGCGCCATTTGTGAAGTGACCTGCGCGTTATCCATTGGATTCAAGGGGTCCTGATTTTTCATCTGGGTGACCAGCAGCTTCAGAAAGCGATCCTGTGAATCCGCCACCGAGTTAGCCGTGCTACTGGTTGATGTGGTTTGCGGGGTTACTGCGCTACTACCTGAGGTTGGGTTTATCATGGCGGCTCCTTTTAGTCTGTTTTATTGCACTAGATTACTCTTATTGGCCTATGGTGAGGGTCTTGAGCAAGAGGGTTTTCGACGTATTCATCACGTCCACGTTGTTCTGATAGGAACGCGAAGCCGAGATCATATTCACCATTTCATCCACCGGATTCACATTGGGCATGGCCACATAACCCTGAGCATTGGCCATCGGGTGTTTCGGGTCATAGACCAGTTTCATCGGTGCAGTATCTTCCACCACCGCCGCCACTTTCACCCCCGCACCGCCCTGCCCGTCAGCACCCATCGGCGTGGTGCTGAATACCACCTGCTTGGCACGGTATGGCTTGCCGTCTGCGCCGGTAGCACTGTCCGCGTTGGCCAGATTACTGGCCACCACGTTAAGCCGCTGCGCCTGTGCTGTCATGGCAGAGCCGGCAATATTGAATATGTTAAATAAGGACATGATGATTACCCCTGTAATGCGGTTAATACCTGTTTAATATCTTCGCTGATGAATTTCACACTCGCCTCGTAGCGCAAGGCATTGTCGGCAAATTGTGCGCGCTCCACATCCATATCCACGGTATTGCCATCGGCGCTGGGCTGCACCGCTGCACGGTACATTACAGGTGCGCCCAGCACGCCCTGGCCGCCTCCATTCAAATGACTGTCAGCCGTGGCTGCCATGGCCATCCTGGGGGAAGAGCCCGCCAGCGCACCTTGCAGTGCGCTGGCGAAATCGATATCCCTAGCCTTGTAATTCGGCGTATCTGCATTCGCGATATTGGACGCAATCAGTTCCTGCCGTGCCGCGCGCAAGGTCAGCGCAGTCTGGTTAAACCTCAATGCATCATCAATTCTGCTACTCATTTCCGCCTCCCGTCTCCATTCTGCTCCAGTTAAATCAAGGCTCTTGACCGCCATGGCAGGCATACTAAACCGGTCATAGCAAAACTATCGCCCGATTAACGGCGAAAAGCCCATTCATTTCCCCGCTTAAAATGCTTCCCTGAACTGCTGCTGAAGCCCACAATACGCATATGAAGAAATCTCTTTTCACGCTGCTTGCCCTGCTCTCTCTGGCCCCCACCTTTGCCTTGGCCGGCGCCCCCCAGAACCATGCTGAAATTCGCGAGACGGTTTTGGCCTTTGTGCGCTCCCAGACACAAGGCCTGCCAGGTAAAGTCAGTATTCAGGCTGAGAATATAGACCAGCGTATCGTGTTGCCCGCCTGCACAGCACTGGAAGCTTTTTTGCCCCCGGGGGCCCAATTAAACGGCAACAGCAGTGTGGGAGTCCGCTGCAATGCTAAAACAGGCTGGACTGTGTTTGTGCCGGTCAGCGTCAAGATCACCACCAACCTGCTGACCCTCAACAAAACCCTGCAACAAGGGCAGCTAGTTCGCGCCGAGGATCTGGGCAGCCTGAGCAGTGAAACGCTGCAAGCCGGGACCCTGACTGATCCCGCACAGGCGATAGGTAAAGTCATGAAATTCGGCGTGGGGAAAGGCCAGTTACTGCGCCAGGACATGCTGCGCGACCCTTATACGGTAACGCAGGGGCAAACCGTACCGCTGCTGGCGATAGGCCAGGGATTCAGCATCCGCAGTGAAGGCCAGGCGCTTAACAATGCCGCCGAGGGGCAAACCGCCTCAGCACGCACGGCTGCGGGCCAGAAAGTGAGCGGCACAGTCAAGGATGGCGCTATAGAAATAAGGCAATAAACACAAACAATCAATATGTTATATATTTTCAGCCAATCTACTTAATGACCTTCAACCTAGTCAGGCGGAAAAAATTAAATTTATTTCACTTTTTTACTAAAGTTTCGCATTTTGCTGCCGACATTAAATATGTCAGGATCAGAAACAGAGGAGTCAGTACATGAAAATCGACCAAACCAACCTGCCCTTGCCAGCCTCGCAAATAGGTGAGCTGGCTCCGCGTACAAACAACGCAAGGCCTGCTGGCGGCAGCGAAAGCAGCCCCGCTGTCAGTCAGGGCACCAGCGTCAAGTTGGGCGCGACCAGTTCGCAGCTACGCGCCCTGGAAAAAGATATCACCAGCGCTCCTGCAGTGAACACTGCCAAGATTGATGAAATCAAGCAGGCCATCAGCGAAGGGCGTTTTCAGGTCAATTCCGGCGCAATTGCAGACCAGCTGATCAGTACCGTCAAGGA
>JBGPPE010000193.1:0-4304 GCA_041488395.1 Gallionellaceae bacterium
CCATAGATGAACTACGGACGTAAAAAAACCACAACTTTCGGGCGCGGAATCCGCTTTAGCATTAGGTGTTTGAAGCACCGGGGCGGATTTTGCGCTTTATTTGGCACTAGCGTCAAGCCTCTGTTTTCTAAGCAGGCGGCAGGTACGCCATTCTTCCTTATCCTTTACCTTGGACTCGGCCAGCTCCTGCCACTGCATATTGCCCGGATCATCTGCGCCACCAGCGCATAGCGGGGTGATATGGTCAACTACCCAGCCCGGACAGGCACCGTGCGTTTCGCTTGTTGCCGGGCATGGATGATCGTGGAAAAATGCTGTGCGCTGTGCACGGTCACGTGCATCCGCTTGACTTGTCAGCAGTGAGAGCAATAGCAATAGCATTGCTTTATAACGGATCAAATCAGGCACCAATGGCTTTCTTGCATGCATCCAAACCATCCCAGAATGGTCGCCTGTATTGATCTGACAAGTCATTCTGTCCACCACCTTTCTTCCTTAGCTCGGCAAACTTGTATAGATTTTCACCGGCAGCAAGACAAGAGTGATATGGCTTAAAGGCAGGTTCATCTTTTGGGGCCGCCTTAATTGCTTGCTGGAGTTGCACTACAAAAAATTTATTGAATGAATCATCATTCTTTAATACTTGGTCAATAAACGCAGCGGTCTTCGGCTGTCCATCAATAACAGCCAACAGTTTTTCAGCTTCGTATTTAGCCGTACTTACATCCATATCCTTTTTGTGGAATATTCCATCCAAACCACCTGCCATAAACAACACAAATAAAGCCATACCTGCCAACCCAAAGAAAACTTCTTTCCCACTCAACGTCCGCTTGATGTCCATGCCCTTCTCCCTTCGTTTTAACTGCTGCACTCTAAAACAACCCGACCTGCCTGTCATCCACCATATCGCCAACAATGTTGCGAATGTGCCGCACGGTATATCCATATTTCTGCGAAAGGTGATCTTGCGTTGAGCCATTTAGGTATTCATTGCGCATTTGACGGTGCAGCAGCACCTGGGCAGCACGTTCACATTTGGTGATCTCGATGGCCTCGCCGCCGTGTTCCGCCACCAGCAAAGCAAAGGCTTCAATGCCGATCAAACGCATAAAATAGTGATCAGGTGTAACTTTCATCGGGACATACACCTTTTCACCACCGCCGTGAGCCTTCACCATCGCCAACACCGCTTGTAGGCCGATGGTCTTCGCCAGCCACTGCATCGAGGCCGGTAGCAGGTGCAGATCGTCTTCGGTCAGGTTCATTTTACCTGCGCCCGTTTCACACTGTAATTCAGCGCGGCCACGATCTTGCCAAGCTGCTCGGGTGTGCACCACTCAAAGCGATCCACCTTGAACATATTGCGCGCCATGCCGTCGGCATAGCTGTCCGGCTTGTGATCCAGGGCAATCAGCAGGGCGCGTATCTTGGCCACCAGCGCGGCCTTGTCTTTGGCCGGGGCCGGGCGTGCAGCCTGCACCTTGAAGCCGCAGCCCTTGAGGTGATCCAGCACCTTCCTGCGGCCCGCAAAGTCCAGCTCTGCCGAGCTTTTGACGCGCGCCACCGTCCACAGCATGGCGCGGTAGGTTTCATCATCCATGCCCAGCTTCTGCTTGGCCACGTGGATAAGCGTGATGTCGCGGCGGCGCTCGGCGAATTGGGCGGGGTATTTGTTGGCCATGTCAGTATCCGATCTTCACGATCTCGATGGTGGTGCAGGTTTTGCGGATGTGGCGGCAGAAGGCTTTGGCGTTTGTCCAGTATGGGAGCCAATGCGAGCTCGTCTTTGTGGCATCAGCCAGCGCCCCGGCTCTTTCTTCTTTGGTAAATACCGTGGACTTGGACTGCTTTAGCAGAAGGGCACGATACTTGGCGCTGAAACAATGCCGTTTCTTTTCCTGGTGGAACTTCAGCGGGATCTCGCTCTTCTCTTCGTTGAATATCCATTTTCCCAGGGTAACTCCGTCCACATAGACGGCGATCCCAAGCTTCAGCGGACTGACGTTCACGATAGCTGCGTTGATCTTGTATCCATCGCACACCAGCTCGACGCGGCCCATGACCGTGCTGAGCTGCTGCTCGATTTCTGCCCATTGTTCTTTGCTGATTGCCATATCGTTCACCCCGCAAAATGCTTGCTGTAAATTCGTTCAACGATCTCGACCTGCTTGGCAGACAGGCCCGTTGTCTCTTTGCCGCCCTCTGTCTTGTCGATCATCGAGCCGATGAAGGTGTCTTCCCACTCGGTGACGTCGCGAGTACCTTGCAGGCCTGCGATGAGCCTGATCATGTTGCCGATGCTGGCCATTTGTTTCCCCTTACTGTTTGCGTTAAACCGTCTCTCGCAGCCCGCTGGATTAAACATTGCCTTTCTCGTTTGTCCCCTCGCCCGCAAGCGGGAGAGGGTTAGGGGGAGGGGCTTCAACGGGCTGGAAGCGATGGTCTAAGCCACTGCGTCTTTCAGCGCCCCGGCCGCGCTGAGGTGCGGCACATTCTTGGCGGCGATCTGCAACTCCTCACCCGTGGCCGGGTTGCGGCCGGTGCGCGCTGGGCGGTTTTTGACACTCAGCTTGCCAAGGCCGGGCAGGGTGACTTCGCCTTTTGCTGCCAGCTCTTTCTGTACGATCTCGGCCTGTGCTTCCAGGATAAACTTAATGATGGTCTTACCCACACCGATATTGTTGTGATGGCCTTCAATTGCTTTGATCAGTTCTGCTTGGTTCATGTATTGCTCCTTTGGGTAGATAGTTAAAATGCTGCATGGGCGGGTAATGCGAACCACGGCGTGCCCTTTAGCCGTTGCTCTTTTGAAACTGGTGCCATCTATTAAACAGGCGGCGTAATGCGTAGCTGCGGGCGATGCTGACGACGGTGAACAGCAGGCCGATGATGATGTTGTCCTGCAGCGAGATATGGATGCCGAACAGCGGGAAGATCAGCAGCTGCGATGCCAGGGCGATGCCGTAGCCGACGGCCACGTTAACTAGTGACTCAATCAGCGAGTGCCTTTTGGATTGGCTCATGTCATCGCCCCAAGAAAGCAACAACGCAGGCAGGCACGCGCGGCACCACTACGTCTTCGTTGTCGCTGGCATGTGAATGAAGACACTGCGCCCATTCCTCAGCAAGCCTGCAATCTTCGTCGGCCCAGTATTGGATATCGCCTTGGTTAACGTCATGTCCACCGACAAGTAGTAGCGTGCAATATGTCCTCTTGTCGTCGCGCTTCCATTCTTCGGCCTGTTCTTCTGGAAGTTTCAGCACACCGGCCACATCTGCAATCATCATTGCGTAGTTGGCTAGGTCGACGGCATAGCCTGCTGCGGCTTTATTTTTTCCCTGGTCAATGGCCGTTTCAATCATGAAAATTTTTGATGTTGCATTCACGCGCAAGTGATCGATGTCAGAAACATCCTTCCAGCTTTGTCCTTTATCCTCATCCTTATCTCGCAGTCGTTGTTCCATCAGTAAGGCGAATGCCAGCACCTCTGGGCGAAGTTCTTGCACCACAAATTTCATTTGATTGCTCATGCTGTAGCCACCTCCTGCTCAAACGGCGTAATTACAAAGTCTTCCACGCCCGTCACCACGCTGATGCCTGCCACGCCTTTTACTTTCTCAGGCTCGTTGAGGATGGCTTCCTTGTTGATCTCTTCCTTGGTGCGGACAAACTTGCCGAGGCCAAGGCGCTTGAGGGCTTCGATCACGCTTTCTGCACCGCGCACCGATACGCTGGGCGGGCGCTGACGCCACTGCACTTCGCCGGTAACGAGGTTGGCGGTTTTCACCTTGCCTTCGTTGGTCAGCTCGTGGCGGTGTGCTTCGCAGTAACCCTGCACGCCCTCCTGCAGGGTCTTGATCTCTTCGCCCAGCTCTTCCAGCCTTGGCTGGTAGCGGGCGGTGACGTTGGCGATGGCATCGTTCATCTCGGCCTGCTCGCGCAGCAGCTTGCGCTGTGTGTCGCCGATGTTGCGTATATACGTTGCGGCTTCGTCCTTGCTCTGCGGGACGTAGACCTGTGCTTTTGCTTTGAGTCTTGTTGCTGGTTTTGCCATGTTGGTCTCCATTAAGTGGGTAAGTGAAGCTGGCCGAGCAGATCGACCAGCGGGATTTTGCGCAGGCGCGATTCCACCGTAAGGCTGTGCATGGCACGGCTGCGCAGAAACTGGCAGGTGTTTTCCAGCTCTTCATGTGTGGCGGCGATGTAGTAGCCGTCCTGCGGCGTACCGCAGATGGCGTGGCCTTCTTCGCGCAGGTCGCTGATGAACTTGCGGGTGTAGCGTTCGTCGATGTCGAGCAGG
>JBGPPE010000194.1:0-4254 GCA_041488395.1 Gallionellaceae bacterium
ACCGAAGTGAATCTGCCTTACATCACCGCCGACGCCACCGGTCCGAAACACCTGGCCGTGAAGATTACCCGTGCAAAACTGGAAAGCCTGGTGGAAGACCTGGTTGCGCGCACCATCGAGCCTTGCAAGATCGCGATGAAAGATGCCGGCGTTTCCAACGCTGACATCGCCGACGTGATCCTGGTGGGCGGTCAGACCCGCATGCCGCTGGTGCAGGAAAAAGTTAAGGCCTTCTTCGGCAAGGATGCGCGCAAGGACGTCAACCCGGATGAAGCCGTGGCCGTGGGTGCCTCGATCCAGGGCGGCGTACTGCAGGGTGAAGTGAAGGACGTGCTGTTGCTGGACGTGACCCCGTTGTCACTGGGCATCGAGACCATGGGCAGCGTGATGACCAAGCTGATCAAGAAAAACACCACGATTCCGACCAAGGCATCGCAAGTGTTCTCGACCGCAGAAGACAACCAGAACGCGGTAACCATTCATGTGCTGCAGGGCGAGCGCGAAGTCGCTTCCGGCAACAAGAGCCTGGGCCAGTTCAACCTGTCCGACATTCCGCCCGCACCGCGCGGCATGCCGCAGATCGAAGTGACTTTCGATATCGACGCCAACGGCATCCTGCATGTATCGGCCAAGGACAAGGCAACCGGCAAGGAAAACAAGATCAAGATCCAGGCCAGCTCCGGCTTGTCCGAAGCCGAGATCCAGCAAATGGTGGCCGATGCCGAAGCGCATGCCGACGACGACCGCAAGGCGGTGGAACTGGTGACCGCACGCAACCAGCTGGATGCGCTGATCCACTCCACCCACAAATCGCTGAAAGAGCATGGTGACAAGATCACTGCGGAAGAGAAAGCCAATATCGAAACCGCGCTGAAGGCAGCTGAAGAAGTGGTCAAGGGCGATGACAAGGATGCCATCGAAGCCAAGGCCACCGCCCTGTCTGAAGCCGCGCACAAACTGGCTGAAAAGATGTACGCCGCCGAGCAGGCTCAGGCCGGCGCCGGTGAAGGTGCCGCCCACGGCGAAGCCAAGAAGGATGAAGGCGATGTCGTGGATGCGGAATTCACCGAAGTGAAAAACGACAAGAAATAGAAACAATAACCTAACCACAGAGGCACAGAGACACAGAGAAAACCTTGAAACCACAATCTGGTCGGTTTCAACTCTGTGTATCTCTGTGCCTCTGTGTCTCTGTGGTGAGAGCAGATGTCAAAAAGAGACTATTACGAAGTGCTGGGCGTCAACAAGGACGCCAATGACGACGAGATCAAAAAAGCCTATCGCAAGCTGGCGATGAAGCACCATCCTGACCGCAATCCGGACAACCCGAAAGCGGAAGAGCAGTTCAAGGAAGCAAAGGAAGCCTACGAAACCCTGTCCGACGAACAAAAGCGTGCTGCCTACGACCAGTACGGCCATGCCGCCACCGACGGCAGCATGGGCGGTGGTGGCTTCGGCGGCGGCGCCGCCGGGTTTGATTTCGGCGACATCTTCGGCGACATCTTCGGCGGTGCCGGCCGTGGTGGCCGCGCCACCAACCATCGCGGTGCCGATCTGCGCTACAACATGGAAATCACCCTGGAAGAGGCGGCGCGCGGTGCAACCAAGCAGGTGCGCATTCCCACCATGGTGGAGTGCGACACCTGTCATGGTTCAGGTGCCAAGCCTGGCACCAGCCCGACCACCTGCCAGACCTGCGCCGGACATGGCCAGGTGCGCATGCAGCAGGGATTCTTCTCCATCCAGCAGACCTGCCCGCGCTGCCACGGCAGCGGCAAGCAGATCAGTTCACCCTGCGCCACCTGCCATGGCGCGGGCCGCGTCAAGCAGCACAAGACACTGGAAATCAAGATTCCCGCCGGCATCAACAGTGGCATGCGCCTGCGCCACAGCGGCCATGGTGAGGCCGGCACGCATGGCGCCCCTGCCGGTGACCTGTACGTGGAAATCCACATCAAGCCACATAGCGTATTCGAACGCGACGGCGACGACCTGCATTGCGAAATGCCGATCAGCTTCGCCACCGCGGCCCTGGGCGGCGATATCGAAATCCCCACACTGGATGGCACTGCACGTATCAAGATTCCCGCAGAAACCCAGTCGGGTAAAATCTTCCGCCTGCGCGGCAAAGGCATTCAAGGCATGCGCAGCAATGCCCATGGTGACCTGAACTGCCACGTCGTGGTGGAAACCCCGGTGAAGCTGACCGACCGCCAGAAGGAACTGCTGCGTGAATTTGAAACCATCAGCGAACAGGACAGCGCACGCCACAGCCCGCGCGCCAAGTCCTGGATGGATAAAGTAAAAGAATTTTTTGGTTAAAAATTCTTTTACCTTACGGTGGAGGCTCATGTTGTGCGCAGCACAACGTGATGTCGAAACCACACCAAAACCCATTAGCCACAGAGGGCACAGAGATCACAGAGAGAGTTGTGCCTGAACGTGGGGCGCAGCGGCATTCTCTGTGATCTCTGCGGCTAAATATCCGATCAAATATAAGACTTGAAGTTTTTGCGCTTGCCCGGTTTTTTCTTCTGGATCACCACGCCCTTGACTACCTCGATTCCGGGCACGTCCATGGTCGGGTAACTCTCGTTAAGCGCTGCCAGTGAATAGTGGCCGTCCTGGATGCGCAACTGGCGGAAGATGTATTCCTCGTTATGAAATGCGATCACGTAGGAACCGTCGCGCGCCAGGCCTTCCGGCTCGACCACGACCACGTCGCCATCCTCGAATTCGGGCAGCATGGAGTCGCCCAGCACCATCAGGGCATACACCTCGGCGCCACTGCAGGATGAACCGCTTCCGCCCACATCCTCTGCCGAGATAATGGGGATTGTTTTACGTTCTGACATTCAACTGATTCCTGTTTGATAGAGTGTGTCTCTGATTCATTCAGAGACTGATTGGTTCACATTATACTTTGCCCGACCCGTTTAACCCGACATTACCCCGAGTTCCCCGACAACTTGCATGGCTATTGCATACCGCCATTATTCCTTGCAGAAAGTAGGCAACCATTGCAAAATGCAGCATCAAGTCCATGCCTACAGGCTGGCACATAACAATTCAAATACAACTAATGAAGCAATCCAGACAAGGTACAGGACGCATACTGATCGTTGACGACAGTGCCACCGTTGGCCTGGTTGTCAAGCAAGCCATCAGTGCAGCCGTTGCCATGCCGGTCGATTACGCGCGCTCACTGACCGAGTGCGAACAGTTTCTGTCCGAACACCACCATGAATACCAGGTTGCCGTGGTTGACCTCAGCCTGCCCGATGCACCCGACGGGGAAGCGGTAGACATGGTGCTGAGCTTCGGCATCGCCACCATCGTGCTGACCGGCTCGCTCGACAGCGCCACGCATGACCGCATCTCTGCCAAACCCATCGTCGACTATGTGACCAAGCAGCACCCCGGATCGACAGCAATCGTCCAGAAAGGCGTGCTGCACACGCTGAGGAACATGAACTGCAAGGTGCTGATCGTGGATGACAGCCCCAGCTTCCGCGCCTACATCAAGGCCATACTGTTAACCCAGCGGCTGCAGGTCATCGAGGCCGACAGCGGCGAAGCAGCCCTGCATGCCATCGATCAGCAGCGAGACATTTCCGTGGTCATCGCAGATTACGACATGCCCGATATGGACGGCATTAATCTGTGCATGAAGTTGCGTTCCAATTTCCCCAGTACCAAGCTGGCCATTATCGGCGTAACCGGCTCCAAAGATGGCTTTGTGGGCGTACAGTTTTTCAAGGCCGGCGCCGACGACATCATGCGCAAGCCGTTTCTGGTGGAAGAGTTCACCAGCCGCGTGAATGCCCGCCTGGATTACCTGGACAGCCTGCGCACCATTCAGGACCAGGCCAACCGCGACTACCTGACCAAACTGTACAACCGCCGCTATTTATTCGAGGCCGGCAACACCCTCTACAGCAGCGCCAAACGCGGCCATATCCAGCTGGCGATTGCGATGGTGGACATCGACTTCTTCAAGCGCATCAACGACACCTATGGCCACGACATCGGTGACGTGGCCATCGTCTCTGTAGCCAGGATGCTGGCCAATGAGTTTCGCACCACCGACATCGTCGCCCGCATGGGCGGAGAAGAATTCTGCATCGTTGCGGTAAATAACGCGTCAGCCACCGACATCATGGAGCGTCTGCGCCGCCACATCGAAGCCATGGAAATCCCCCTGAACGACCATGAAAACATCCATCTGACCGTCAGCATCGGTGTCACCAGCAC
>JBGPPE010000195.1:0-4239 GCA_041488395.1 Gallionellaceae bacterium
AGCAGATTTCAGCGCTTAACCAGAATATCGTGGTCGCTCAGGCAGCTAACGGACAGCCGCCGAATGACCTGCTGGATCAGCGCGACCAGCTGGTGACGCAGCTGAATCAGGAAATCAAGGCGAGTGTGGTCAAGCAGAAAGATGGCAGTTTCAGTGTCTTTGTCGGTAATGGCCAGCCGCTGGTAGTGGGGGCTCAGGCGTTCAACCTGACCACACAGATGTCGGCGACTGATCCGACCAAGCTGGATGTGGCCTACACATATTTCAGCGGCTCAACCACGCCGATTCAGCAAAGCAGTTTGCAGGGCGGCAATCTGGGCGGCTTGCTGGCATTCCGCGACGAGGCGCTGACCAACACGCAGAATGCATTGGGTCGTGTGGCGATGGCGGTGGCTGGCACTTTCAATCAGCAGCACCAGTTGGGGCAAGACCTGAATGGGGCGCTGGGTAATAATTTCTTTGTGCAGCCCGTTCCTCTGGTGAGCGCCAATACCAACAATACCGGTGGCGGTGTGGTGAGTACTACGGTGGCCTCTGCCGCAGACTATACAGCATTGACCGGGAGCGATTATTCGCTGAAATTTGATGGCACCAATTACACGCTGACGCGCCTTTCAGACAGTGCTGTTGTCTTCAACGGGACAGCAGCGGCATTGCTGGCCGCACCCGTAGACGGGTTGACGATCAATGTGTCCACCGCACCAGCGGCTGGCGACAGCTTCCTGATTCGTCCCACCGTCAACGGTGCGCGCGATATTGCGCCGGCGCTCAGCGACCCGGCCAAGGTTGCCGCTGCCGCACCGGTGCGCACTAACGCCGCTCTGGCTAATCTGGGCACGGGCAAGATCAGTGCGGCTACGGTCAATCAGCCCAGCTCGGTGGCGCCGCTGATGCCGGTTACGCCCAATCCTGCGCACCCCTTGACTGACCTCAACTTGCAGCAGCCAGTTACGATTAAATTTACCTCTGCCACTACCTTTGATGTGACGGGAACGGGAGTGGGCTTGCCTGCCAGTGGCGTTGCATATTCACCTGGCGCAAATATTTCCTACAACGGCTGGACCATGCAGATTAGTGGTACACCCGAAATTAATGACACGTTCACTGTCGGCCCCAATACCAATGCCACGACAGACGGCAGCAATGCCTTGCTGCTGGCGGGTTTGCAGATACAGAACACGATGGCAGGCGGTACCACTTCATACCAGGGGGCATACAGCCAGCTGGTCAGCTATGTAGGTAACAAGACACGTGAGCTGGAAGTGACCAGCCAGGCGCAGACCACCATGGTCGACCAGTCCGTGCAGGCGCAGCAATCTTTTTCCGGCGTCAACCTGGATGAAGAGGCGGCCAACCTGTTGCGCTACCAGCGTGCCTATCAGGCAGCGGGCAAAGCGCTGCAGATTGCCAACACCATGTTTGACACCATACTCAGTCTAGGAAAGTAGGTTTGCCATGCGTATCAGCACCAGTGCAATTTATGACGCTAACGTAAGCATGCTCAATCAGCAGCAGGCCAGATTGCTGCACACGCAGCAGCAACTGGCTACCGGCCGGCGCATGCTGACGCCGGCAGATGATCCGGTTGCGTCGGCGCGTGCGCTGGAAGTTGCCCAGTCGGATGCTACCAATACGCAATATGCCACGAACAGAGATGCCGCCAAACATTCCACCTCCATGGCAGAAAGTGTTTTGCAAAGTGTCACCAGCTTGCTGCAGGACGCGAGAACAACCGCTATTCAGGCGGGGGCTGGCACACTTTCCAGTTCCGACAAGCAGTCACTGGCAACAGACTTGAGCAGCCGCCTGGATGAGTTGATCTCATTGGCAAACAGTACAGACGGGGCCGGCAACTACCTGTTTTCGGGTTTTCAGGGACGCACACAACCCTTCGCCAAAAGCGCGGCGGGGGTTCAGTACACCGCAGATGATGGCCAGCGTATGCTGCAGGTAAGCGGCTCAAGGCAAATGGCTGCCAGCGATTCTGGTGCAGACATCTTTATGCGTATCAAGAATGGCAGCAGTACGCCTGTTGCCATTCCGGTGACAGCACCTCTGCCACTAAACACTGGTGCAGCTATTGCGGTTGGCGATACCAGCATCACGCTGGCAAGCCCGGCCAATACTTCCACCTTTGTCGTGGGTGCCCCGATAAGCGGACCAGGTTTCCCCGCTGGGACAACGGTTCAATCTATCACCAATGCCACTACTTTTGTGACTTCTGCGGCTGCTACGGCAGCTTCTCCCGCGGGCACTGCGTTGAATGTGGGTGCCGGCAATACCGGCAGCGGCATAGTAAGCCAGGCGGTGGTGACCAATCCCGCTGCATTCCCCGGCCACAATTATCAGCTGACCTTCAGTGTGGCCGCCGGGGTAACCACCTATAGTGTAAATGACACGATATTGGGTACCACGCTATCGTCAGGCAATCCCTATTCCAGCGGGCAGAACATCAGCTTTGGCGGTCTCAGTTTCACTATTACTGGCGCACCGGCCAATGGCGATGCATTCACTGTCGGCCCGCCCCAGAACGAGAGCATGTTCAAAACCATCTCCGATCTGATTGGTGCAATGGGCACTTCGTCTGCCCAGCTGACGGATGGTCTGGACAGGGCGATAAGCATGCTGGACCGCCATCTGGATAATGTTTCAGCCGTGCGCAGTTCATTGGGTTCGCGTTTGCGTGAGATTGATTCCCTGCAATCGACAGGTGACGATTTGGGGCTGAATTTCAAGGCGACGCTATCGCAGTTGCAGGATGTAGACTACAACAAGGGTATCAGCGATCTCAACCAGCAGCAGCTTGGCTTGCAAGCAGCACAGAAGTCATTCAAGCAGGTGTCCGATCTGTCGCTGTTCAATTACCTTTAAGCGGTTTTCATTGCACCTCGACGAGTCAGGA
This sequence comes from Gallionellaceae bacterium, assembly GCA_041488395.1. GTDB lineage: Bacteria > Pseudomonadota > Gammaproteobacteria > Burkholderiales > Gallionellaceae > 39-52-133. Next base: position 2,903 of record JBGPPE010000195.1, read on the forward strand.
TGGAGCCATCCTGACTTTTTTATTGCCTGCCTGTTTTTCTGTTAAGGCCTGGCCAGTTGTTGCGCTACACGCAGCATGGTTTCTTGCCCTGCCTGGGCAAAGCTTTCCAGCAATGGCGCCAGATAGGGTACGGTGAGCATTAGCATGACAAACCCTACGGCCAGAGTGATAGGGAAACCGATGGAGAAAATGTTAAGTTGCGGTGCGCTGCGCGTCAGAATACCCAGCGCCAGATTGGTCAGCATCAGTGCGGCAATGACAGGCAGGGCTAATTGCAGCGCGTAGGTGAAAATGTTCATTCCCCATGACACGACGACATGCAGGCCGGCAGCAGAGGGTTCGCTGGTGCTGATCGGGAAAACATGAAAGCTTTCCGCCAGGGCGGAAAGCATGTACAGGTGGCCATTCATGCTGAGAAAGGCAAGCAGTGCCAGTGTGCCGAGAAATTGGGCTACAACCTGATTATTGCTGGCATTGACCGGGTCGTAAAAACTGGCGAAGCCCAGGCCCATTTGCATGCCAGCGAGGTCGCCGGCCATTTCTACGGCAGTAAAAATCAGGCGCATTACAAATCCCATCGCCAGGCCGACCAGTATTTGCTGTATCATTACAAACAGGCCGATGGCAGACGACACTTCAATATCGGGTTGCACTGCCAGGGTGGGGGCAATGATGAGGGTGAGCAGGACGGACACCCCTACTTTGATATGTGCCGGAACTTGGCGGTTACCCAGCACGGGTGCGCTGGCTACGAGAGCCATGATGCGAGCAAAGGGGAAAAAGAATGCGGCGATCCAGGCGGAGAGCTGCACGCTAGTGACACTGATCATTGCACTCTGCCTAGCCTACCATCCACGGGATGTTGCTGAACAGGGTCTGGATGTACTCCACCATCATGTTTACCATCCACGGTCCGGCAATCAGCAGCACGATGAACATGCCGGCGAGTTTTGGAATAAACGAGAGCGTTTGCTCGTTGATCTGGGTGGCAGCCTGGAAAATGCTGACCAGCAGGCCGATGATCAGGGCCGCGAGCAGCGGCGGCGCCGATAACAGCAGGGTCAGTTCCAGCGCATCGCGCCCTATGGTCATTACGCTTTCAGGTGTCATGATCGTTAGTTCTCAAGTAAATACATAGCGGCAGAAATCGTAGCGAGCGGGCAGGCATTGGGGAAGCCCGGAGCACAGGCACCGGAGTGTACATGGCAGTACACGAGGATGCCGAGCACCGCGCGACCCCAATGCCAGTTCGCGCAGTAGATTTATGCTGCTATGTGTAGAAACTCTGCACCAGTGAGCCTACCAGCAGATTCCAGCCGTCAGCCAGCACGAACAGC
>JBGPPE010000196.1:0-4172 GCA_041488395.1 Gallionellaceae bacterium
CGGACTCTCGATGCGGTAGCCGTGGTCTTCCTCGTCCGCAATGACCTGCGGTGTGACGTAACGGTAGCGCTCGCGCTGCGCCAGTGCGCGTTCGATGCGCCTGTGGTCGAGCTGGTTGGGATGCGCATGCATGATTTTTCCTATGCGGGCGCGATCTCCGGCTCCAGGCAGCCGACTACTTTGCCGCCCGGAAATTCGACCAGATACACCGGCGTATTCGATTCCTCGTGCATGCCGGTCTGCACCACCTCGCCCTTGCTGCCGCCGGCCACCAGCAGCGCATCCGTCTCCACATCCGGGTAGCTGCCGTCGTTGACCAGATCAGCCACAGCCACCACCGCCTGTCCCCACTGGAATTTCGGCTCTTTAATGTCCAGCATCTTCATCCTCGCTTTCTGTCTGCTGTTCGAAGGCGGTCAGCTCGCGCGAGCGCATGCCGACCATATTGCCGCGCTGGTAAAAATCCACGCCATAGATGTAGTACTGCTGCAGGAAGGTGCCGATGCTGGCGACATAGCCGACATCGCCTTTCTGCACCAGCAGCTCGCCGATCTCCTTGCCGCGGAAAGTGCCGTCGTTGCGGATATTGAAGCGCGCCACCACCTTGGCGCCGTAGTCGTACAGCGGCGGCCCGTCCAGCTCGACGATGTTGCTGTCGCGGCTAATTTTGGCCATATAGCCTCCGCCGTTCAGGTTCGTTATTCATTTTTTTTTCCAGCAAGCGCATCAGCGCCACCTCGCGCACCATTTCATCCTCGTCCAGCGCCAGTTCGTGCAGGTACTGTTCATCGATGCGCTGGGCGATCTCGTAGCGCACGCGCCAGTCGGTATCGCGGCGCATGCTGTGCAAATGCTGCTGGGGCAGACGCTGCACCACCTTCAGCCGCACCGCCGCGTCCTGGTCACCGCACAGCGCCTGCAGCAGGTCGAAGTCGAGGCGCTCGGCCACCGCCATGCGCACGCTGCTGTCGGGGTCGTGCAGCAGCAGGCTCAACATGTTCTTGCTGATGCGCTTGGCCACCACCGTGCGCACGTAGTAATCGGGGTCGTGCATCATCTTGCCCAGCTCATTCGGCGGCAATCGATAGGCCACGCGGATGCGCACCTCGCGATCGAGATCGTGGCTCATGGTGTGCAGCTGCCCCTGCGGCAGGCGCAGCGCCACCATGCTGCGCACCGTCTCGTCCGGGTCGCTGCGCATGCGCGAGAGCCGGAACACGTCCACATACTTGGTGCTCACCGCACGCACCTCGAAATAGGGGTGCGTCATATAGTCCAGCGCCAGGCCGGGATGAGTGCCGAAGAAACGGTCGATGCGCTTGGCGTAACGGTCGTGCACGCAGGCATGGCGCGGCTTGCACTGCCCCCTGGCGAGCAGGTCGGCATGCGCACAACCTCCGCATTCAACCTGCTCGCCTTGCCAATCGACGCTTTCGACAGGATCGCTCATCACGTTATCTCGGCCCGCTGCCCGTGCTAGTGCTTGCGCTGGATGCTGGCGATGCTGATGCTGGCCGTTTGCGGCGCGCTGCCCGCAGACGAACCGGAGCTGCTGCAGCCGCAGGCCTGTGCGTTCGGGTTGACAAAGCTCAGCCCGCTCGACATCGGCGTGTCGGCAAAGTCCACCGTCACGCCTTCCAGCAGGATGCGGCTTTCGGCCGGCAGGAAAACCTTCACGCCGTTGCTGAGCAGCACCGCATCGCCGTCCAGCGGCGCCTTCTCCACGGTGAAACTGGAGTTGAAGCCGGAACAGCCGCCGGGTGTGACCACCAGGCGGAAACCCGCGCCGGCCTCGCCACCGTTGAAACGGATCATGCGCTTGATGAAACCTTCTGCCTTGGGGGTGATGATGACGTTCATGCGATCCTCCTAGGGGGCGACGTAACGTGGATAGTTCTTGTCGATGATCACCGTGTTCTCCACCGGGCAGGCAGCGAGGCATTGCGCATCATCGTAGTGGCCGATGCACTCGGTGCATTTCTCCGGCTTGATCACGAAAGTGCCATTTTTTTCCACAATGGCCACGTTGGGACATTCCGGCTCGCAGGCGGAGCAGGCGGTGCATGAGGAAGAGACGATTTTGTAAGCCATGGTATTTCTCCTTTGATAAAAATTGATTAAGCCGCGAGATAGGCGCCCTGACGGATGCTGGCGTCGCCGCGCGCCTGGTGTGCGATCTCGCCGCGGGCGATGCGGCCGCGGTAGTCGTTGAACCAGCCGAGCAGGCCGTGTTCGATGAACTCGTGCGCGAACTGGTCCACCGGCTCGATGCCCGCCGCCTTCAGTTCATCGCGCGGGCAGGCGCCGATCTTGGCCACCAGCACCGCGTGGCAATCGTTGATGGCATTCACGATGGAAGGCAACTGCTCATCCTCGCCGTAGCCGCCCTGGCAATACAGGTCGACGCGGCGATGGCCGATAAAGGCGGTGGTGATGTTGCCCTTGCTGGCGTCGATCTCGTAAATCTGGAACTCGCTGGCATGGCCGAAATGCTGGTTGATCTTGCCTTGGCCTTCGGTCGCCACGGCCACCAGCAGCTTCATCTCCATGCCGCCCTGCGCCTGGGTGGCGGCCACCGCCGCCTGCTTGGCTGCCTGCTGCGCCTGGCGTTCGGCTTCCACTTTCTCCTGGTAGGCGCGGCGCTTGTCGAGGTCGTACACCACCTCCATCTGCTCAACCTGCTCGACGGTGAACTCGTCGCTGCGGTCTTCGCCCAGCAGGCCCACCGCATCGGCGCGGCACTGGCGGCAATGGCGCATCAGGTTGGCGCCGCCCATGCAGGCATCCTGCACATCTTTCAGTTCCTGCGCCGAAGGGCCGCGCTGGCCGGTGAGGCCGTACACCGTGCCGTGTTCAGGCTCCGAGATCAGCGGCATGATGTTGTGCAGGAAAGCGCCGCGCGCCTTCACCGCGCGGTTCACCTCGATCAGGTGCTGGTCGTTGATGCCGGGGATCAGCACCGAATTGATCTTGGTGAGGATGCCGCGCGCGGTAAGCATCTCCAGCCCCAGCATCTGGCGCTGGGTGAGTATCTCCGCCGCTGCGCGGCCGGTGATGCGCTTGTGCTGGTAATAAATCCACGGGTAGATCTTTTCGCCCACGTCTGGATCGACCATATTGATGGTGATGGTCACGTGATCGACGTTGTACTTGGCGATCTCGTCCACATAGTCCGGCAGCGCCAGGCCGTTGGTGGAAAGGCACAGCTTGATGTCCGGTGCCGTCTCATACAGCTGGCGGAAAGTGTCGAAGGTCTTCTTCGGGTTGGCCAGCGCGTCGCCCGGCCCGGCAATGCCCAGCACCGTCATCTGCGGAATCTCGGAAGCCACCGCCAGCACTTTCTTCACCGCCTGATCCGGGGTGAGCTTCTGCGACACCACGCCGGGGCGCGATTCATTGGAGCAGTCGTACTTGCGGTTGCAGTAGTTGCACTGGATATTGCAGGCAGGCGCCACGGCAACGTGCATGCGCGCATAGTGGTGATGCGCCTCCTCGGAATAGCAGGGATGGTTCTTCACCTTCTCCCAGATTGCAGCCGGCATCTCGTTCTCGCCCGCAGCCGAACCGCAACTGGCCTTGCCCTCGCCACCGCTGGTGTTGCAGCCTGATGGCGCGCCCTGTCCGGTCACCTCAATCTTGATGCCGCCCAGCAGCTTGAGTGTGGGGGAGGGTGAGCTTGCCGATACTTGTTCCATATTGACCTCTGTCGGTTATCTGTTTTCCTGACTGAGTATCAGCAATCTCTGTGCCAATAAAAAAATTACGATTAATCAGTTGGATAGAATTTCGTCATAGATCACTGTCGGCATTGCTACATCAGCAGGGAGTGTTTGCTACAAAGCGCTGGCGCAACCTGCTGGCCCCGCTGCGGGGCGCCTTGATCAGGCCTGGTTTAAAACCAAAACCGTCGGGGGTAGCCCGACAGCTAGCTACTTTCTTTTGCTTCGCCAAAATAAAGTAGCCAAAGAAAAGGCGACCCTGCCGTATCGCCCTGCGGGTTCCTTCGGTCGAGCAATCAAATTGCGCAGCCCCGCTTGCTTGCGCTTGATCGAGGGAACTCGAAGGGCGGCAAACCGGGAGCGCCTTCTTTGGGTTACCTTTGGCTACGACATAACCTAAAGATTAGTCTCCACCGAAACTACGTTGTCTTGGCAAGACAAGAAAGGTAACCA
>JBGPPE010000197.1:0-4168 GCA_041488395.1 Gallionellaceae bacterium
GCGAGGCAGCTGCTGGAGAGTATCCTGCACCCGCTCATCCTCGACCAGACGCGTGCCCAAATGGCATCCATCCCGGCGCCTTATGTATTGCTGGTTGTGCCCCTGCTATTCGAGTCCGCAGACTACCGGCACTGGCTGAATCGCACCGTCGTGGTCGACTGCGCTGAAGACGCGCAGGTCAAACGTGCCATCAGCCGTAGCGGACTGAGCGAAACCGTGGTGCGCGCGATTATGTCGCAGCAGCTTTCCCGCGCCCAGCGGACCCACCTGGCTGATGACATTATTCAAAATGACGGGGAGATATATGCTCTGGAAGCACAAGTTGGACACTTGCATCAGCAATATCTGGACCTGGCTGAACGAAGCAATTGACGACATGCCTTACTCGATATATTGTGCCGGACTATCAATCAATTACAAACTGTTACTGGCGTCGTGATTAGTTACGAGTTTCCCCTCAATGAGCGTGTACGCACCCTGCTGCGACTTGAGGACTTATACTCCAGAATTGTTCCATTGATTGAAAACGACAACCATTGCAGCCATCATGCTGCACTCAGCGTACTGTTTGAGATTCTTGAAGTAACCAGTCGCTCCGATCTGAAATCCGAACTCTTGCAGGAACTGGAACGCCAGAAACGCATCCTTACCGCGTTGCACAACAACCCCGAAATATCTGAAGAAGCGCTGGAATCCGTGCTGGGCCAGATTGAAACCATCAGCGCCCAGTTGTTCGGCATGAGTGGCAAGATCGGCCAGCATTTGCGTGAAAACGAATGGCTGATGGGAATCAAACAGCGCTCCTGCATTCCCGGCGGCATGTGCGAATTCGATCTGCCTTCCTACCATTACTGGCAACACCTGGACCCCCTACAGCGCCGCAACCAGCTTAATGCCTGGCTGGCCCCCATGCTGGCGATCTATGCCGCCCTGAAGATACTGCTCAAGCTGTTGCGCGAGAATGGCAAGCTGCACCATTTCACCGCTATCCATGGCAACTTTCAGCAGATGCAGGGAGGCCGTGTCGCCCAGATGCTGCGCATCAGCCTGAACAAGTCCATGCCCTGCATCCCTGAAATCAGCGCCAACAAATATGCGCTCAACATCCGTTTTATCAGCGCTGATTTTGCCGCCAAAACTACCCTGTACGACCAGGATGTCGAGTTTGACCTCACCTTCTGCTGACACGTATGACCACAAAGAAACCTGCCATCGTGACCTGCCCCCAGTGTCATGCCGAAGTCATCTGGGACAGCAAGATCAGCCCGTATCGCCCCTTCTGCAGCGAACGCTGCAAGCTGATCGATCTGGGACAGTGGGCCTCGGAAAATTACCGCGTGCCGGTGGACGAAGATCCCTCCAAGACGCCGGATGACGGCGGCTACCAGGCCTGACGCAACAGGGCAATGCCGTGAGCGCCATGTTGCCATGCCTGTTGCATGGATGCTGACGTCATGCCGCCCAGCGCGTACACCGGCACCGCACTACTCCTCACGATTTCCGCAAATTTTTCCCAGCCCAGCGTAGGCTCACCCGGATGCGAAAGCGTCGGCAGCACCGGGCTCAGCACGGCGAAGTCGCAGCCCAGCTCTTGAGCCCGGCGCAGCTCCTCAGCGTTGTGGCAGGAAGCTGCGCACCACGGCAGCTCGGGGCGTTGCGGCAAGGAGGCCAGTTGCGCAGCGTTCAGATGCACGCCGTCCGCCCCCAGCTCGCGCGCCAGTTCGATCTCTGCATTGATCAGCAGGCGCGCACCATGTCGCTTCATCAAGGGCAGCATCTTCAACGCCAGTGCGCGCAACTCAGCGCGAGCCAGGTTTTTCTCGCGCAGCTGCACCATCCGCAAGCCCTTGTTCAGGGAGGCTTCCAGCCGCAGTAAAAACTCCGCTTCGCCCAGTTCTTTCACGTTGCTGATGGCATATAGCGGGGGCAGTTCCAGCGCGCGAATGATCGGCGCATTGGCAGGGAGTAGTGGTTTTACCGAAACTTCATGCGCCAGCTGCCAGGAAAACTGCTGTCCCTCGTGCGGATGAGGTTCGCCCTGCCAGGCGGTTATGCGAAAGAAATTCAGGCGCACGGTGGCATGCGGATAGGTGAATACGCGGGTGAGCCAGGGGTAGGCGGTTTCGACGGCTATGCCTAACTCCTCATGTAGCTCGCGTACCAAAGCATCGCGAGCTGATTCACCTGGCTCTACTTTGCCGCCAGGAAATTCCCAATGGCCGGCCCAGATTTTGTCGGCGGGACGCTGGGCTAACAGGAAGGTGCCATCTGTTTTTTGCAGGACGGCGGCGGCGACTTCTACGATTTTTGGTTTTTCGACTGAGTTGCTCAATGAGGCCTCGTTTTATATTTTTAACTTAGGAGTGTAGCCGTGGTAACACAGCAAAAATCAACGTCGCCGGGGGCAGCCCGGCAGCTGGTTGGTTTCACCCCCGACGGTGTTGCTTTTGACTGTTGGGTTACGCGGACAACCGCAAACCCAACCCACACTCTCAAATCCGCCCGCACCAATCTCTCGCAAACTGCCCCGCCACCCTGCCGCTCCTTGACCCTCTCATCAACGACCACTGCAGTGCCGCCGTCCTCAACTCATCAGTAAGCCCCTGCTTCCACCCGTGCCGAGCCAGCCAGTGCCCCGCCACCGCCAGATACTCATCCTGCGTAAACGGATAAAACGAAATCCACAAGCCGAAGCGCTCGGACAGCGACACCTTCTCCTCCACGCTTTCCGCCGGATGCACTTCATCGCCGACATATTGGGTGGCGAGGTTGTCCTGCATGTAGTCCGGCATCAGGTGGCGGCGGTTGGAGGTGGCGTAGATCAGCAGGTTATCGCTGAAGGCGACCAGGTCGCCATCCAGCGCGGCCTTGAGCGATTGGTAGCCGGGCTCGTCGGCATTGAAGGAGAGGTCGTCGCAATACAGGATGAAGCGCTCGCTGCGCCCCTGCACCAGCCCGACGATGTGCGACAGGTCGATCAGGCCCTGCTTGTCGATCTGGATCACGCGCAGGCCATGCGCGGCGTATTCGTTCAGCAATGCTTTGACCAGCGACGACTTGCCGGTGCCGCGCGCGCCGGAAAGCAGCACATTGTTGGCAGTGCCGCCGCGCACGAACTGCAGGGTGTTCTGCTGCACGCGCTGTTTCTGGTCATCGATGCCGAGCAGGTCGGCGAGCGCGATGCGCTGGAAATTTGCCACCGGGTGCAGGCTGCGCTGCTGGTGATCCCAACGGAAGGCGGCGGCAGCCTGCCAGTCGGGTGCCTGCGGCTGCGCACCGGGCAGGATATTTTCCAGGCGGGAGAGCAGGCCTTCGGCGCGTGCGAGAAAACGATCGAGTTTGTCCATTACGTAAAACATTTGTCCGCAGATTTCACAGATTTGCGCAGATTAAAACCCAAAAAACAATCAGTGATCTGATCGAACGAACAACTACATTACGGTACATGCACTTAATCTGCATCCATCTGCGTAATCTGCGGACAAGAGGTTTAGCTTCTGTAGCTCGCGTTGATCTTGACGTAGTCGTAGGAGAAGTCGCAGGTCCACACGGTGGCAGCCGCGGCACCGCGCCCCAGCACCACGCGGATGGTGATGTCGCTCTGCTGCATCACGCGCTGGCCGTCTTCCTCGCGGTAGCTCGCGGCACGCCCGCCCTGCTCGGCAACCAGCACATCATCCAGATACATCTGGATGCGCTGCACATCGAGATCGCCCACACCGGCATAGCCTATCGCCGCGAGGATGCGGCCGAGGTTAGGGTCGGAGGCGAAGAAGGCGGTTTTGACCAGGGGCGAGCGTGCCACGGCGTAGGCGATCTGTTTGCACTCGGCTGCGCTCTTGCCGCCTTCAACCTTGATCGTCATGAATTTGGTGGCGCCTTCGCCATCGCGCACGATGGCCTGCGCCAGCACGGTGGCGACCTCGGTCACCGCTGCCTGCAGCTGTTTGTAGGCAGCGCTGTCGGCCTGGGTGATTGCCGGTGCAGTGCTCTTGCCGGTGGCGATCAGCATCAGCGCGTCGTTGGTGGAGGTATCGCCATCCACGGTGATGCAGTTGAAGGAGGCATCGCTGGCCTGGCTGACCATCTGCTGCAGCATGGGTTGCGTAACGGCCGCGTCGGTGGCGATGTAGCCCAGCATGGTCGCCATGTTGGGATGGATCATGCC
>JBGPPE010000198.1:0-4161 GCA_041488395.1 Gallionellaceae bacterium
CGGTGCGAAGTGCAGCACGGTGTGGGCAAGACCACGCAGATGGTGCAGGCTGCGCGCTTCGTCCAGGTCGCCCCACATGGGCGTTATGCCGACTGCGCGCAAGGCTTCAAATTTTTGCGGATTACGTACCAGCCCGAATAGCCGGTTGCGCGGGCCCAGCAGCGGCGCCACGCGCAGCGCGATGTCCCCACACCCCACAATGAGAATACGTTTCATTCTGCGATTATGCGTTAAAATTAACGTTTTCGCGTACGCAGCATATTGATCATGGCATTTACTACCACTATCCAACCAAGCGGCCACAGCTTTCCTGTGGAAGCCGACGAAACCATACTCGAAGCCGGATTGCGCCACGGCTACACGCTGCCCTACAGCTGCCGCGATGGCGTGTGTGGCGCATGCAAGGGCAAGGTACTGCAAGGCGAAGTCGATCACGGCAAGTATCAGGCCAGCACCTTGAGCGAGGCAGAGATCAGCGTGGGCATGGCATTGTTCTGCTGTGCCAAGCCCAAATCCGACCTCGTGATCGAGTGCCGCGAAGTCAAGACGCTGAATGACATTCCGGTGCGCACTCTGCCCACGCGCGTGCACAAGATGGAGAAACTGGCCGAGGATGTGATGGTGCTCTACCTCAAGCTGCCGGCCAACGAACGCCTGCAGTTTCTCTCCGGCCAGTACATCGACATCCTGCAGAAGGAAGGCAAGGCGCGCAGCTTCTCGCTTGCCAATGCACCGCACGACGACGAATTCCTCGAGCTGCACATCCGCAACATCACCGGCGGCAGCTTTACCCACCATGTCTTCAACGAGATGAAAGAGCGCGACATCCTGCGCATCAAGGGCCCGCTGGGTACCTTCTTCCTGCGCGAGGATTCGGACAAGCCCATCATCTTCGTCGCCAGCGGCACCGGCTTCGCGCCGATCAAGGGCATCATCGAGCACGCCCTGCAAATCGGCTTCCAGCGCCCGATGCATTTCTACTGGGGTGCGCGCACGCTGGCCGATCTGTACATGCTGGACAAGGCCAGGGAGTGGGAAAAACGCGGCGTAAAATTTACGCCCGTGCTTTCCGACGCATTGCCGACAGATAACTGGAAGGGCCGCACGGGCTTCGTGCACCAGGCCGTGCTGGAAGACTACGCCGATCTGTCCGGTTACCAGGTTTATGCCTGCGGCGCGCCGGTGGTGGTTGAAGCAGCGCATCGCGACTACACCACGATGCGCAAACTGCCCAACGAGGAATTTTTCTCTGACGCGTTTACTTTCATGCCCAAAGATTAAAACCGTCCGGCAGTTTAATGTCCCCAAAAGAGAAGGGCAGTGCGTGTGCACTGCCCTTCTTTCATTTCCAGGATCAAACGTGCTATCCGCTCAGTCGCACTGCCCCAGCTCCATCGCCTTCTGAAAGTATCTGACGGCAACTTCATGCTGATCCAGCTTTTCGGCCAGCTGGCCCAGCGCAGTATAGGCCGCGCGACTGGGTAGCAGGCCATTGCTGGCATCCAGGTAACTCTGCGCCTTGCCCCACAGCCCCTGGTGCAAACATAATTTACCCAGGGCCAGCAGCAAGCCGGCATCATCCGTGTGCTGTGTCAGCCACTTTTCCGCCTGCTCAATCTGCCCCACCAGATTGATGCCCTGGCAATCCCCGTACAAGGTAACCAGCTCACTGTCCCACTGCGTATTCAGGCTGTCGGTGAGTACCTGTCGTGCATTTTTGCAGTCCTGCAACTTAATGAAGGCGCGTCCCGCAACTGCGGCAATTTTGGTGCGGCGCCTGAACTCGTCCGGCATGCTTTTCCACACCAGCTGCAGCGCAGCCAGGTCATTGCTTTGTGCCGCCAGTTTTTCCAGCCACGCCTGCTGGCGCAGTGTCGCGGCGATGACAGCATCGATGGCCGAACGCTTTTCCAGCTGCGCCAGCACATGCAGTACCGCATCCCAGTTGCGCGCCAGCTGTTGCGCCTTGAGCTCCAGCTGCAGTGCGCCTACATGTTTGTGGTGACTGCCTTCATTCAACTCCTTCAGTGAATTAAGTGCCGATTGCGGTTGCTTCTGGTCAAGCATGAATTCTGTTTTTGCCATCAGGCGCATGGTGTCCTCGCCCACCGATTTTCCTTCCGCGCTGCTGAGATAGGCATCACGCTTGCTGAACTCACGCAGCTCATGCGCGGAACGTGCGGCAATAATGTGATTGAGTGCCGAGTTATCGCCCATTTCCATCGCCCGCACCGCCGCCTTTTCTGCCGTTGCGTAACGGCCTTCAAAAAACGCGGTGAGTGCCTCCATCATGGCGGCGCGCCCTTGGCTCTGCGCACGCTCTTCACGGAATGAGCGCACATAGCTGGGCAAGCGCAGCAGGGCGGCAACCAGGCGCACAGCCAGATAAGCCGCAGCAAACAGCAGCAGCGCGCCCACGGCAAACAGGGTAAGCGACATCTCCATGCGGTAAGGCGGATAAACAATCAGCACATAGCCCGGATTATGCGCAGCCATGGTCAGCGCAACAGCAGCTGCAAACAGCGCCAACAGCCAGACCAGGAATTTCATCGTGCACCTTTCTCGTGTGCCACGCGGTAATGACGCACCGCCTCCAGGCTGCCGCTGATATCCGGCAAATCGATGCTGATGCTGGATGCATTGAGTTTTTGCAGCGTACTCAGCAGCTGTGCACCCTCCGCAGATTTCACGTCAAAGTAAAGCCTGATCCACTCCTGTGCGGTTTTGATGTCGCGCTTGAAACTGGCTTCGTCGCGCGACAGCAGTGCCAGGCGGGCGGACAGCAAACGCAGTTTCACGTTTTCGCGCAGAAAGAAGGTTTGTGAAGGTGACAGCAGCGGCAACTCGCTCTTCTGCGTGTTTTCGATGCGCACCAGATGTTTGGCATCCTGCCAAATTTCATGCAGCAAGCGCTGCCAGCTGCCCTCGGCTGGTACCACCGCGGAGGTCTTGGCATCTTCAATCGGATGCGTGTCCTGTACCAGCGGCAGGGTGGCCACCACCGCAACCAGGCCATCCAGGCGTGCATTGATGCCGTTCGTATCAACATTGGGCAGCACGCGCAGCTTGTCCATGTCGCGATTGATGGCAGCGCGCAAACCGCCCAGTGCCGCCCGGTCTGCTCGTTGCAAACGGTTGTCTGCCTGCTGCATGGCAATCAGCGCAGCTTTCACGTTGGCTGACAACTGCAGCTGCTGGCCGGCAATCAGCAGCAATTGCTCGACCTCGGCCAGCACCATCTGGTCGCGGCTGCTGGATAAATCCTGGTACAGGCTCTCCAGAGCCGCGCGCTGGTTCTGCGTTTCCGCGTATTTGCTTTCCAGCAGGCTGAGCTTGCCACCCAGTTCGCGCACGACTTCCTGATTCTGCATGACCAGCGTCTGGTTGGCCTTGTTGGCACCGTCTATCTCGGCCAGACGCTGCGCCAGGGTCTGCTGCATCTGGTTAAGCTGGTGCTGCGCGTCAAACCATTGCCACAGAAAGACCACCACCAGCACGCCCAGGGTCAGCTGGGTCAGATTCATGCGTGCAATCGCATGCACCAACGGGTGGTGCTGCAGCGCAGTGTTTTTTACGCCTTCACTGCTGTTGGCTTGAGGAGATTGTGACTGTTCACTCATAGTGTATAAACCCCGGTTAACGCCGCTCTGATGCCCATGTTACCAGCCCCGACAAGAGGCCGTCATCTGCTCCCGCGGTGGCGATGACTTTATTCCAGCCCAGCTTTTTTGCCGATTCCGCGATGCGTGCGTGCGGCACAAACAGCGGCAGCAACAAAAATTTTTCCCGTCCCGCCGCACCCAGCATGTCGCCCAGATAACCCAGCGCCTCACTGCTGCTGGCGGTAATCGCATCCGGCGTGGTTGCCAGCAGTGCCGCAATATCCTGTTGCGGCTTGCTGCGCTGGTAGCAGGCCACATATTCCACCGCTGCACCGCGCGCCTGCAAAGTGTCGCCCAGCAATTCGCGCCCGTTTTCACCGCGAAAGATGGCCACGCGCCAGCCTTTGACCTGCTGCAACCCGGGCAATTCCAGCAGGGCTTCGCTGTCGAAGCGCTGTTGTGGCGCCAGCACCGCAGTGACGCCCAGTTCCTGCAATACCCTGGCACTGCCCGGCCCCACCGTTGCCAGGCGCAGGGAGTCGGGCAGCTTGCCCGCGGC
>JBGPPE010000199.1:0-4066 GCA_041488395.1 Gallionellaceae bacterium
ACGCGCTGGGTGCCGATGCCCACCGGCTGCAGGTCGGCATTACCGCAGGAAGGGCAGGCCGGGGGCACGCGCACCTGGTAGCCGCAGTGGTGGCAGCGCAGGCGGCGTTCTTTCAGGTGCAGCACCAGTTTGCCGGCGCAATGCGGGCAGCCGGAGAGCCAGCCGCAGGCGGTGCACATCAGCACCGGGGCGTGGCCGCGGCGGTTGATGAAGATCAGGCTTTGTTCCTTGCGCAGCAAGCGCTCACCCAGCGCGCTGAGCATGGCCGGGCTGATGCCGTCGGGCAGCATGGCATTGCTGATGTCGAGGCAGCGCACTTTGGGCAGCTGCGCCTGCGCGTTGGCGCGCTGGCTCAGGCGCAGCATTGTGTAGCGCCCGCTCTGCGCGTTGTAATAGCTTTCCAGCGAGGGGGTGGCCGAGCCCAGCACGATGGGCACCGATCTTTGATTTGCGCGGAAGATCGCCACGTCGCGCGCCGAATAGCGCAGGCCATCCTGCTGCTTGAACGAGGCGTCATGTTCTTCGTCGACAATAATCAGCGCCAGTTTGGGCAGCGGGGTGAATACCGACAAACGCGTGCCGAGAATGATTTGCGCCTGCCCTGATTGCGCACGCAGCCAGTTTTGTGTGCGCTCACCCTCGCCCAGGCCGCTGTGCAGGCTGACCAGCTCTGCATCCATGAAGCGGCTGCGGAAGTAATGTTCCAGCTGCGGGGTAAGGTTGATCTCGGGCACCAGCAGCAGCACCTGGCCGCCACTTTGCAGCACCTGGTGCATCAGGTGCACGTAGATTTCGGTCTTGCCGCTGCCGGTAATGCCGTGCAGCAGGAAGCAGGCGTAGCCCTGCGCCCGGGTGATGGCATCTACCGCTTGCTGCTGCTCGGCCGTCAGGGTGTGTGCCTCATTGAAGCTGTGCTTCTGCGCAACGAGCACTTCCGCACCTTCTTCCACCCAGCCGGCTTCCTGCAGCTGCTTGAGGGCTGTGGCGGCAGTGGGCGCCAGGGCGCGCAGCTGGCTGCCACTCAGCGGACCCTGCTGCAAGGCATCCAGCAGACGGCGCTGCACCACCTTGCGTTTGAGCAATGTCTCCAGATCAAGCGTGCGGCCGCTGGCACTCAGCGCAAAAGTTGGTACACGCTTCAGCGCGACAGGCTCGCCACTGCGCAGACGCACGGGCAGGGCGGACAGCACGGTCATGCCGAGCGGGAAGTGGTAGTAGTCGCTGCAGAAGCGCAGCAGCCTGAGCATCTCGGCCGGCAGCGGCGCCACATCCTCCAGCACTTGCACTGCCGCCTTGATGCGCTCGGCCGGCACATCCGTCGCGCTCGTGCATTCCATCACCACGGCCACCACCTGCTTGCGCCCGAACGGAACAACCACGCGTTGGCCGACACTGGCGCTCATATTTTCCGGCAGGAAATAGTCAAACAGTGTCGATAGCGGCACGTCGAGTGCAACGCGAATGAAGTTCATGTTAGTAATTTTTACTCCGGTAATTCCTGCTTTTTTCCGGCAAGCGCTTTGACTGAATTGAGTTTTTTAGTTACCCACACAAGCTGTGGATAACTATGTGCGTAACTCTAAAATAACTGCGCTAACTATTAATGATATATACAGTTTTTTCTTTCCGCCTGTTTTTCTGGCAGGCATATAGTTCTTTTAAATTCAATATGTTGCAATTAAAACAATTGAGGCCACAGGGAATCATCCTGCGGCCTCTGTCATATTCCCCGGCTTGTGAGTAATACCGGGCTTGTCAAGCGTTATTAGTGATATTTCCGGCTGAGCTCGTGCACCGCCGCCACCAGCGCTGCCGCGTTGTTCGGGTCGGTAAATTGCGAGATGCCATGGCCCAGGTTGAATACATGGCCGCTGCCGAAACCGTAGCTGGCGAGGATTTTCTCCACTTCGTCGTTGATGACTTCCGGGGTAGCAAACAGGACCGCCGGGTCGAGGTTGCCCTGCAGGGCAACCTTCTGCCCCACGCGCTGGCGTGCCACGCCGATGTCCATGGTCCAGTCCAGCCCAACCGCGTCGCAGCCGATGTTGGCGATACTGTCGATCCACAGGCCGCCGCCCTTGGTAAAGACGATGACCGGCACCTTGACGCCATCGTGCTCGCGCTTGAGGCCGGATATGATGCGCTCCATATAGGCCAGCGAGAACTGGTGATAGGCGGCATGTGACAGCGCACCACCCCAGGAGTCGAAAATCATCACGGCCTGCGCACCGGCTTCAATCTGCGCATTGAGGTACTGCGTGACCGCCTGCGCAGTCACATCCAGAATGTGGTGCATCAGCTTGGGCTCTTTGTACATCAGCGTCTTCACGCGCGCGTAGTCCGAGCTGCTGGCGCCCTCAACCATATAACAGGCCAGTGTCCACGGGCTGCCGGAGAAGCCGATCAGTGGTACGCGGCCATCCAGCGACTTGCGGATCTGCGCCACGGCATCGGTTACATAGCGCAGATCCTTGTCGATGTCAGGCATGCGCAAGGCCTTGATAGCAGCCTCGTCATGCAGCGGATTCTTGAACTTGGGGCCTTCGCCCTCGGTGAAATACAGACCGAGGCCCATCGCGTCGGGCACGGTGAGAATGTCGGAGAACAGGATGGCCGCATCCAGCGGGAAACGGTCGAGTGGTTGCAGGGTTACTTCGGTGGCCAGATCCGGGTTCTTGCACAGATCCATAAAGCTGCCAGCCTTCTTGCGCGTGGCGCAGTATTCCGGCAGGTAGCGCCCGGCCTGGCGCATCATCCACAGTGGCGTGTATTCCGTAGGCTGGCGCAGCAGGGCGCGCAGGAAGGTATCGTTCTTGACTTTAAAGTTCATGGTGAGTCCAAATAATTCACCACAGAGACACAGAGACACAGAGAAAAACAACTTCCTTCAAATTCGAATACAAGCGCTTAGCGTCAGTCAATCAGTTACTTCACGCGCGCACAAACCGGATTTGGATTTTGCCTTTCTCTGTGTCTCTGTGTCTCTGTGGTGAGGTTTTAATTCATTAGCGTGGCAAAACGGAGCTACCCATCAGGAAGGCATCCACCTCGCGCGCGCACTGACGGCCTTCGCGTATCGCCCACACCACCAGTGACTGGCCGCGGCGCATGTCGCCCGCCGCAAATACCTTGGCTACGCTGGTCTGGTAGCAACCGGCACCGTCAGTCGTAGCCTTGGCATTGCCGCGAGCATCCTTGGCAACACCGAAGGCATCCACCACTTTCTGCTCCGGGCTGACAAAGCCCATCGCCAGGAACACCAGGTCAGCCTTGATTTCAAATTCGCTGCCGGGAACTTCCTGCATCTTGCCATCTTTGAGCTCGACGCGAACTGCGCGCAAGGCGGTGACCTTGCCGTTCTTGCCGATCAGTTCCTTGGTGGCAACCGCCCAGTCGCGCGAGCAGCCTTCTTCGTGCGAACTCGAGCTGCGCAGCTTCAGCGGCCAGTTAGGCCAGCTCAGCATTTTGTCTTCCTTCTCGGGTGCGCGCGGCATCACTTCAAACTGGGTAATCGACGCTGCACCGTGGCGATTGGAGGTGCCCACACAGTCGGAGCCGGTATCGCCGCCGCCGATCACCACCACATGCTTGCCGCGGGCCGAGATCGGGTTCTTGCCGTCGCCTGCCACTTCGCGGTTCTGCGGGATCAGGAATTCCAGTGCGTAGTGTACGCCGGATAATTCACGACCTGGCACCGGCAGGTCACGCGGTGTTTCTGCGCCGCCGGCGAGGATGACGGCATCGAATTTCTTCTGCAGCTCTTCCGGGCTGATGATCTTCCTGGCATCGCTGGCGATGTGCTGGTCCAGCTTGTCTTTGCCGATCAGCACGCCGGTCTTGAACTCCACGCCTTCGGCCTGCATCTGCGCCATGCGCCAGTCGATCAGGCGCTTGTCCAGCTTGAAGTCGGGAATGCCATAACGCAACAGACCGCCGATGCGGCTGTTTTTCTCGAACACGGTGACGCTGTGTCCGACGCGCGCCAGTTGCTGAGCGGCAGCCAGTCCTGCAGGGCCGGAACCGACCACGGCAACTTTCTTGCCGGTCTTGTTCTTCGCCGGTTGCG
>JBGPPE010000200.1:0-3998 GCA_041488395.1 Gallionellaceae bacterium
CCGTGCCAATCAAGCGCAAACCTGGAACCGACTGCAGCCGTTCCGTGCCATACGCGAGCACCCGGTGTTCGTGCGCGGCGATAGGGGCGATGCCAACGGCATTCAGGTACTCGATCGCCGCGCCCAGTCCGATGGCGCCGGAGACATGCGGCGTGCCGGCTTCAAATTTGTGAGGCAGGTGGTTGTAGATCGTCTTCTCAAAGGTAACGGAGCTGATCATGTCGCCGCCGCCCTGGTATGGCGGCATTGCATCGAGTAATGCCTCCTTGCCGTAGAGCACACCCACCCCGGTAGGCCCGTACAGTTTGTGCGCGGAGAACGCATAGAAATCGCAATCCAGTTGCTGCACGTCCACCGGCAAGTGCGCGACAGCCTGTGCACCGTCGAGCAGTACCGGCACCTTGTGGGCATGCGCAAGGGCGATGATGGCCTGCACCGGGTTAATTGTGCCGAGCGCGTTGGAGACATGGGTGACCGCCACCAAGCGGGTGTGCTCATTCAGCAATTTCGCGAACACCTCCAGCTGCAGCTCGCCGCTATCGTCGACCGGGATAATGCGCAGTCTGGCGCCCGTTTGCTGGCACAGCATCTGCCAGGGAACGATATTGGAGTGGTGCTCCATCTGGCTCAGGATGATCTCGTCACCGGCCTGCAGGCGGCCGCGGCCATAGCTTTGCGCGACCAGGTTGATCGCCTCGGTGGTGCCGCGCACGAAAATAATTTCACTGGGGCTGGCGGCGTTAAGCAGCTGCTGCACCTTGACCCGCGCCCCCTCGTAGGCCTCGGTGGCAAGCTGGCTGAGGGAGTGCACACCGCGATGCACGTTGGCATTGTAGTTGCAGTAATACTTGCTCTCGGCCTCGATCACCGCCAGCGGCTTCTGTGTGGTGGCCGCGTTATCCAGATACACCAGCGGCTTGCCGTGGACTCTGGTTTTCAGGATGGGGAAATCCGTGCGCCAGAATTGCGCCTGCACGTCGCCGGGATGGGTATATAACTCAGCCAGCTTCATAACAGCTCCTTGATCTGTTCGCCTTGCGGCAAGCGGTCCAGCACCAGATGTTCGATGCGCTCACGCATGGACGCCACTTCGACGCGCCCGATGATGTCGTTGGCAAAACCGTAGATCAGCAGCGAGCGCGCCAATGCCGCATCGATCCCGCGCGAGCACAGGTAGAACAGGCTGTCATCGTCGAGTTTGCCTACTGTCGCACCGTGCGTGCACTTCACGTCATCGGCGAAAATCTCCAGTTGCGGCTTGGTATCCACTTCGGCTTTTTGCGACAGCAGCAGGTTGCGGTTGCTCTGGTGCGCGTCCGTTTTGACCGCGTGGGGATGCACCACCACCTTGCCGCTGAACACGCCGTGTGACTCTCCATCCAGAATGCCGCGGTAATATTCGCGGCTGGTGCCGGACGGGGCGAGATGATCGATGCGGGTGTGATGATCCACGTGTTGCTTGCCCTCCAGCAGGTAGAGGCCGTCGAGGCTGCACTGGCTATCCGGCCCGCCCAGGCGCGCGCCGATGTCATTGCGGGCCAGGCGTCCGCCCAGTGCAAACGAATGCGAGACGAAGCGGCTGCCAGCCGCCTGTTCTGCATGGATGCCGGCAACATGGAACGCATCCTTGCCTTCCTGCAGCAACTTGCAATGCTGCAGATCGGCATGGGCAGCGAGGCTGATCTGCGTCAGCGCATTGGTGAAATTGTGTGCATCCAGCATGCCGAAATAATGTTCAATCACTGTGGCGCGCGCGCCCTCGCCGGCGATGAGGATATTGCGCGGATAAATGGCAGAGCCGTGGCCGCTCGCGACAAACAGCAGATACAGCGGTTTTTCCAGCACCGCCCCCGCAGCCAGGTTCAGTACCGCACCATCGGTAGCCAGTGCGTTGTTCAGCGCAGCGAAGATGGTATGCTCATGCTGCTCATCAAACAGCGTCTCCGGCAGGTCGGCAGTCCCGTCCAGCAGGTCTGCCAGACTGTCCAGGCGCGCGCCTGGCGGCAGCTCTCCTGGCGCAGACAGTTCGCTGGAATAATGCCCGTTCACGAACACCATCAGATGGACGTTTTCCTGCGCCAATGTCCAGGCAAACAGTCGGGCTTCAAACGAGGGATCGGGTGGAATATTGTCCGGTGCCAGTGAAGCGCGTTTGCCGATTGCGCCCACATCGGTATATTTCCACTCCTCTTCGCGCCGTGTGGGCAGTCCATGCGCCGCAAAACGCTCAAAAGCCAGCTGGCGTGCCCGGCTTAGCCAGGGCACAGCACGACCGGCCAGACACTGCGGCACGCGTGCCAGCGCCATGTTGTCCCAGGATTCGATTTGAACGTTCATGTCAGCCTCGCTAAGCCGCTTTGCGCGTTGCATTTTCGGCTTCGACCCAGCCGTAGCCGCGCTGTTCCAGTTCCAGTGCCAGCTCTGCGCCGCCGGATTTGACAATGCGCCCTTGTGACAGCACGTGCACCACATCCGGCACGATAAAATTCAGCAGGCGCTGGTAATGGGTAACCAGCACGATGGCGCGATCCGCTGCACGCATGCCGTTGACGCCGTCGGCCACCAGCTTGAGCGCGTCGATATCCAGCCCGGAATCGGTCTCATCCAGTATCGCCAGTTTCGGCTCCAGCACGGCCATCTGCAGGACTTCGTTGCGCTTCTTCTCGCCGCCGGAGAAGCCTTCGTTGACCGCGCGCGGCAACAGCGTCTCGTCCATGCCCAGCAGCTTCATCTTGTCGCGCAGCAGCTGCAGGAAATCCATGGCATCGAGCTCGGGCAGCCCACGCTGTTTGCGGATGCTGTTGAGCGCCGTCTTGAGGAACAGCGCGTTGCTTACGCCGGGAATTTCCACCGGGTACTGAAATGCCAGGAACACACCAGCGCGCGCCCTTGCTTCCGGCGCCATGGCCAGCAGGTCCTGCTCCAGATAACGCACCGTGCCTGCCGTCACCTGATAGCCTTCGCGCCCGGCCAGCAACTGCGCCAGGGTGCTCTTGCCCGAGCCGTTTGGCCCCATGATGGCGTGCACCTCGCCGGCACGCACTTCAAGGTCGATGCCGCGCAGGATCTCCTTGTCGTTGATGGCCGCATGTAAATTTTTTACGCTGAGCATGCTCACCTCCTTCGCGTGTCAACCGGTGCTGCCTTCCAGGCTCACGCCCAGCAGCTTCTGCGCTTCCACGGCAAACTCCATCGGCAGGTTCTGGAACACTGCCTTGCAGAAGCCGCTGACGATCATCGACACCGCATCCTCCGGCGCGATGCCGCGTTGCGTGCAGTAGAACAGCTGGTCTTCACCGATGCGCGAGGTGGAAGCTTCATGCTCCACTTTAGCGCTGGAATTTTTCACCTCGATGTAAGGCATGGTGTGCGCCCCGCACTGGTCGCCCAGCAACAGCGAATCGCACTGGGTGTAGTTGCGCGCGTTCTCGGCGCGGGGCAGCACCTTGATCAGGCCGCGATAGGTATTCTGCCCATGCCCGGCGCTGATACCCTTGGACAGCACGGTGCTCCTGGTATTGCGGCCGACGTGGGTCATCTTGGTGCCAGTATCGGCCTGCTGGTAATGGTTGGTGAGGGCGACGGAATAAAACTCGCCCACCGAGTTGTCGCCCAGCAGCACCACGCTCGGATACTTCCAGGTGATGGCCGAGCCGGTTTCCACCTGTGTCCACGAGATATGCGAATTGGCGCCGCGGCACTCGCCGCGCTTGGTGACGAAGTTGTAGATGCCGCCACGGCCCTCCTTGTCGCCCGGATACCAGTTCTGCACCGTGGCATACTTGATCTGCGCATCTTCCAGCGCGATCAGCTCCACCACGGCAGCATGCAGCTGGTTTTCGTCGCGCATCGGTGCGGTGCAGCCTTCCAGGTAGCTGACATAGGCGCCCTTGTCGGCGATGATCAGGGTGCGCTCGAACTGGCCGGTATTCTTTGCATTGATGCGGAAGTAAGTGGACAGCTCCATCGGGCAACGCACGCCCGGCGGGATGTAGCAG
>JBGPPE010000201.1:0-3899 GCA_041488395.1 Gallionellaceae bacterium
AGCCAGGTCCTGGCGGCGGGTAAGCCAGGGCATGGAGTCGCCAGGGTGATGCGCCGGGCTTCAAAGGCAGATGCGTTGGTTCTGTGGCTGCGGGCTGCAGATATCGCAGCGCTGGGCAAGCCGCCAGTCGTGTCGCCGCCAGTATTCATGTCGGGGCTGATGGGGGGGCTTGAACGCTCCCCACTACCAGTGGCCTGGCGCAGCAGCATGCGCATCGCCTACCCGTTTGCGCTGCCGGAGCAGCGGCGCGTTGGTGTTGATTTTGCCTTCGGCTGGTTTTCAATTCGGCACATTCCGGTTGTCGCCGAACAGGTGCAGGCGGATACCTATCTGGCCTGTGGCCTGCTCGCCGAAACGTTGAAACATATGGTTGATACTTTTGTGCCGGACTATCTGGTTGAGCGCATCGAAGACGGCATTGGGCACCGCATCATTACCGGTTACTACCCGCACCTGACGCTGGGAACGGGGCAGCGCTTTGCCTCCAAGGGCGGCTATGTCGTGCATTTCTCCGAGCTTCAGGGGACGCGTCTGATCGCCGATAGCGGCTGGCTCGTGCCGTAATGCGGTGCACGGGATGACAGGTGTGAGCTCGCCGATGGTTAAGCTGATTTTTCAGGAGGTTAAGATGAAAACATTTACTCATACTCTCGCCATGGCCTTGACGCTGGCCGCCGCCGGCATGATCAGCCCCATGGCTGCTGTTGCATCTGCCGAGGATATGCCGGGCATGCTGGATCCGCACGCTCATCATCACATGATGCCGATGCCCAAGACCACGCGGCTGACGGTTGCGTACACAGTGCCACAGGTCACGCTGGTGCGCGATGACGGCAAGACCGTTTCGCTGCCGGATGAGCTGAACGATGGGCGCCCGGTGATCCTGAATTTCATTTACACCACCTGTACCTCGGTTTGCCCACTGGTCAGCCATACCCTGTCACAGTTGCAGAGCGAACTCGGCAGCGATCGTGACCGTGTGCACCTGGTGTCGATATCGATTGATCCGGAGGAAGATACGCCGGCACGACTGGCGGCTTATGCCAAGGAGTACGATGCCGGCCCGGAGTGGCAGCACTATACCGGCACGGTAGCGGCAAGCGTTACAGCGCAGCGAGCCTTTGACGCTTACCGCGGTGACAAGATGAACCACACCCCGGTAACATTTTTGCGCGCTGGGCCTGATGATCGCTGGGTTAGGATCGAGGGTTTTATGACCGTGGAAACGCTGCTGGGAGAAATTCATAACATGCTTCCTGCCAGGGAGACTCACGGCGCACGTGTCGGAACGAATCCTTAGTCTGCCGCTATTCCGTGAGCCTTACCTGTGAGCACACCTCAATGCGGCAGTGAGCCCTTGGGTTAATGTGCATGCGAACGACGATCAACTGAAAAATGTTTGCTGGTCTAATACAAGATGGCACGTATTGGTTTTGAGCGTCAATGGAATATCAAACTGTGTTCCGGGCGGGCGGTGGCTGTACTTGCGTCCGTACTCGCTCATGAAAACCGCTCTATCCCAAAATGCAGGCTTGCAATTGGACTAGACTAAAGCGCACAGAACATCCATCTTCCAGTGCTCGAAAACGAGAATCATCCCACGTGAATACTGTAGTTAAATTACCTAATCCTAGGTATATCTTTTCGCTGTACCTTTCCCTATCATCAAATCGGCTCTTGCAACTAACGCTCGACTAGAAATTGTGACGATAAGGACATCACTTTTTTAAAGAAGTTTATTTGCAGGAGCTCGCTATCATGAGCTTCAGACCATCATATAAAGGACACGCTCGAGCAGCGTAAAGGGTCAACAGTGATCTTGGTTGGCTTGCAGTTGTGTCATTTGCAGAAGTAAGCCAAGTGAAATTCAGAATACTGTTAACGACCCTTGGGGGTCCTGTCCATACTGATGACTGTGGCAGCAAAAGCAGCGGTCACCTGTGACATAAAAGATGAACAGCTGAGTGCAGTGCAGCGCGCAGCCATGCTCAAAAAATGTCTGATCGAGGCCAGCTCGAAGGGCAATGTCAAGCAGGTTGCCGAGCAGCAGAAGAAACTGAGCTGTGAGCAGAATGCATGGAACAAAGGGCTGCAAGGCAGCGATAAAGAAAGTTATATCGTCCATTGCCTGTAGCGATTGTGCTGGAGATGAGCTGTAGCCGTGATGTCACGAAAGAATCTGGCAGCGCCCTGTGGCCAATCACGGCAAATGTTGCTGTACAGCAGGTCTGGCGTCCGGTTTGGCGTTAAATTCCAGAGGTGCCATATGACAAAAACTTATGAAAATGCAGCTATGTTTATTCGTTGGGCGATACTCAGCGTATTTGCGCTGATTATTGTATTGCCGGCGCTTATATCCGTCAGCTATTACATCTAAACTGGGCACAAATTTCGTCGACTAAAACATCACCATACCGGTCACAGTGTCAGGAACGAGTTGCTTGCATGCAACATTTAGTTAAGGAAAATTTGTCCATCCATACGACGCAACAAGCCCTGTTTTTCCATCTCTGCGATGGTTCGATATAAGGCTTCATGTGTCACGCCCAGCTCCAGGGCGATCGATTTCAGTCCTGCCCCCAGCGCCAATCTGCCGCACTGGCCTTCGCTTTCTATCAAGTGCAGCAGGCGATCCCGCACACCTTTGAGGGACAATCGCTCACATTGTGCTCGCAGTCGTTTCAGTTCCTGATTCAGCATTCCCATCCAGCGTATTGCAAAGGCCGGATCAGTCAGTAGCGCCTGCCTGATGGACTCAATCGGAATGGCAACGAGTTCTCCTGAAATCGTCACCACTGCATCACAGTGGTAGCTTGATGATTTCAAACTGGCCTCGGCGACAAAGCTTTGCCGTGCTCGCTGTAAAACAATGAGCTCACCTTTCGACCCCGGCCGTTGCAGAACCACTTCACCACTGACTACGTAGTACATTCGATCCGGTTTTTTGCCTTGCGCGAATAGCCGTTCCCCCTTCGCAGAGGTCAAACATCTGCACAGAGGCTGGATCGCCGCAGGGAGTAATTCTAGAAGTGCCAAAGGCAAGTGGCGTATATCTGATGAGCTCATATGATCGAAATCATACATCATGAAATCAGTGAAGCGTAATATCCAATCCATAGAACTCCAGAGTGGAGAATTACGATGCGCAGTATTTTTGAGTTCGGCGAACAGATTGACGGTTACGATGTGCGGATATTCAACGAGAATGCGGTGCGTGCCAGCGCAGGACTTCTATTTCTTCTGGCCATAATCGCCTTCATGAACCCGTGGCTGGTGGGTAACTTTCAGCCCACCCGAGTGTTTGTGGTCGCATTTCTGATCGATTTCACCATTCGCATTTTTATCAACCCGAGTTACGCACCCAGTCTGATTATTGGGCAATGGGTCGTGCGCAAACAGCAGCCGGAATATGTGGGTGCGCCACAAAAGCGCTACGCTTGGGCGATAGGATTTGTGCTGGCACTGACTTAAGTCACCGTAGTACTAAAATGAATTCGAGAAGGGGTAACGTTATGAGTCTGGTACATGCGGAACAACTGGTAAAGACTTACCGGATGGGTGATGTTGAGGTGCAGGCACTGAAAGGGATAAATTTCTCGATCGAGCCGTCTTCTTTCGTCGCCTTCGTCGGGCCTTCGGGTAGCGGCAAAAGCACTTTGCTCAATATGATCGGTTGCCTGGATCATCCGTCTGCGGGCAAATTGACCGTGCTGGGTACCGATGTTTCAACGCTCAATCAGCACACCGGTGCGGCATTTCGCGGCAATAACATCGGCTTCGTGTTCCAGGATTTCAACCTGATCCCGGTGCTCACTGTTTACGAGAATATCGAATACCCACTCATCATGGTGCAGGAGTGGCCTGCGGCCAAGCGACGCGAACAGGTGATGCGGCTGCTG
>JBGPPE010000202.1:0-3880 GCA_041488395.1 Gallionellaceae bacterium
CTCATGGCCGAGCAGGCGAATGACAATTTCGCGGTCGGAAAAAGAGGTGTAGTTGTAGGGGATTTCGCGCAAACGAGCGTTCATGTTCGGTACGGTGATCGACAAGACCGGCATTTTACCGCAAGCCGCGCGTTTGCTCGACCCCGATGCGTGCATGGCCAACTACGGGGTGTTTGGGTCAGCCGGCGAGCCGGGTGGCGAAGGAAGTGGTACCACCCGGCCGGAAAAATTATTGTAAAGTGGACGGAAACCGTGGTCTTGCTCGCTCTGGTTCAATGGTAATGCGATGGCTGCACCTGAGTGCTACTTTCTTATCAGTAAATTGCCGATCACTTTGAGATATATTTCACAACAGTTGGGAAAATTGTCAGGGAGGTTAGGTGATGGAGGTATCGATTGTAGACCTGGCCCCGGAATTTGAATTTATAATTTATGACCCCGGAATTTGAATTTGCGGAAATGCGGCCATCATTGCGGCATATGCGACGGGCGGATATTCTTACCAGCAAATAGCTGACCACTTCGGGAGATATTTCACAACAGTTGGCAGAATTGTCAGAGAGGGGCGGTGATGGGGTTGTGTGGATGCATTGATAGTAGACCTGACCCTGTGCGTTTCTGCCATTGCCACACAACCTGATGGCGGATAGTTCAATCACAAGTCAGGCCGACACGGGAATGAATGGGGTATTGTCTGCTGACATGATGCAAACCAAATTTAGCTTCGACGAAGGAGACCTGAACATGTTGATAATGGATATGCCGGATGTGCCGCAGCAGAACGCCCCGATTATCGTTGCGCAAAAGTTGCAAGCGACACAACAGGGCTTTGATCGCACCATAGGTGTCTGCCAGCCCATCGAGAACAAACCTGAATCGAAATTATCTGCGATTAATGTAATAGACCCAGTGAATTCCGCGTATGGATATCTCAAGTACACTGAGCATCGGGTGATTAGCGATGCTGACTTTTTGTCCGCCAAAATGACCCTGTTGCAGTCGCCGACGCATGGGAAACTTGAACTTTACGATGCGCAGCAAGCTGGAGCATATGAGTCAGCCGATTACAACTACACAGGATCAGACCGTGCGGTGGTGCTCGTCGAAATCGGCGGCTACAAAGTCAAGTTGATTTATTACTTCAATCTGATGCAAAACGTTCCGGGCAGCACTGATGAGGGCTCCGCAATCGACAATAAAACGATTTGCCCCAATGGCGAGTCATGGAAAATTTCTTTCAATCCAGACGATCCCAATGCGCCCATTTACACTGTCCAGCGCCCGTCTCAACTGATTAGCGCTTATGCTGCTCTTGGCAACGTCAATCTAAACTTTGCCGACCTCCCCGGCGCAGCCGTAGGCCAAACCACCGGCTCAACCATCACCCTCGACACCAACGCCGCCGGCAACGGCTGGTTCGTCGACAGCACGCCGTGGGACAACAGCGAATTCCTCCCCACCTCCAACCCCAACGAATGGGTAGCAAAGGCGGGCAGTGATGCCGCAGGCAAGATGGACATGCTCAGCGTATTGCTGCACGAATACGGCCATGCCCTGGGCATCGAGCACAGTGCAGACCCGAACGACTACATGGGCACCACGTTGACGGCGGGTGTGCGCAGGTTGCCGAGTGCGGATGAGCTGGCGTTGATGCAGAACTTGATTGCTCAAGCCAAAGACGCCCTCTCCCCAACCCCTCTCCCGCTTGCGGGCGAGGGACAGGATGCGCCTGGCTTCCCCACCCTGCCTTTGGGCACCAGCTTCATCGGCTTCCTCGGTCTGTTGCGCGGCAGCCGTTATGGTGGCGTGAGCATCGTGCCGGACGCCAGCACCCTGGTGACCCAGTATGACTGGGCGGCGAATCCCGTTCTTACCAACGGCAGCCTCAACAGTGCAGCTGGCTGGAGCACACAGGGCGGGGTGGACTTTGGCTCTGCGAGCGGCACTTCGACAGGCTCAGACCCTTCGACAGGCTCAGACCCTTCGACAGGCTCAGGGCGAACGGACGGAGGGGCTACGCTGTATGAAGTCGCCGGCAGCCAAACCCGCTTGAGCCAGGTGTTCATGCTCAACCCGAGCGACCGCTTCCTCAGCTTCACCCTGGCTGGCACCGCACTGGATGACCTCACCGGCGCACCCGATGACGCCTTCGAAGTCGCCCTGCTGGATGCCAACAGCGGCGCCTCCCTGCTGGGCAGCGACGGCCTCAGCCGCAGCGATTCCTTCCTCAACCTGCAGGCCGATGGCACGCAGAACCTGGCCGGCTGCGTCACCTGCATCAACAACGCCGACGGCAGCCGCACCTACCGCGTGGACCTGGCCGGCATCCCTGCCGGCACGGCAGCTAACCTGTCCATAAGGACTTCCCCGTCAAGATGATTTTCTGGACTCACATTTTTTCCTCCGTTGCATAAACCTCTGCTTGCGCAGAGAACACTCGCTCCAAATCAATAAAATCACTGCCTAAGTTCGCGATGTGCAGAGACAAGAACAGACTGCATTTCCATAATCGGCCTTGTTGGATTTCAGATGCTCATCCGGGCCATGATATAAACCGCGCCTCCTGCCCTCATTCGTTCATCGGGCTTGCCGCCACGGCGGGGATCAACCGCTGTAGCTAGTGGCTCCCATCAGGTTAGCCAGGTTCGCAGGAGGTCGGTCTGACCTGTTTAGCTATCGCATTTCATGTCGCAGTGGTTTGAACTCAAAACATTAACCCCTCCCCATCGAAACGATGAGCTCAAGACGCATCGCCATGGGCGTACTGCTGCCAGGCATTCAGGTTGTAGACCTCTCCCTTCGCCAACAGTGCCCAGAGTTGCCGGGCATTCTTGTTGGCGATGGCGACCAGTGTCTTGTGATAGCCCACTCGCCCATACAGGCGGATGATCCATTGCTGCATCCGGTTCAGCTTGTCCGGTGCTTTCTTCAGGGTGGCTTGTAGCGTGGAACGCGCACCTTGTACCAGCAGGCTGCGCAGATAGGCGTCGCCACGGCGGCTGATGCGCCCCAGTTGGGTCTTGCCGCCGCTGGAATACTGCCGTGGTGTCAGCCCCATCCACGCGGCAAACTGGCGGCCATTCTTGAAGTCATGCGCATTGCCGACACTGGCACACACCGCATCTGCGGTGATGATGCCAACACCGGCCACGGCCTGCAGCCGCCTGGCGGCTTCATCGTCGCGTGCGGACTGGGTAATCTCACGATCGCACTCGGCCAACTGTTGATCCAGTTGTTGCAGCTTGCTGTCGATCTGCGCCAGCAAGCGGCGCAAGTTAGGCGGCAGAGCTTCTTCTTGCAGACAGGATTTTAAGCCGCGCTGGAATGCCACCGCACTGCGTGCAATCGGGTAGCCGAATTCCAGTAACAGACCACGGCAGCGATTGATCAGGGCGGTACGCTCTTCTTTCCAGCCTTCGCGCACGCGATGCCAGGCCAGGCGGCTTTGCTGTGCTTCGTTCTTGATCGCGACAAAGCGCATGGTGGGCTGGCGCACGGCAATGGCGATGGCTTCGGCATCGTTGTGATCATTCTTGGCAGACTTACTCTTGCGGAAAGCCTGGACGAACTCGGCGGCCATCAGGTGGGGCTGCAAGCCCATGGCCTGCATACGCCGCCCCCAGTGGTGGGCCGAACTGCAGGCTTCCATGCCGATGACACAGCCTTCGGGTAGCTGTATCAGCCATTCGGCCAGCTCCTTAAACTTGAAGTTGCGTGACAGGACACAGCGCCCTTGGGCATCCTGGGCATAGGCCGTGATAATATCTTTTGCGAGATCAATGCCAACTGTCGTAATATTCATGTGGACTTCTCCTTCGTATTTTAGATTGACCGGAATTCAATCTTGGCACATCGATGCCGTGCGGTTTAGCCGCTTTGC
>JBGPPE010000203.1:0-3879 GCA_041488395.1 Gallionellaceae bacterium
CTACGGTTGTTTATATGGCCACCTTACAATCCAGCGCCGACGAAGTAACTGTAGGCGGTTTTGTTTCGTTCATTATGGCTATGCTGATGCTTAGCGCCCCACTCAAGCGCTTGACGGCTATTAGCGAAAACCTGCAACGCGGCTTGGCTGCAGCTGAAAGTGTATTTTCCTTACTCGATACCGATAGTGAAATTGATAGCGGCACTCAGACCATAGAGCGCGCACGTGGTGAATTGGTATTTGACCATGTGTCGTTCCACTATGCGGCCGACACGCAACCAGCCCTGAAAGATATATCGTTGCATGTACGTGCCGGCGAGAATATTGCTCTGGTTGGCGGGTCTGGTGGAGGCAAAACTACCCTGGCTAATCTTGTGCCGCGCTTCTACACGCCAACCAGCGGATCTATATTACTGGACGGCCACAACACCACAGATCTGACCCTTGCCAGCCTGCGCGCCAACATCGCCTTAGTCAGCCAGGAAGTTGTTCTATTCAACGATACCGTGGCCGCCAATATTGCCTACGGGCAAACGCGCGTAGTAAGTGAAGATGAAATTATTGCCGCTGCCCGTGCTGCGCATGCGCTGGACTTCATTCGCGAATGGCCGAATGGATTCAACACCATCGTCGGCGAGCGTGGCGTCAAACTTTCCGGCGGCCAGCGCCAGCGTATTGCCATTGCACGCGCAATCCTCAAGGATGCTCCTATCCTGATTCTGGATGAAGCCACTTCTGCACTGGACAGTGAATCTGAACGCCATGTGCAGGCGGCGCTGGAAACCCTGATGAAGGGGCGTACCACGCTGGTGATTGCGCACCGTTTGTCCACCATAGAAAAAGCGGATCGTATTGTGGTGCTGCAGAAGGGTGAGATTGCCGAGATTGGTACGCACAGCGAGCTGCTGGCTCTGAATGGCGTTTATGCGCGGCTGCACAGCATTCAGTTTGCTTCATCTGTGGCAGCCGCACTTACTGATCCAGTCTGATTTAGAAAAGCACAGCTTTGTCGTTCCCGCGGAGGCGGGAACCCAGCTAATCAAACACTGGAGGATCCCCACCTCCGCGGGGATGACAAACAAAACCTGTATTCCCTTAAGGGCACACAGAGTAATTCCGGCTATGTCGTTCCGCGTTGCAAATCCTTGCTGACACGCCCAGCCACAACGGTTGCAAAGTATTCGGAGCTGAACTTCTTCGCTGCCTCGCTACTCATGAACCTTGCGATGGCAGCCTGGTAAGCGGCATATTCCTGCGCGCTTATCCCCTGCAGGTAAGCATGTACTGCCGCTGTATCCTTGAATTTACGCCTGTCGACAAAGCAGTCCGCCGGGATATGTTCCAGCACGTTGTCCGCCCCCCAGTAAATCGGCACGCAGCCGTGCACCATGCTATCGAGCATTTTTTCGGTAATGTAGTTGCTGAGGTCCTTGCTGTTTTCATAGCACCAGGAAAATTTGCAGCGGCGCAGTACATCGCCCTTGTCCCCGACTTCACCGTGGAAGCTGGGGAAGGGTTTGCGCCCCAGCAGCCGTGTCGCCATCCTGGCAAGGCTGCGTTTGAGACGCCCTGCCGTGGTAAAGGCCGGTGTCTCTTTGTCCCACCCCATGCCATACAGATGAAATTTGTCCGGCGCGTTTTTCTCGTACCAGCGTATGGTGTTGATGCGCTCGAGGTAGAGGTCTGAGGGCAAAACTTCCTTGAAGGCTTTGTTGGCGTTGATCAGACAACTGAAAATATCGCGCTCGGCAAACCCCGGCACCTCACCATGCGCCATCGGGTGCGGGATCAGGATGGGGATGACATTGGGCAAATCAAACAGGCGCTTGTCCCAGGCAAACACCAGATCAAAATTGCCGCAGTAGTCGCGGCTGGCATTGAGCTTGTTGATATTGGGATTTTCCAGCGCGATGAGGTAGCGCGGTAAAGTTGTGCTTGTGAGTGGCCGCCCTTCAGCGTGCAGCTCAAAGGTGACATCACGACCCTGATTGAGGTCGGCGGTGTTGATCTCTATGCCATGCTGCAGGAATGTCTGCCGGAGCAGCCTGGGCGTGTAAGTGGGGTTGTAGCGGTGCACCGAATCGGCTGCTCCGAACAACGAGTTATTGCTGTGCCCATCGGCGTAGACATTTCCGTAAATCATTACTTGGTCATCCATTTGATCAGTGCGCGCTTGAGCACGGACTGGTAAGTATCTGCCTTGGTATAGCGCGCCCAGCGATAGTGGCGCAAAAACTGTTCGGCTAGTCTGTATCGGCGCTGATCACGGTTATCGTGATCATTAATGATTTTTTTGTAGATGAACGAGCAGCGGTAATCCTGCAACACGCCCGTGCCTATCGTCGCCCTGTTCTGCTTCAGATACCCAAGAAAACGCAAGCGATCCCTGCGCGACTCGATGTTGCCATCATTGCTGGCGTGCAGGCGGTAGGTCATCAGCGGCCGGTTGATCCAGATGACTGCGCCGCGGTGTGCCAGCATCAACAGCCAGGTTACATCCGCGTATTTGCCGCCTTCTGCCGGGATAAGCCGCCCGGCCATCAGGCGCCGATTGTAAACATAGCCCGGGAACGGTGCGATGCCCGATTGCGCACGGGAAAAATAGCGCATGGCCAGCTCGCGCGGCGTGGTCATCTGTTCATATTCCCTGAAGGTGCGAAACGAGGGGCGCGCTTCGCACTGGCCAAAGCGCTCGATATGCGCATTGCAGCCGACGAGCGCAGCGTGCGGAAATTTCCGCACACACTGCCTGATGGTGCTGACGAAATCAGGGCTCATGATGTCGTCATCGTGGAACAGGCAGAAGTAATCCCCCTCCACCTCTGTAATGCAGCGATTAAAATGCGCCAGCGGGGCTAGCATCGGCACCCTGCGGATGTAGTTAACGGCGGAGAATTCGCGCCGTACCATCTGCTCGACTTCGTCGTTGCTGGAGTTGTCCGACACGATCAGCTTGTAGCCTGCGTCGCTTTGCGCGAGCACGGACTGGATGGCCTGTTTGGCATCATCCGGGCGGTTGTGGCAGAGAATGTATATCGTCAGAGAGTCCATAGCTGGGGATAAGGCCGGCAACATTTACAAATATTGATCCACCCCGCGGGCTGCCCGTATATGCGTAGCGGCCAGCGCGGCATCCAGGCGCTGCTGGTTTTCCAGCAAGTTGCTGCGGTCGTTTTCCCGGTGCCACAAATGCAGCACCGGCACGGCAAAGCGCGCGCTCTTGTGGCGCACACCAGCGCGCAGCAGGCGGATAACCAGGTCGGAATCTTCCAGCCCCCAGCCGGTGTAGGATTCATCCAGGCCGTTCACCTTGAGCAGATCGCTGCGGAATGCGGAAAGGTTGCAGGTCTTGGCGCCTTTCCAGCGCTGCGGCGTGAGTTTGCGCAATGGCCCCAGCGGCAGTCTGCGCAGCAGGGGCAGCAGGCGTTCGATATGGCCCTGCCTGAGGGCTGCCAGCCACTCGCGCAGCTTCCAGCGATGCACCGGCAGTTGTTCGCGCAACACCTGTGCGGTGAATTCGGCCGAAAGCAGCAGGCGGTTGCCGGCGAGGAACCAGCCGGGCTCGGCGAGTGAGCGCTGGCTCGCAACAAAATCCTGCGGTGGTACGCAGTCGCCATCGGTCAGCACGATGTAGTCGGCAGTGGTGGCTGCGATGGCGCGGTTGCGGATGGCCGCGGCGCGAAAGCCGATGTCTTCCTGCCACACATGGTGGATAGGAAAGGTGGCGCGATGCTGGAAGGTTTTGACCAGCTCGGCCGTCTCGGCAGTGGAGCCGTCATCGGCAACCAGTACTTCGAAGTTGCTTTCGGTCTGGCTGAGATAGCCTTCCAGCACGGCACGAAGATCGTACGGGAGATTGTAGGTGGTGACGATAACGGC
>JBGPPE010000204.1:0-3854 GCA_041488395.1 Gallionellaceae bacterium
CGAGCGGCGGTATCGATGCGGACGGCACCGGTGCCAATGTGCTGAAGGGTTGCGTGCAGGGCGACTGTTTGTGCGCCTTCACCGGCATGCCGCATCCGCACATTAGTGCTTCCGTGAAAGCGAGTGCGTGATGGCGATTACTGCTGCAAGCATGATGGGCAAGATCAAGGCAAACATCGCTGCGTGCTCGGCGTCGCAGGGTTCCGATCCCGCTGCTGCCCAGACACATCGGGATGCGGTGCTGCTGGCTATGTGTCAGGGCATTGTGGATGAGATACACCAGAACGCCACGGTGCCTGTACCAGGCATACAGGCAGGTGGCGCAACAGCTACAGGATCAGTGCTCTGATGGACGCATTCATAGACCCCTCAACTCGCGATTACGTGCTGCTGAGCGGCGCGGTGAAACGCGACCCGGCTGGTGGTCTGGCCAACTCGTGCTACCTGCGGCTGACTACCCCGCTGGGCAGCTACTGGGCAGATAAAACCCTGGGCAGCCGGCTGCATGAGCTGCAGCGTGAAAAGGATGTGGCGCGCGTCGTGCGCCTGGCCAGGCAATACGCCGAGCAGGCGCTCGCACCCATCCTTTTACCTGCCGATGGCCGCGCCACACAAATTAATGTGTCTACCGATCAGTCGCACAACGGTCGCCTGTATCTGCTGATTGAGGTAATTGCGGCCAGCGGCGAGACGTTAACTTTCAAGCATCCGATCAAGGTGATTTAACGATGCCATTTCAATCTAAAGATTATCGTCAGATCCGCGCAGACATCCTGCGCGACATCGCCAACCAGCGGCCTGATGCCTATACCGGCGACGACTCCGATTTCGCCGTGCGCGCAAATGCCGTGGCCTCCAGCATTGAAGGTCTGTATGAGCACCAGCAATGGATCACGCGCCAGATTTTTCCGGACACCGCCGATGCGGACATCCTGGAGACCAAGCATGCCAACCCGCGTGGCATCACTATAAAGGACGCTGCGTTTGCAACTGGCACCGTGCGTTTCCCTGGCGTAGCGGGTAGCGTGATGCCGATTGGCACAGAATCAAAAACAACAACGGGCATCGCCATTATCACTACTGCATCGGGGGTGGTTGGAGTCGGCGGCACGGTTGATGTTGCCGCTAAAGCAGTGGTCGCTGGCCTGTTAGGTAACTTGGCAGTCAACACCCCGCTTACGCTCACTGCAGCGCCAGCTGGGTTTCAATCGCAAGCCACTATTGTCAGCATGACCGGTGGCACTGATATCGAGACGCCGGAAGAGCTGCTGGCCCGTGTGCTGTTCTATATGCGCATGCCGCCTATGGGTGGCGCGAAGCATGATTACTACGCGTGGGCAATGGAGGTGCCTGGGGTAACTGACGCCTATATATTCACGCAGCGCCGTGCGGTAAACAGTGTAGATGTGGTAATCGAGACAACGGGCGGCCTGCCGTCTGCCCAGCTTATTGCCGACGTGCAGGCGTATATCTTGAGAAAATGTCCGCTATGCGTTGATCTGCTTGTGATGGCTCCAACCCTGTTGCCGGTGAATATCTCCGCAGTACTCACGTTGCTTGGTATCAATCTGGCCGATGCTACTGCGCGGATAACAGCGCTATTGCAGGCCTACTTCGCTACGCTGATCGTAGGTGAAGTGGTTACACGAGCAAAACTGATTAGTCTGATGATGAGTGTCAAGGGGGTGGTGGATGTCAATCTGACTACTCCAGCGGCGAATGCTGTACCGCTGGGCGATGTTACTCATTCTGAGCTGGCGTCGCTGGGCACGGTAGGGCTGACATAATGAATCACTCGGAACTCCTGAAGCGGTCTCTTCCGCCAGTTTCATATGATCCCGGTGCCCCTCTTGTGGCAGCCGAGCTGGAGGCAGAGGGCAATGCACTGGATGCCGCGCAGATTGCCGCAGATCTGATTTTGACTGAAGCTGATCCTCGCTCAACTTTTTATATGCTTCCTGATTGGGAGCGTGTACTGGGCTTGCCTGATACCTGCGTCAACCAATTCCAAACAATTGAACAGCGGCAGGCTGCGGTTGTATCAAAGATTTTTATGAAATCTGGGCAGTCGCGGCCGTTCTTTATTGCTCTCGCAGAAAATCTTGGGTTTTCCATCACCATCACGGAATTTAAACAATACTCGGTGATGTCAGCAGTTAATGACCCACTCTGCGGCTGGCC
The DNA here is from genome assembly GCA_041488395.1 of Gallionellaceae bacterium. Lineage (GTDB taxonomy): Bacteria > Pseudomonadota > Gammaproteobacteria > Burkholderiales > Gallionellaceae > 39-52-133. The sequence continues at coordinate 2,182 of JBGPPE010000204.1, forward strand.
TTGGTGTTTCACCTGGCGTATCAACGTACCACTTAATACCGTGCGCCACTTCTCTGTGATGAGTGGCGTCAACGAGCCGCTTTCAACCTGGGGTAACACCTCACTGGAATGTGCAATCACTCGCTTTAAACCAGCACATACACACGTTCAATTTGCTTATAGTTAAGGGAGTAAATACATATGGATAATCGTAAATGGGAATCTGGCGCAGCAGGCACACCTCCCGCAGCACCTGCAGCATTATCAGCCGGGTACCCAACAAATGGAGACCCGCTCATCCCGGTTCCACCAACGCTACCAGGCGCATTCTGGTTCCATCAAATGGGCGAAGAACTCCGTGCCGTGCTCACTGCAGCCGGGCTCACCCCCAGCACCGCCAGCACATCCCAGCTGCTTGAAGCCATCCAGCGCCTGATCGATGCCCAGTCCGGCAACTACGCCCTCGACACCGGTGCGGCAGGTGCCTATGTAGTTGCACTCAGCCCAGCCATCACGGCCTATACGGATGGCTTGACTGTGCGGGTAAAAGCCGTCAACGCAAATGCCGGCGCATCGACTCTGAATGCCGGTGGCGGTGCGGTAGCGCTGGTCAATGATGTGGGTGCGGGGCTGGTCGCGGATGACGTTCCGGCAGGTGGAATTTTTACGGCGACCTATATCGCATCCGCCAATAAGTTTTACATTACCGGGCTGGTGGCGTCTCAGGCCTTGAGCAAATCGGGCGGCGACATGACCGGCCCTGTTGGTGCCAAGATCATCATCGAAACCAAAACCGCCCCGGCCATCGCAGCCGGCGCGCTGACGCTCGATCTCTCTGCTGGCAGTGTGTTCGACGTGGCGCTAAACGGAGCCATCACCGCCCTCACCCTTTCCAACCCCCCAGCCTCTGGCCGGGCGATAGGCTTCACACTGATCTTCACCGCCGATGGCACGGCGCGTGCGGTGACGTGGCCAGCCTCGATTAAATGGCCCGGCGGCATCGCGCCGACGCTGACCTCCGTAAACGGTAAAAAGGATTTCTTCTCGTTCTATACACAGGATGCAGGCTCTACCTACCAAGCATTTATTGCGGGGCAGAATCTATGATCGCGAGTGATATGCGCAGGACAAATAAATCCTTTGTCTTCAGCAAAACGATATCCACGAATACTGCCGACTACAACTTGCACAACGACATGGTTGCAGCGGGCTGGGATGGTGTCGGTCTAGTCAGTGCCGTCATTACGATCAATACCGGCGTGTATGTCTATTCCACCAATACAGCCAATGCTGGTTTTGAAACAGGTTCTATTCCCGCTGGGTCGAACGTATACATCATCAATAATGGCTACATCATGGGGATGGGCGGTGCCGGAGGTGGAAACGGTGTTGCCGGGGAAAATGGCGGTCATGCAATATCTACAACGGTAAATATCACCATTGATACCAGTGGTGGCTACATTCTGAGTGGAGGCGGCGGCGGTGGTAGTTCCGTCCAGTCGAGCGGTAGATATGGCAATGGTGGTGGCGGCGCGGGCGGTGGAAAAGGTGGCGGCTCTCTCGGTGGTGCTGGTGGTCCGCCTGGTAATAACGGCTCTAATGGTGCCGCCAATGGCACAAATGGAGACGGCGGTGGCGGAGGCCGGGTTGTTCCTGGGTCGACTAGTGCTGGCACAGCATTTATTGTTGGTGTC
>JBGPPE010000205.1:0-3848 GCA_041488395.1 Gallionellaceae bacterium
AGAAAAAATTGCTTCCATCACATCTGCCACGCAGAGGATGCGCGCTTCCGGCAGGATCGCTTCCCCTTGCAGCCCGCGTGGATAGCCTGAGCCATCCATGCGCTCGTGATGCTGCCATATCCACTGTGCGATCGGGAACGGGAAATCGATGTGCTTGAGGATGTCGTAGCCGCTCTGCGGATGTCGCTTGATCATCTCGAATTCAAGCGGGGAAATCTTGCTGGGCTTGCTGAGTATTTCTGCCGGAATTCTGATCTTGCCCAGATCATGTATCGATGCCGCCAGGCCCAGGGCATGCACGTTTTCTGGCGGCAGCCACATCTCTCTGGCGATCGCCATCGACAGCAGCGCTACCCGGCGTTGATGTCCCGCCGTGTACGGATCGCGCAGCTCCACCGTGGCCGCAATTGCCTGCACCATATCTTCCAGGTTTTGCTGCAATGAAACCTGCATGCGCTCATGCTCCTGCTGCATACGCAAGTTGGCGATACCGAAGGCGAGGTCGGCGGCCAGTTCTTCCAGCAGGTGCACCTCTTCGCCGGAGAAAGCGTCCGCTTCAGTAGCGTAGATCATCAACGCGCCGCGTTGCTCTCCCATCTGCAGGGGCAGGGCAATGCTGGCCTGGTAGCCGTGTTGCTGCGCGGCCTCGCGCCACGGCGCCATCCTGGGGTTGGTCAGGAAATTCTGGTTGATCTGGGTGGCTCCTTCACGGATCGCCGTCCCGGTCGGGCCGTGGCCAAGTTCATCGTCAGCCCAGCTAATCCTGCTCTTGCCGAGATAACCCTGCTCGAATCCAGCCTGGGCTACCGGCAGCACCGGCTTGCCCTCAGTTTTCTCCGCATAGCCCACCCATGCCATGCGATAGCCGCCGGGATCGATAGCGAGCCGGCAGATCGCAGTCAGCAACTCCATTTCGTCCGTCGCATGCACCAGCGCCATGTTGCATTGGCTCAATAGCCGCAACGCCCGATTCAGGTGCTGCTGATTTTTTTGCGCCTTGATGCGCTCACTCATGTCATAAACCGTGGTGCGGCTCATAACGAAGTTGCCTGCCTCATCCTTGAGCGCGGTTGCGCTGATCAGTACCGGCAAGATCGACCCATCCTTGCGCACCAGCTCCAGTTCCAGATCGCGCACGCTGCCCTGCTCCACGAGTTCGGAAAAGTGCTGGCGAAAGATTTCCTGGCTTGGCTGTGTCAACAGTGTGCTGAGGCGCACCTTGCCCAGCAGCTCCTCGCGCTGGTAGCCCAGCCAGGCCAGCTCGGTATCATTGATCCGCACAAAAAACCCATCTTTGTTCAGCGAGTGGTAGCCACAGGGAGCATTGTTGTAGAGGTCAGCAATTTCCTCTGCGGCTGAATGTTCAAATGAAGAAGTCACGGTCGGCTTGTCGGGTCTATTATTTCACTCCGGGATTTCAATCCGGGATCTTGAAGCCGCGTTCGCGGAACAGCCTGATACAGGCATCCACCACCACGGGGTCGTAAAGCGCTCCGCGCCCTGCGCCGATCTTATCCAACGCGGCATTCATCCCCAGCGCGGGACGATAAGGGCGATGCGAACACATGGCCTCGACCACGTCGGCCACGCCAATGATGCGCGCCTCCAGCATGATGCTGTCTCCCTTGAGCCCTTGCGGATAGCCTGAGCCATCGAGGCGCTCATGGTGCTGCTGCACGATCTGCGCGATCGGCCAGGGAAAATCGATTCCCCGCAAGATTTCGAAACCGTTCTGTGAGTGCGTCTTGATCATGGCGAATTCAATATCATTCAGTTTCCCCGGCTTGCTCAATATCTCGGCGGGAACCTGAATCTTGCCAATTTCATAGATGGTTGCCGCAAAATACAGCGCGCGCAGCGACTCGCCACTCACCCCCATTTCCACAGCGATGGCCCGGGCGATTTCCGCAGCGCGGCGCTGATGGCCTGATGTATAGGGATCGCGCATTTCGATAACCGTCGCCATGGCTGCGATGGTCTGCGTCAGGGTTTGTCCCTGCCTGGCGGTCATGACCTCGGCCAGCCTGATTGCGCGGGCATTCGTGCTCGACAGCAGCCAGACAATCAGGGTCAGCAGCAGGCTGACCAATACCCCGCCGATGGCGGCGGTGCGCGAACGGCCGTCCGCCACCTTGGCCTCAAAGGCCGGCAAGGAACGGACGACGATGGTCCAGTTATGGCCGAAATACTCTATTGAGCGGATGGAAGAGAAACGAGCCTGACGCTTCTCAGCCATCCCCGACAGCAATGCAGAAGAATCAAACATGATCGCGTTTCTGTCCGCTTTGTCGCCATCATAGATCTCGATGTCCAGCTGATCACGCACGGCATCCAGAAAATTTCCCAGCACCCCTTTGCTCATCAGGTTCTGCATGCGGAACGGCTCATAAACCCAACCGGTCAGATTCTTGCGACGCTCTGCCACTGTCTGGTGCGGCAAATGGCTGCGGTATACCGGCACGTACATCAGGAAGCCGCTCTGCACCTCTTTCTCGGTTTCCTGTACCAGCACCACCTTGCCCGAAATGGCCGGGCCATCAACATCGCGCGCACGCTCCATGGCTGCACGACGGATCGGCTCGGCATACATGTCGTAACCGATGGCGCGCTGGTTACGCCAGTCAAACGGCTCCAGATAGACGATAGCAGAATAGGGATCGCGCTCGCCCTCCGGCTTGATGTTGAATTGAGCAAACCCCTCGCGCCGCATTGCCGCGACCAGGCCCTGTTTGTCTTTTGCCGGCACCACCCGGGCAAAGCCGACTCCCTGAATGCCGGGGTAACTCTGCTCCAGCTGCAGCTTCTCCACGTAGTCATGAAATTCCTGCCGCTCAACAGACGAGCTGGCGGAAAACAGACCTGCGGCCCCTTTCAGTAGATAGCTGTAATTATCGAGACGCGCACTGACCCTGGCATGAACATCACTGACTTCGGTATCAAATGCAAACTCGGCCTCCCTGATTTCGTTACGATGCGCCACACTCCAGACCGAGAACGTCACCAGCAGGCAGACAGACAGCACCAGCCAGGGCGCCAGCCAGATAGAGGTTTCGAGACGTATGGGCAGTCGTGGCATTTTTTACCTTCAGCAATTGTTCAGCGCTCTGGAAAGAGCTTCCATGCGGTCCAGCCTGGCCTGCGTTGCTTGCGACCTTGCCTGCTTATTCACTTTCCGGTCAGCCAGCGCAGGGCTTTATCCTCCTCGGTAAATACAGTGTGCTGGAAGTCCATAATATGAGAACGATTTTCGTAGAATTTAAACATCTGATCCAGCTCCCTGGACGGTGTGTATAGCAGTGCCACACGTAAATTCTGGCTGACTCCACGCATCTGATTATGCTCCGGCAGGTCGTAGAGCTTTACATAGTCCATTTTTATCTCGACGTTCCTGTCATCAATCAGAATCAGGTCTGTGCCATAGCGCTTGCTCGCGGCAAGAGCAGCAGATACCAGCTTGTTGTTGGCTGCCAGGTCAAATACGCCACGGGCCGTCAGCTTGACCACCTTGTGTTGCTCCAGATAGTCGACTGTCACATCGAAGTCACTGGCCTCTGCAGCGTGCTCCTGCGACATCTCCCTGTCGCCCGTTATCAAGGCATCGGCGCGCTGTCGCGGACTCCACCGCAACAGCAACTTGCTTAAAAATCTGATCAATCTCGGACTCCAATTTTTAATTAACTGAATCCCGGCTATCAATCACACCGGAAACACCCCGGTACTCAGATAGCGGTCGCCGCGGTCGCACACGATAAACACGATGGTGGCATTCTCGACGCGTTGCGAGATGCGCAGCGCCACCGCCAGCGCACCGCCGGAAGAGATGCCGCAGAAGATGCCTTCCTCGCGCG
>JBGPPE010000206.1:0-3834 GCA_041488395.1 Gallionellaceae bacterium
CCTTCGCGGGAACGACGATAACCATCCCCTACTGCATCAGCCCGGTGTACATGAAAAATGCGTACGCGCCGATGAGCCCGGCACCGACAAAGCGCGGAATGCGCCCGAGGATGCCGATGGAGAGGAAGTGCACCAGCCCGGCGCCGAGGATGATGTAGGTGCCCAGCAGGAAGGAAGCGGGCAGCTGGATGGGGTTGAACACTGCAAACAGGCCGATGCACATGGGGATGCAGATATGGCCATCGCCGAGCTGCGAGCTGATGACGATATCCTGCCGGCCGATATAGGCGTAATACAGCGCAATAAAGGCGTTGGGCAGCACCATGAGCAGGCCGCTGAACCAGCCGATCTTGGCGACGCTGAAGATCGGGTTGTGGGTGGTGGTTACCCAGTTCACCAGGTGGTCGACGGAATAATAGATGCCATAGGCGCAGATGCCGATAAGCGCCAGGTCGATCACGATGGTCCAGTGAGTCTGCCGGTTTTTGCGGATGTTGTCCTTGAGCACTTCGAAGACGTGCAGGATCTGCCAGAACAGGAACAGGCCGACCAGAATGAGGCCGTCGTAGAAGTTGATTTGCCTGTCGTTGCCCAGTGCCCACAGTGCGCCGGTGAACAGAAACAGGGCGATCAGGGTAAACAGCAGGTTGAGGCGGTTGATGCGGGCAAATTCCGCATGCATTTTCTGTTTGGTTTTTTGCTTGGGCGCGATCGCCGCCGCGCCGAACAGGGCGGACAGCCCGAGGATGAGGGTGAGGTTGGTGACGTTGTTGACGAGGGCGTTTTCAATCACGGCGCCGCCGTTGCTGGCGGATTTGCTCATGACAAAGGCAAACACCAGGTTCGCGAAACCCGAGCAGTAGGGCATGATCAGCGTGCCGAGCACGGTGCCTTCAAAGCCCTTGCTCTCCATGGCATGCAGCCGCCAGATCATCACCACGTTCGCCAGCGCGAAGAGGGCGAGCTGAAACAGTGGGTTGGCCGCGTAGGGTTGCAGGGTGGCGAGGGCGCTGTCGATGCCTGAGAGTTGGATGGGCACGGTCTGTAGTTGGAATTTTTCGTGGCGGGATTATCCTTGCCGGTTTGGCCGGGGTCAATTTCATCTGAGGGCAGGCTTGTTGGGGACGCGCTAACCGGGCCGTTCGCCCTGAGCCTGTCGAAGGGGCGCCGCATAGCGGCGGGGCGCCACCGACGTACCCCTCGCGGGTGTTTTTGAAGGTGAACTATGCCGCACATCGAATTACCATGGCCCTCCATTCATGGTTCGACAAGCTCACCACGAACGGAGGGGTGATTCGGTGTTTTCTCAATCATCTGCAGCCAGGGTGGCTGGCCTGCCCGCCATCCTGTTTGTCTTGGCGCGCCATGACCGGTTTGTGTAAACTGGTGTCTTTCAGAATACGGATGAATTTCAATGAACGACATTGCTAGCAAGACGGTGAATGATACCCAGGCTGCGCATGCGGCAGCGCAGCGCATTGTGCGGCATTTCCAGGGCAAGGGATTTACCCGCATCACGGAAGCGCTGATCATCCAGATCCACCACATCAAGGGGAAACGCGCCGAGATCGAGGACGCTTTCGAGGCTGCACAGGAAGAGGACAAGGTGCCTCCGCTCAATGCGTATTTCGAAATCCACCCCTACGGGCATTTCTCCGAATTCCGCAGCTTTGACGAGGCCAAAGCCGCCCTCAAAACCGACTTCACCCTGTCGCTCATCAACGACGTTCCCAGGATGTTCTTCGATCCGGCACCTGCACTGGCCGACGACCCCCTCGCCACCGGCACCAAATACGATGCGATCATGAAGCTCAGTGACAACGTCGATGGCTACGCTGTCGCCATTCTCCTGAACGACCCGGACTCTTCGTTCATCGACTATGTCGGCACCCACCCGGGCGCCGATTGGCACAAGATCATGGGCGAATTCGAGATCGCGACCACCTCCCTGGTGGATGATTTCGATCTGCGCTGAAACGCGCAGGATGAACTAACCCCGCTTCCTCCCTGGAAGAAGAAAGGCAGTGATATCGCATGACTGAATCCGCCTGGTGGAACCTTGTGTTGCTGTCATCCTGCTGGGTCGGCTACTTCGCCCTGCACTCCGCGTTGGCGTCGCTGGCGGTAAAGCGCTGGGTGGCCGCGGTCTGGCCGAATCTGATGCCGTATTACCGGCTGATGTTCAACACCCTGGCGGTGCTACTGATACTGCCGATCGTATGGCTCACCTACCACGATCCCGCGCCAATGTTGTGGCGCTGGCAGGGTATCGCCGCCTGGCTGGCAAACGGGCTGGCGCTGGCCGCGATCTTCGGCTTCTTGCTGACGCTCAGGAGCTATGACATGCAGGAATTCCTCGGCCTGCGCCAGTTGCAGCTTCACGTGCGCAAGGTCGAGGATCAGGAGCACTTCCATCTTTCCCCGTTTCACCGCTTCGTGCGCCACCCCTGGTATTTCTTCGGGCTGATCCTGATCTGGACGCGCGACATGAGCGCGACGACGCTGTTGTCCAGCGTGTTCATTACACTCTATTTCCTCGTCGGATCGCGCCTGGAGGAGAAGAAGTTGCTGGTCTATCACGGCGACACTTACCGCCGCTACATGGCGCGCGTGCCCGGCCTGATGCCGCTGCCCTGGAAATTTCTTGCGGCGGAGGAAGCCGAGGCACTGTTGCAGAAAAAGGTAGACGCCGAGACTGAATCGTCTTTGTGAATCAGGCAAACGAAGCGCCGATGGCGCAGAAAAAGGGGACGGATTGCGGCGATCCCGTTACCTTCTTCGTCAGGTCTGATTCGAAAGTCTTCGATTGATGACTGGGTTCCCGCCTGCGCGGGAACGACAATCCAGAACTTGCTCAGTGTTTCCCCGGATTCTTAAGGGCGATCTCCAATTTGCTGGACGCCGAATTCGATTCATTGGCAAAATGCAATAATGTGACAAATCCATCGCACAGGAAAATGCCCATGTTTGAATCGATACGCCGCGCGCTGGGCGGTTCGCCGCAAGAACCTTCCCCCCAGGATTCCTTCCAGCAGCTGAACGCCGTGGCGCCACTGAAGCCGGCCCAGGAGGCATCCAAAGGGAACGTGCAGAACAGTTCATCCTTCGTTTGCCGCGAGGCGATTCTTGATCGCGGCGAGCGCATTGCCGGTTACGAGTTTGCCCTGGGTCAGAAGGTGCAGGCCCGCATGATGGAAGCCAGTGCGGTGATACGGCGCGTGTATGACGATGTGATGCTGAACAATCTGGCGCCACTCCGCGTGTCGTCATTGCTGGGTGGGCGCAGTGCATTCATCCGACTGTCGATGGAGTCGCTGAAAAGCCCGCAGCTTAAAATACTTGCCCATCCCAACATGGTGATCATGATCAACCCGCGGCCAATTGCCGAGATCGACCTGGCCGGGTTGCGCGCCGACCTGGCACATATCGCAGTGCTGGGCTTCAAGCTGGGCTGGTCGATCAACCAGCCGCGCCCTGAATATGCCGAGTTCCTGCACCAGGCCGACTTTATCGAGATTGACCCGGCTGGGCTGGATGGCATGCAGCTGAAAGCGCTGATCGCCGATCTGCGTGCCGCCAACAGTGAGCAGAAGCTGATCGCCAGCAGGCTGCAAACGGCGGATGACTTCCAGTACTGTTTCGAGCGCGGCTTCAATTACTTCATGGGGCCGTTCGTTACCAGCCACGAAAACTGGCATCCGGCGAAGGGCGATGTGAATTACCTGCAGGTGTTTCAGGCGCTCGAAATGATACGCTCCGGCGCCGAATTCGATGTCATTGCAGACTGTCTGCGCACTGACCCTATCCTGACCTTCAAGCTGCTGCGCTATATCA
>JBGPPE010000207.1:0-3783 GCA_041488395.1 Gallionellaceae bacterium
CACCGCGCTCGCCAGCCAGATCGGTGGAAGCCCAGTACGCATAGTAGCTAACGGCTTCCATGGAACGGTCGGCGAACTCTACGGCCTCCTTGGAGGCGTACGGCACTCGCATCTGGTGCAGGCAATCCTGGAAGCCCATGATTCCGAGCCCCACCGGCCGATGCTTGAAGTTGGCGTTACGCGCCTTGTCTACTGCGTAGTAGTTGATGTCGATTACGTTGTCCAGCATGCGCATGGCCGTGTTGATGGTGCGGCGCAGCTTGTCGTGATCGAGCTGGCCATACTTCTCATGTCCCTGCGGGTACAGGTGCGCCACCAGATTGACCGAGCCCAGGTTGCACACGGCGATCTCGGACTCCGAGGTATTCAGGGTGATCTCGGTACACAGGTTGGAGCTGTGCACCACACCCGCGTGCTGTTGCGGCGAACGCACATTGCACGGATCCTTGAAGGTAATCCAGGGATGCCCGGTTTCAAACAGCATGGTCAGCATCTTGCGCCACAGGCTGGCAGCCGCCACCTTGCGGAACAGCTTGAGTTCGCCGCTGGCCACCTTGGCTTCATAACCCAGGTAAGCCCGCTCGAATTCCGCACCGAATTTATCGTGCAAATCAGGGCAGTTTGAAGGCGAGAACAGGGTCCATTCGCCCCCTTCCATGACGCGTTTCATGAACAGGTCCGGAATCCAGTTGGAGGTATTCATGTCATGCGTGCGGCGACGGTCGTCACCGGTATTCTTGCGCAGGTCGAGGAACTCCTCGATATCGAGGTGCCAGGTTTCCAGATAGGCGCATACCGCACCCTTACGCTTGCCGCCCTGGTTTACCGCAACCGCCGTGTCGTTCACCACCTTGAGGAAGGGCACCACGCCCTGCGATTTGCCGTTGGTACCTTTGATATGACTACCCAGCGCACGCACCGGCGTCCAGTCATTGCCCAGACCGCCGGCAAATTTGGCCAGCAGTGCGTTCTCCTTGATCGCCTCATAGATGCCATCAAGATCGTCATCCACAGTGGTCAGATAGCAGGAAGACAATTGCGAACGCAGCGTACCCGAATTGAACAGGGTAGGCGTCGAGCTCATGAAGTCAAAGCTGGACAGCAGGCGGTAAAACTCGATAGCGCGCGCGTCGCGGTCGATTTCGCGCAGCGCCAGCCCCATCGCGACGCGCATAAAGAAAGCCTGCGGCAGCTCGATGCGCACCTCGTCAATGTGCAGAAAGTAGCGGTCGTACAGGGTTTGCAGCCCCAGATAACCGAACTGGAAATCGCGGCTGGCATCCAGCTCCTTGCCCAGACGTGCCAGGTCAAAGTGCGCCATATCTTCACTCAGCAACCCGGCTTCAATGCCGCGCTTGATGAATTTCGGGAAATACTCAGCGTAGCGCGCATTCATGTCAGCCTGGGCGACTTCTTCCCCCAGAATTTCGCAGCGGATGTTATTCAGCAGCAGGCGCGCTGTCACATAACTGTATGCCGGCTCCTGCTCGATCAAAGAGCGCGCCGACAGGATGGCGCATTTGCGCACCTCTTCCACCGGCACGCCGTCGTACAGGTCTTTCAGCGTATGCTTCAGTATCTGCTCGGCGTCAACCACATCGCCCAGTCCTGCGCATGAAGCCTTGATCAGCGTTGCCAGACCGTCCACATCGAGCGGGCGCATCTCGCCGTTTTCCTTGACGCGCAACACATGCACTGTCTCATGCTCTTTCCTTACCTTGCTGCGTTCACGCGTGCGCTCTTCGCGGTACAGCACATAGGAACGTGCCACATCGTGCTCACCCGAGCGCATCAGGGATAACTCGACCTGATCCTGAATATCTTCGATATGCAAGGTGCCGCCGTGCGGCTGACGACGCACCAGTGCAGAAACCACAGCCGAGGTCAGTTGCTCCACCACTTCGCGCACGCGCGCAGAAGCAGCGCCCTGACCACCGTTCACCGCAATAAAAGCCTTGGTCATGGCAATGGAAATCTTCGCGGGCTCAAATGGAACCACGGAACCATTTCTTCGTATTACCTTGTATTGATCAAACGACTTACTGGAGGGAGTTTGAGACTCGGCATCCTGCTGGATGGACGACGATATAACACTTTCACTTGCTTGCAGCATATAACTCTCCCTTTGATTGCTGACTCATCGAACCCTGACCGGCAATTCGACTAAAAACCAAAAACCACAACATATAGTGTTTGGACACTTATTTTTCGCTAATTCTAGTGTATTAATTTTTTAATGCAAGAATTATTTCGGCCTAGATAATTTGGCCTAACCCCCATCATTGCGCGCAACACCACGTGCCATGGCCATTGCACACGATGACTGATTCATGCACGCAAATAAACAAGGGCTGTGAGTTCTGCTCACAGCCCTTAAGCCCTCCTAAACCATACTTGCAAAGCGGTTTTGCTTGTTGCAGTGCCGTCTGGCTAACTAACCATCAACCACGCTGCAGTGCCTCGCGATAGCGCGGCCAATCAAAGAAAGAACCCGGATCTGTTTTACGCCCCGGAGCAATATCGGAATGCCCGGCTATATGGCGTATCGGGTAAGCCCGCATTAGTCGACGTGTCAGGCGCAACAGCGCCGCATACTGCTGCTCGGCGAAGGGCACATAATCACTTCCCTCCAACTCGATACCCAGAGAAAAATCATTACAGCGCGCACGCCCCTGCCAGCTGGAAACGCCCGCATGCCAGGCGCGTTGGCGGCACGGAACAAACTGAATGACGCTACCGTCGCGTCGGATCAGGAAGTGCGCCGACACTCGCACCCCTTGCAACTGGACAAAGTATGGATGCTCGCTCGCGTCCAGCTGATTGGTAAAGAATCGTGCAATAGCGGGGCCACCAAACTGGTCTGGCGGCAAACTGATGTTGTGTATCACCAGCAATTCGATCCTGCTGCCTGGCGGGCGCTGATCATGATTTGGCGAAGCGATCCGACGCACACCGCTTACCCACCCCCTGTCATCTATTTTCATTGCACATTCCCGGTTTCCTATCCCTGCTCTTCCGGCCCGGTAATGCCAAGGCGTTCCAGGCGATAACGCAGGGCGCGGAAAGTCACGCCAAGTATCTTCGCTGCCGCCGTGCGATTAAAACCGGTCTGCTTCAATGCGTCCAGTATCACCTCACGTTCGACACGATCCAGATAATCTGTAAGCGGATACTTACTCTCGACACCGGCCCTCTGTGAATCAGCGTCAGCACCAACAGGAGATAGCTGCAAATCCTCCGGGCGAATGGTATCGTCGGAACACAGCGCCAATCCACGCTCAATGACATTTTCCAGCTCACGCACATTACCCGGGAAGTCGTAGCCACACAGGGCACGCAACGCATCCTCGGAAAATTCAGCGGTCGCATTGCCGCGCAAATGCAGCAGAATCTGCCTGGCAATCTCCGCTATGTCATCACGCATTTCGCGCAGCGAGGGCATCTGCAGCGCAATGACATTCAGCCGGTAATACAAATCCTGGCGGAATTTTCCCAGCCGCACCTGCTCGGCCAGCGCATGATGCGTCGCACTGAGTATGCGCACGTCCACTGCTTCCTCCTCGGTTGCCCCCACTTTGCGTATCTTCTTTTCCTGAATGACGCGCAACAGCTTGACCTGCATAGCCAGGGGCAAATCGGCAACCTCGTCCAACAACAAGGTTCCCCCATGGGCGACCTGAAAAAAACCATCCTTATCCTTGTCGGCACCGGTAAATGCGCCTTTGCGGTAACCGAAAAACTCGCTCTCCATCAGATTTTCCGGAATGGCACCACAGTTCACCG
>JBGPPE010000208.1:0-3693 GCA_041488395.1 Gallionellaceae bacterium
ACGCCTGACCTACAAGAACGGCAACCTGGGCTTGAACGCAGCCAGCATTCCGCCCAGACCTTCAGCAGATAATCCCGTGGGCAACTCCAGCCCGTCCAGCGTATTCTTCACCAGCAGTCCCAGTTCAGTATCGCCTTCCATCAGCAAGCGCCGGTTAAAAAACAGCGTGTCTGGATCTTCGCGGCGCAGCGCCAGCATCAGGAAATCATACGCATTGGCACTGATGGTCAGATCGATATGGTTTGCCTGACGGATCGCCACCAGCCCGCGCGGCGCCAGCATGAAATCCAGTGCTACGCCGGCATCCTTAACGCGGATGCGGATCACCTTGCCGCGCAGCGCCAGCATCACCTCGGAACGCAAGGTATCGCCCAGCGCCAGATTGAGCACCTGCACAAACGCCAGTGCCGGCGGGTAGGCAGGCAGCCGAGAAAACAGCGCTGCCACAGGCTTGGGGATACTGAACGGCTTGATCTCGATATCCTGCAGGTTCAGCGCCGGGAATTTCATCATCACATGGTTCCTTTCATCAACATCATTCAACTGTCGCCAGGCAAGCCGCCTCAGCAACCAGCTCCTTGCCGGCCTGCCCATGCCAGTAGCCATTGCAGCACTCCGCCACCGACAGCTTCTGCACCTGCTGGCTGGCTGAGTCAGCACTCACCTTGCCATCCAGTGCATCGCGGAACAGGCGGATAATCTTGGCTGTGTGCAGCGACTGCGGGCTGATGCGCAGCACATCCACACCTGTCTCCGCCACACTGGGCAGATCGCCGATCAGGTTATGGATCAGCGCAGACTGGGTCTGGATACCGTTGATCACCAGAAAGGGCTGGCCTTCGCGCGTGCGCATGGTCTTGCCGTCCGGGTCTTCTATGCACAGGAAGCGGCAATCATCCTTGGGCAGGTTGTGGAAGCGCGCAGTAAAACAGCGCGAGGAAAAAGCCAGCGGCAGCCGGCCATAGGCAAACACCTCGGTCTCCAGCCCGGCCGGGCAGGTTTGCTGCAATCCGGCCAGCGACTGCTGCGACATCTCCACCGGCGCCACCCAGCGCTGCGCGCCCAGCCCGGCCATCAGCGCCAGCGTCTGCTCATTGTAGATATTGAGAAAAGGCCCGGCGACAAACGGCACGCGCCCCTCCAGCAGGTGCACCGCGCCCATGTCATTGGCTTCCACAGCATACTCGCCATTCTCGGTAATCCGGCGCAGCGCCTTCAGGTCCGATTCCGATTCCAGCAAAGCCTGGCTGGAAAGCACTACCTGCTTGCCGGCCGCAGTCAGCGTCCTGGCCAGTTCCAGCCAGTCATTCAGGCGCAGCAGATGGCGGCGCGAACACACGGTTTCACCGAGATAAACAATATCCACGGGCGAGGCGGCGACCTCTTCGTAAAATTCAAACACCCTGTCGCGCGGCCAGTAATAGAGGTTGGGTCCCAGAGCCAGCTTCATGAGAAAAATCCTTGCCGAGATATAAGTCCAGAAAAGGCTGTTGTCCGCAGATGACACAGATTAAGCAAGATTAAACCCATGGATATCAAGAACATCAGAATAAAATATTGGGTGAGAATTGAATCAAATCTTACTGCCTGAAAATCTGTGTCAATCTGCGTAATCTGCGGATAAAACTGCAGTTTTGGGTTGATTGAGGACATGGCTGCGCCTATTTCCACGGGCGGTGATAAGCGCCCAGCGTGTGCTGCTGCCCTTCCGAAACCTTGCCCAGCTCGGCCAGCCAGGCGGGTTTGGCGACAAAGCCCTGCGGGTTTTTCATGCACTGGTCGATCGCATCGCGCCACACCCTGGTCACCTGCGCCACATAAGCCGGGCTGCGCTGGCGTCCCTCGATTTTCAGGCCGCGTATCTTCACGCGCATCAGTTCCGGCAGCAGTTCCAGCGTGTTCAAACTGGTCGGTTCTTCCATGGCGTAATAGGTTTCGCCCTCCACCTCAAAGCGCCCCTTGCACAGCGTCGGGTAACCCGCGTTTTCGTGGTCGGCATAGCGGTCGATCAGCATGCCGTTCAGGCGTGACTCCATGCCCTGTGGGGTCTGCTGCCAGCGCACCGCCTTGGGCGGCGAGCACACCCCGCAGTTATTCGGCGACTCGCCGGTGACATAGGAAGAAAGCGAGCAGCGCCCCTCCGCCATCACGCACAGCCCGCCAAAGCCAAACAGTTCCAGCTCCACTGGCGTGTGCGCGGCCAGTTCCTCCACCTGCGCAAACGAAAGCACGCGCGGCAACACCGCACGGCGGATGCCAAAGTGCTCGTGGTAAAAATTGATCGCTTCGTAATTGGTGGCCGAGCCCTGCACGGAAAGGTGCAAATGCAGCTGCGGGTGCGTCTTCATCGCATATTGCATCAGGCTGGGGTCGGCCAGAATAATCGCGTCAATGCCGATCTCGGCGGCCTGGTCGATCGCCTTCTGCCAGCGCGCCCAGCCCTGCGAATGCGGGTAGGTGTTCAGCGCCAGCAGCACCTGCGTGCCTTTGCCATGCGCGTAAGTTACGCCCGTCTGGGCACTGGCCCGGTCAAAATTCAGCCCGGTAAAATTGCGCGCATTGGTGTCATCGCGAAAACCCATATAGACACAGTCCGCGCCGTTGTCCACCGCGGCCTTCAGCGCCGGCAGGCTGCCCGCCGGGCACACCAGATCAAGCTTGTAGTCAGGCTGCATACATAACCTCGTTACGTTCAGAATAAAACTCACCCTGGCGATGGCCGCGCCGCGCCAGCTCCAGCTCGATGCCGTTCAGCACATTCCATTTCTGCGAGCACCACTGCGGCGCCAGCAAAATGTCCTTCGAAGCCGTGCCGGTGAGGCGATGAAACACAATATGCGGCGGCGTGCGCTCGATCAGGTCGGCGGCAATGCGGATGTAATCGCTGCGCGACAGCGGCTGATATTCGCCGCGCTTCCACTCCAGCGCCAGCACGGTATTGCGCACCACATGCAGCGGGTGCAGCTTGAGGCCGTCCGTACCCAGCGCCAGCACGGTATCCAGCGTGTCGTGGTAATGCCGCTCGGTTTCGCCCGGCAGGCCAATAATCAGATGCGTGCACACCGGTATGCCCAGCTGGCGCGCCGCTACCACCGTCTCTTCATACTCCTGCAGCCCGTGACCGCGATTCACGCGTTTTAATGAAGCATCAAACGCCGATTGCAATCCCAGCTCCAGCCACACCACCAGCCCGCGCTGCTGGTACTTCAGCAGTAAGTCCAGCACCGCCTGTGGCACACAGTCCGGCCGCGTGCCGATGGATAGCCCCACCATGTCCGGCTCGGCCAGCGCCTCGTCATACAGCGCCTCCAGCAGGCGCACATCGGCATAGGTATTGGTGTAAGCCTGGAAATAGGCGAGAAAGCGCCGTGCCCGCGTGCGCTTGCCGATCGCGCGCTTGCCGCCGTTGATCTGAGTTGCAAGGGTAGGAGGTGTGCGCCCGTTGGGGCTGAACGAAGCGTTGTTGCAGAAAGTGCAGCCGCCTATGCCCTTGGTGCCATCACGGTTGGGGCAGCTGAAGTCGGCATCCAGCGCAATTTTGTGCACACGCTCGCCATGCTGTTGCAGCATGTATTGCCCGAAGGTGTGCACATAATCAGAAAGCGCCATGAATCCCAGACCGATGAATTCCCGAGCGCATAAACTTAAAGGGTATGGGGAACGGGGTGTTGATTTAGGTCAACAAGGGGTGCA
>JBGPPE010000209.1:0-3652 GCA_041488395.1 Gallionellaceae bacterium
ATGTGACCAATCGCCAGTTTCACTTCTTTAACATTACCATCTTGCCCCAGGATATCTGGATGCTGTCACTGCTGTTGCTGCTGATGGCAATGACGCTGTTTGCCGTAACGTCAGTTGCATCGCGCGTGTTTTGCGGATACTTCTGTTTTCAGACGGTGTGGACGGATACCTTTACCTGGATAGAAGAAAAGATCGAGGGGCAGCCAGGCCAGCGCCGCAAACTGGATGCGGCCCCCATGAGCTTTGCCAAGTTCAGGATCAAGGCTATGAAGCATGCCGCCTGGCTGTTCATTGCGGCGCTCACCGGTATCAGCTTTTCCATCTGGTTTGTGGACGCATTCGAGTACTGGCACAAATTGCTGACCTTCAGCCTGCCTGTTATCGGCTGGGTGACTCTGACGATGTTTATCACGGGCACCTACATCCTGGCGGGCTTTCTGCGTGAACAGACCTGTTTCTGGCTGTGTCCCTATGCCCGCATTCAGGCGGTAATGACGGACACGCAAACCATATTACCCACCTATGATGAGAAGCGTGGTGAGCCGCGCGGCAAGCTGCGCCGTGGTGACGAGGGTGGCCCCAAGCAGGGCGATTGCATCGATTGCTTCCAGTGTGTGCAGGTGTGCCCTACGGGGGTGGATATTCGCCAGGGGCAGCAACTGGGCTGCATTACCTGCGGGCTTTGCCTGGATGCGTGTGATTCGGTAATGGACAAGATCGGGCGCCCGCGTGGCTTGATACGCTACGCCTCCCTCGATGAAATGGAAGGGCGGCCGGTGAAGAAGTTATACCAGCACCCGCGCACTTTTGTTTATATCGGCATTATTCTGATTGCGCTGAGCGGGATCATTTACGGCCTGACCCATCTGGGCGCACTCACCCTGCGCGTAGCGCCGGAGCGCCAGCCGCTGTTTGTGCGCATGAGCGACGGCTCGATTCAAAACAAATATGTGTTCAAGGTGCTTAACAAAACAGACAAGGATGTGTACGTCAAGGTGGTCGCGGAAGGTGGTATCGGCGATCAGCAAATTATCGGTGCGGAGAAACCATTGCTGGTTTATCACGGTAGAGCTACGCCGTTTACCATCTTCGTGAAAGCTCCAGAGAAAAACATACACGAGGAAATAACCCCGATCGAGTTTCGCGTGGAAAATGTGGATGATCCGGCCATGTCGGCTGAATACAACACCATGTTCAATGGCCCCAAGCCATAGCGCCAATCAAATTAGCATGGAGAGCAAGATGATTTCGCAAAAACACAAAGGATGGCGCAACCCGTGGGTATTCGCCTTGATTACGATCCTGGTGGTCGCCTTGTTAAAAAATGTGCAGATAGTATGGGATGCCTCTCACCACCGTGTGCGCATGCTGGATGAGAGTTACAGCGTCAAGAGCCACAAGGATGGGGCGAAATGGGTTGCGCAACAAGCCGAGCGCAACACCCTCGGCTGGCAAGTTAGCCTGCACTCCGCACAGCAATTAAAAAATGACAGCATGGCCACCCCGGAGGCGGCACGTTTTGTCCTGATTGCGAGCCCTGCGGTGTTTCAATTCGACCTGGCTGACCGCGATGGCAAGCCTCTGCAAGGAGCGAATGTGGAGATTAATGCGCAATGGCCGAGCAGCCCTGCGTATGACTTTAATGCAGTATTGCAGGAGAGCTCGCCGGGGCATTATGTCGGTGCCCTGGAGTTCCCGCGCGCGGGAAACTGGGATCTGGCGATCAAGGCGGAGCGCAATAACAGCCTGTTCGACATGGAACAGAAGGTTTTTGTTGCAGTCGCAAAATAACAATTACTCCGTTTGATGCAACACACCCTTAGCAGTCAGCCCGCACAGGCGGGATGTTTCCATTGCAGCCTGCCCATCCCCAGTGATGCCAGCTTCCGCCACCATTTCGACGGGGCGGAGCGGGATTTTTGCTGCTTCGCCTGCCAGTCGGTATGCGAAGCAATTTATGAGGCTGGCCTGCAGGGCTACTATCAGCGCACCCCGCAGGGCGTATTGCTGGCGCCGCCACCCACCCCGCCCAAAGATATCGAGATGTACGACCTGGATGACGTGCAGCAGGAGTACGTTACCTGCCAGGGCGACGTGCGCGACATCCATCTGCTGGTAGAGGGCATCCACTGCGCTGCCTGCGTATGGCTGATAGAGCGCGGCATGATGCGCACGCCGGGAGTGCAGGCGGCCAACGTGAATCTGGCCGGCAAGCGCCTGCATCTGCGCTGGGATAACCAGCGCGTCAAACTTTCCGCCATCATTCGCCTGCTCTCCAAAATCGGCTACGCAGGCGTGCCCTACGATCCGGAAACAGCCGAGGGATCGATCAAGAAATCCAATCGCGCCATGCTGTTCCGCCTGATTTTTGCGGGCTTTGCCATGATGAACCTGATCTGGATTTCCATCGCCCTCTACAGCGGTGCAAACGACGGCCAGTTCAGGGATTTCTTCCACTGGATGGGCTGTGCTCTCGCCACGCCCACCCTGCTTTATTCCGGCTATCCCTTCTTCAAGGGGGCATGGAGCGGCTTGCGCAATGCGCGACTGACCATGGATCTGCCCATCGCCATCGGGCTGAGCGTGACCTACGCATATTCCCTGTACGTCACGATAGTGGCCAGCCAGATCGGCGAGGTATATTTCGATACGGTAACCAACCTGATCTTTGTCATTCTGGTTGGGCGTTACCTTGAGGGCATGTTCCGCCACCAGGCGGTATCGGCGACGAACCGGCTGATGGAGCTGCAGCCACGCGTGGCGACCGTGTTATCGAATGACGAGGAAAAGATCACCTCGATACGCGCCGTGAAAGTGGGTGACCATTTGCTGGTCAAGCCGGGCAGCAAGATTCCCATGGATGGCATGGTGCTGGAGGGCAGCAGTTCGGTAGACGAAGCGATGCTGAGCGGTGAGTCTGTGCCGGTTGAAAAAAAGGCCGGCGACAAGGTTGCGGCGGGCACGCTGAACGGCAGCGGAGCGCTGGTCATGGCGGTGCAGGCGTCACTGCAGGATTCCACCCTGTCCAAAATTATTCGTCTGGTGGAAGAAGCGCAATCATCCAAGGCGCCAATCCAGCGCCTGGCCGATACCATCGTGCCCTGGTTCGTGCTGGTTACCCTGATTTGCGCCGCAATAACCTTCATGCTGTGGTCGGATCATTTCGAGATCGCGCTGATGGCAGCCACTTCCGTGCTGATTATTACCTGCCCCTGCGCACTGGGCATGGCGACGCCGATGTCGATTGCGGTGGCCTCTGGCCTGGGCGCCAAGCACGGTATTCTGGTCAAGAATGGCGTGGTGCTGGAAACCTTGTCCAAAGTGACACACTTTGTGTTTGATAAAACGGGTACGCTGACCGAAGGCCGCATGCGTGTGCAGCAAATGATGGTGGTGACAGGACAGGATGCGGATGCCTTGCTTGCGGGTGCTGCGGCAGTAGAGCGCTATTCCGAGCACAGTGTGGCGCAGGCCGTAGTGCTGGAGGCAGACGAGCGCCAGCTGGACTATCGCAGCATCGTGGTGAAAGATTTTAATGCGCACGCGGGTCTGGGTGTGCAAGCCAGACTGGCCGAACCCCATGTGAACATGGAACCCGGGAATTGCAGAAGCCCAAATAGGTTGGTGCGGAGGAAGGGTTTGATGCCCATCA
>JBGPPE010000210.1:0-3651 GCA_041488395.1 Gallionellaceae bacterium
CGAAAGGCAGCGTGCGCGTTGCGCACGCCAAAACAAAAAACCACTGTGAGCACATCGTGCCCACGCTCCTGATTGGGGTTCAGTTTTTGACTTTAGGTTTTTAGGTTTTCTTCCCCTTATCCGCCACCGAGTAGCGCAGGCTGGTCAGGGGTAGTCGGCGAGGACTGTCTGAGCACGTGGCCGCGCAGCGGATCGTGCGAGTTGCGCAGCCGCCTGACCAGACGAGCAACGCAGGGAACCTCGAAGAGGTGGCGGATCCGGGGTCGCCTTCTTTTGGTTACTTGTCTTGGCGAAACAAGACAAGTGACTGGCTGTCGGGCCACCCCCGACGGTGTTGCCTTTGATTGTCGGGTTACGCAAACAACCGCTAACCCGACCTACAAACTCCTCCACGCCCCCACCAGCATCAACAAAACCACCCCCAGCACCGCCGCATTCCCCCAGCGCACATACGGCGTACTGCCAACATAACCCTGCACTTCGGCAGTAAGCACACCCTCCTCATGCTGCGGCAGCATGGCCTGGATGCGGCCATCGCGGCCGATCACCGAGGTGACGCCGGTATTGGTGGCGCGCAGCATCATGCGGCCACTTTCCAGCGCGCGCATCTGCGAAATCTGGTTGTGCTGCATCGCAGCGTGCGACTCGCCATACCAGGCATCGTTGGTCACGTTCACCAGCAGCGTGGCCTCGGGCAAGTAATGGATAATCTCTTCGCCAAACACGTCTTCATAACAGATATCCACCGCCACACGTTGCCCGGCCACGCGCAGCACCTGCTGGCGCTGGTCGCCGCGTGCCAGGTCACCCATCGGAATGCGCAGCACATCGTTGATCAGCCAGCCCAGCAGCGGGCGCAGCGGGATAAATTCGCCGAACGGCACCAGATGGTTTTTGCGGTAGCTCTGGCTTTCTGCGCTGCCCAGTGAAAACACGCTGTTGTAATAGAGGCCATGATCGCGCTCGAAGGCGCCGATCAGCACATCGCCGCCGCGTTGGCGCTGATGCTCGCGCAACTGCGCGGCGTAATTTTCCGGCAGCTCGTGGCGCAGCAAGGGCAACGCCGTTTCCGGCATCACCACCAGGCGCGCATCGCTTTCCAGCAGCAGGCGGCGATAAGTCTCCATGGTGCCCACCAGCTGGCCTTCTTCAAATTTTGTGTCCTGCGCGATGTTGCCCTGCAACAGGCTTACCTTGAGCAGCTCGCCTTCGGCCTGCGTCCATTCCACTGCACGCAAGGCCGCACCAGCGCCCCACAGCAACAGCAAGGCGGCGAAGGCGAGCTTGCCGGTTTTATTCCAGCGCTGCTGCCACAGCAGGGCCAGCAGACCGGCACTCAGCGCTACCGTCAGCGATACGCCGTATACGCCCAGTAGCGCAGCATAGCCGGCCAGCGGGCTTGCTGCCGCCTGCGAGTAACCCAGCGCCAGCCAGGGAAAGCCGGTAAAAATATGCCCGCGCAGCCACTCCAGCAACACCCACAGCGCGGGCATCAGCAACAGCAACTCGCTGGCGGTTGATACATGCGCATGCCCGCCCAGCAGTGAACGCAAGCGCGCATGGGCATAACCCACCGCTGCCGGGAACAGCGCCAGCAGCGCGGCAAACAGGCCGATTGCCGGCGCTGCCAGCGGCATCGGCATGCCGCCGTAATCATGCAGCGCGACATACAGCCAGCCTATGCCCGCGCTGAACAAGCCGAAACCGAAGGCAAAGCCCAGCCGCGCCGCCACCCACTTGCCGTGTGCATGCTGCTGCCACTGCACAAACAGAAAAGTGAGCGCGAGCAGCGTGAGCGGGATAATGGAAAACGGCGCAAAGCCCAGCACCGCGAGCAGGCCGGCAACAAAAGCCAGCAGGTATTTGTTCTGGTACAGAGAGGTCATTTCCGGATAGAGGCTGACTATGATGGGGGGCGATTATACGGTGTACAGGGTCGTTTTCTCAGTACGTAATAGCACCGCTATGCTTGGTGCTGCAAATAATCTAGGCCTGACACTTTGAATAATTAGAGAGATAAATATTACGCCACAAAATTTCATCTCCCTTTGCTAGCCATTGTTTGTGCTTTACGGGTCTAAGTTGGTCTGGCATGATGCCGTTTATCAAGCCCAAACCACCGCAATGACAATGACACCGCGCGATTTGAAGGCACACAAAACGGCTCCAAAGCATCTGAAAGAAATACCGGTGTTTAAGCCGCAAAAGCGCAACAAGCTTCCAAAGCCATTTAAAACCCTTGGAGGCCCAGAATCGAATCAACTGGCATGATTGACGTATCTTCCGATCATGTCGCGTTCATGTACTGGAGGGATGGCCCAATCATCACAGATCGTTCCTTCTACGCTCATTTATTTTGCCGCCTTGCGAACGGAGATCTCAGTCCAATATTTGAATTTCATTGGCACCCGAGCCATAAAGGATTCCATTGCAAAACACCATGCCGAACTAGTTACGATTTCACAAATCGAATGTTGCCAGGGGCACCAGAGCTGGCCTTAAAAACAGAATCTGGTGCCGACCCAAGAATCCATGCTGACCGTATAAAGTTGATCATTTATTTTTGTCAAAAATGTGGAATTTCATTGCCGGACAATGACTCTCATTCAAAATCATTATGGTAATAACTAACGACCTCAAGCGGGCGATTTGTTCGCTCTTTGAAGTGCACGCCGACGAAGGTGGCGTGCAACGCGTGGTCACGCCTCTTGAGTATCCTGGAAGCAATGATCAAATCGTTGTTCGAGTGCGTCCGTCAGCAGATGGGCATGGGTTCGCAATTGACGAAAATGGCGAGGCAGCTTTTTACGCCGCACTTAATGGTGGAGATGTAGAGTCTGAAGCCGTTGGTCGCTGGGCTGAAGACATATCTTCAGCCTCTCCAGTTAAATTTACCGATGATGAAAAAATATCCGCATATGCAAGCGATGAGCGGCTTATCGCACCTTATATTTTTCGGGTGGCAGAAGCAGCACAACAATTACACGCGATCGCCACAGCGCGTGCTGACCGACAATCTAGCGATTTCAAGGATCGTATTAAACAGATCGTGCAAGAGATAGCAATTGAATCCAATCTTCAGTTAAATTCAGAGGTAGAACTTCCAATTGCCGGGGGCCTCAAGGCGGATCATGTGCTTGGGACAAGCATGCCGCTTATCATAATCGCAGCAACGTCTTCTACCCGTTTGCTAGAGGCAGAAGTTATTTTTATGCAATATCGAGCAGACAAGAAACAGGGATATGTTTTGGCAGTTGCTGAGAATCAAGCTACAGTTGGAAAGAAGCAATATGAACGTGCCGCGTATTACACGAATAAGGCCGTCATATTTAATTCAGATGCGTTTAGCACACTCGTTTCCAACGAGGTCATGACTGGTATTCATTAACCACTAGATATTGGCACTGTTTCAGCAGCCAGCAAGTCAAATTTGGTGGATATCTACCCCTTACACTTCGCCAGAAACCGGTCCAGCTGGTTGGCAAACGCCTGGCGGTCGCTCTGGCTGAGCGTGGGCGGGCCGCCCGTTTCCACGCCGCTGCCGCGCAATCCGTCCATGAAGTTGCGCATGGTCAGGCGTTCCTGGATGGTGTCTTTGCTGTAAAACTCGCCGCGCGGATTGAGGGCATGGCCACCGCGCGCGATCACATC
>JBGPPE010000211.1:0-3644 GCA_041488395.1 Gallionellaceae bacterium
ATCTTGTTCCCAGCGGTTCGAAGTACAAGGAAATCAACACAAAAGCGATTAGTGAATTTGCCATCCCTTTGCCGCCTCTCGACGTTCAACAGCAAATCGTTGCCGAATGCGAAGCGGTAGATACCGAAGCCACAGCCGCGCAAACCAGTATTGCCAACGCTTTAGCCACAACGGAAAGCCGCGTGGACTCGATTTACGCATCGATGATTCCGAAAATCGAAATCGACCAACTGGCTCATGCCGTGCAATACGGCTTATCGGAAAAGATGAATGAGTCGGGCATCGGCTACAAAACTTTCCGCATGAACGAGATTGTGCAAGGACGCATGTTTGACGGTGGTGCGATGAAGTGCGCCAACATTTCCGCCGAAGAGTTTGCCAAGTACAAATTGAACCGGGGTGACGTGCTTTTCAACCGCACCAATAGCATAGAGCACGTTGGCAAGACAGGTTTGTTTGATCTGGTTGGCGATTATTGCTTTGCCTCCTATTTGGTGCGTATCGTGCCTGACACATCGAAAGTGCTGCCGCTATTCTTGACGCTGATGATGAATTCCAAAGCGTTTCAGCAAGAAGCCAAAAGCAAAGCCTCCAAGGCAATCAATCAGGCCAACATCAACGCCACCATCATGCGCAATATCAAAGTGCCTGTGCCACCACTCGCCGTGCAGAAACGCCTCGTTGCCGAAATCGAAACACTAGAGCGCACCATCGCCGCTGCGCAAGCCGTGATCACGGCCGCCCCTGCCAAGAAGCAAGCCATCATGCAGCGGTATTTGTAGGCGAGGCCATGTCCGCCAACTCCTTCCGTGACTTCGTCCTCGAACAGCTCACCACACTTGACGGTTTGCGTTGCAAGCGCATGTTCGGCTGTTACGGCCTCTATTTCGGCGGGGCATTCTTTGGCATCATTTTCGACGGGCGGCTGCATTTCAAGACGCATCCCGACACTTTGCCGGAATATCTGGTGCATCATGCCGCCGTTTTTGCGCCCTCGGAAAAACAGATTTCGAAGAATTACCGCGAAGTTCCCGTCAGCATTCTGAAAGATAACGAACGTTTAGTGCTTTTGGCGAGAAAGGCGGCACAGCAATGAACACCCAAGCTATGAAGCATAGCCTCAGACAAAGTATAATCGCCGCCCGCCAGAAATTGGCGGCAGCGGAAAGGGAGGCTTTTAGCTGCACAATGACTGCGCGCCTCCTCGCTCTGGAAGGCTACCGGAGCGCCGCCACGGTGCTGGGCTACATGAGCTTCGGCGCCGAGTACGCCTCGTCCGCCTGGGTGCAACAGGTTCTGCTGGACGGCAAACAGCTGCTGCTGCCGCGGGTAAACCGCAGCAGCAAAGAGCTGGATTTGTACCGGATAACAGATGTGCCGCAGGATCTGGCTCCCGGCGCCTGGGGGATTCACGAGCCGCTGCCGGAACGCTGCCGCAAACTGGACAGCCTGCACGAGGTGGAGTTCATCCTGCTGCCCGGCGTCGCCTTTGCCCGCGATGGCGCCCGCCTCGGCTATGGCGGCGGCTTTTACGACAAGCTGCTGGCGCGCATGCCGCATCAGCCGGTACTGGTTGCCGCTGCCTTCGGCATGCAGCTGGTGCCGGCGATCCCGCAGGAAACCACGGATCGCAAGGTGGAATGGCTGGTTACCGAACACGAAACAATACATTGCGTCGCGCAGAACCAGCGCGGCGTTTAGCTGCAGAACAATAACCAAGCAATTTACAAGTAGTGCCCAGCAGTGCCGATCATATTTTTCAGAGAGTGAAGAGAGATGGAAAACTTACCCGATTACGATCCGCAGGAAACCCAGGAGTGGCTGGATGCACTCGACTCCGTACTGGAGAACGAAGGTGCCGAACGCGCGCACTACCTGATCTGCCAGCTGATACAAAAAGCTCGCCTGGGTGGTACGGATATGCCGATGAGCGCGACCACGCCTTATCTCAACACCATCCCGCTCGACCGCGAACAGCACTCCAGCGGCAATCAGGAGCTGGAACACCGCATCCGCGCGCTGATGCGCTGGAACGCGATGGCCATCGTGCTGAACGCCAACCGCGAATCGTCCGAACTGGGCGGCCACATCGCCAGCTTCGCCTCGGCGGCCACGCTGTATGACGTGGGCTTCAACCACTTCTTCCACGGCAAGACCGAAGACCACGGTGGCGACCTGCTCTACATCCAGGGCCACTCCTCTCCCGGCATCTACGCCCGCGCCTATCTGGAAGGGCGCCTGAGCGAAGAACAGCTGTATAAATTCCGCCAGGAAGTGGATGGCGGCGGCCTCTCGTCCTACCCGCACCCGTGGCTGATGCCCGATTTCTGGCAGTTCCCCACCGTCTCCATGGGCCTCGGCCCGCTGATGGCGATTTACCAGGCGCGCTTCATGCGCTACCTGCAGCACCGCAACATGGCCAGCACCGACGGGCGCAAGGTATGGGCCTTCCTCGGCGACGGCGAAACCGACGAGCCGGAATCCCTCGGCGCCATCTCGATGGCCGGCCGCGAAAAACTGGACAACCTGATCTTCGTGATCAACTGCAACCTGCAGCGCCTGGACGGCCCGGTGCGCGGCAACGGCAAGATCATCCAGGAACTGGAAGGCGTGTTCCGCGGCGCCGGCTGGAATGTGATCAAGGTCATCTGGGGCGGCCGCTGGGACCGCCTGCTGGCCAAGGACAAGAGCGGCCTGCTGCTGAAGCGCATGGAAGAAGTGGTCGACGGCGAGTACCAGACCTACAAGGCCCGCGACGGCGCCTACGTGCGCAAGGAATTCTTCGGCAAATATCCCGAGCTGCTGGAACTGGTCGCCGACATGTCGGATGACGAGATCTGGCACCTCAACCGCGGCGGCCACGATCCGCACAAGGTGTTTGCCGCCTATACCGCAGCGGTCAAGCACAAGGGCCAGCCCACTGTCATCCTGGCCAAGACCGTCAAGGGTTACGGCATGGGCGAAGCCGGCGAAGGGCAGAACATCACCCACCAGCAGAAGAAAGTGGGCGAAGACGCACTGCGCAAATTCCGCGACCGTTTCAACATTCCGGTCACCGACGAACAGCTGACCAAGCTGCCGTTCTGCCGCCCTGCCGAAGACAGCCTGGAAATGCAGTATCTGCGCGAGTGCGGCAAGAAGATGGGCACCATCCCGGCACGCAAGCCGATCGCCCGCCCGCTGCAGATCCCCGGCCTGGAAGCCTTCGATACGCTGCTGAAAGGCACCGAAGACCGCGAAATATCCACCACCATGGCGTTCGTGCGCATGCTCGGCATCCTGGTAAAAGACAAGACCATCGGCAAGCAGGTCGTGCCTATCGTGCCGGACGAATCGCGCACTTTCGGCATGGAAGGCATGTTCCGCCAGCTCGGCATCTTCTCCCAGGTGGGCCAGCTGTACACCCCGCAGGACGCCGACCAGCTGATGTTCTACAAGGAAGACAAGACCGGCCAGATTCTGCAGGAGGGCATTAACGAAGCCGGCGCGATGGCCGACTGGATTGCCGCCGCCACTTCGTATGCCAACCACGGCGTGGCCATGGTGCCGTTCTACATCTACTACTCGATGTTCGGCTTCCAGCGCGTCGGCGACCTGGTCTGGGCGGCGGCCGATTCGCGCTCGCGCGGCTTCCTGGTCGGCGG
>JBGPPE010000212.1:0-3593 GCA_041488395.1 Gallionellaceae bacterium
CTTGCCGCTCAGGCCGCGCTGGCTGCAGATATCGAAAAACCCCTCAATTTTCTCATTCACCCCGCCGATGGCCTGCGCCCGCCCGAATTGATCCACCGATCCGGTGATGGCCAGCGACTGCCGGATCGGCAGATTGGCCAGCGAGGACAGCAACGCGCACAGCTCTGCCAGCGAAGCGCTGTCGCCTTCCACCGCGCCGTAGGTCTGCTCGAACACCAGGCTGGCCGACAGCGACAACTGCTGCTCTGCCGCAAAACGCGAAGCGAGGAAGGAGGACAATATCAGCACGCCCTTGGAATGGATGGGCCCGCCCAGCTTGACCTCGCGCTGGATGTCGATCAGCACGCCGCTGCCGAGACGGGTGGAGGCGGTGATGCGCGAGGGCTGGCCAAAAGCAAAACCGCCCAGCTGAAACACCGACAGCGCATTGATCTGCCCCACCTGCTCGCCGGCGGTGTCGATATGCAGAATGCCGCGCAGGATCGCCTCATGCGAGCGCGCCTTGACGCGGTCGGCGCGATGAATCTGCGCCGCTATCGCCTGTTCCACATCCTTCTGCACCACGGCCTTGCGCCCATCCTGCCCCGCCCAGTAATCCGCCTCGCGCACCAGGTCGGCCATGCTTTCCATATGGGTGGAAAGTCTCTCGGCATCCTCTGCGCGGCGCGCGCAGTGCTCGATGACGCGCGCCACGGCGCCGCGATCGAAGGGACGCAGATCATCGCGACGCACTATCGTCGCCACCAGGCGCGCGTAGAGCAGATCGTTTTCCTCGCTGCGCTCGACTTCATCCTCAAAGTCGGCCGACACCTTGAACAGCTCGGAAAACTCGGGATCGTATTCCGCCAGCAGGTAGTACATCATGCGGTTGCCCATCAGCACCACCTTGACGTTCAGCGGGATCGGCTCCGGCTCCAGCGACACCGTGCTGACCATGCTGTACATCTGGCCGAGCGACTCGATGCGGATTTCGCGCGTCGACAAGGCGCGCTTGAGTGCCTCCCACGAGAACGGCTGCGACAGCAGCTTGAACGCATCCAGCAACAGGTAACCGCCGTTGGCCAGATGCAGGGCACCAGGCTGGATCAGCATGAAATTAGTCACCAGTGTGCCCATTTGCGAGAGATGCTCCACCCGGCCGATCAGGTTCTGGTGCGTAGGGAGCTCCTCATCCACAATCGGTGCAGCTTTGCTGGCGCTGTGATCAACCAGCAGGTTGACGCGAAAGCGCATGAAATCGCCCTTTTCCGGCGCCATCATCACCTCGGCAGGAGAGGGCTGCTCCTCCTTCTCGCTGCGGAATTCATCCATGCTGGCGATGATGTTCTTCTGCACCTCGTCCAGATGGGTAGTCACCGCGGGAAAGGCGGCATACGCTGCGCGCAGCGCATCGATCAGGTGGCCTATCGCAAACAGCACCACCTCCTCCTTGAGCTTGCGCACGCGCTCATGGTGTTCCCTGCGCCAGTGCGGCACCTGGTGTATCACCTTCTCCAGCATTTCCTGCAGCATGACGATATCGGTTTCAATGCGCTGCTGTTCGTCCTCCGGCAGTTTTTCAAAAGCTTCCGGGCTGATCACCTCACCTTTCTTGGACGGAGCAAAGGAAAAGCCGTTGGGTGTGCGCAGCAGGGCAATTTCGTGCTTGTTGGCCGTCTCGCCGACCTCCTCGAACGCCTTGCCCTGCAGCTCGCTGTGCTCATCGTTGATCTGGCCGAGACGGCGGCGGTATTCCTCGCCTTCAAACACGGCCGGTATGGTCGCGCGCAGTTCATCCACCAGCTGCTGCATATCGCCGCGCAGCCTGGCACCCATCCCGGCCGGCAGGCCGATGGCGCGCGGCTTGTGCGGCTGCGCAAAATTGTTGACGTAGCACCAGTCAAACGGTCGGGTTTCTGTTGCCACCCGCTGCGCCAGCAACTGCCCGATCATGGTGCGCTTGCCGCTGCCGCTCGGCCCCATGACATACAGGTTATAGCCCTGACGCGCCATGCCGATGCCGAACTGGGCGGCATCGATGGCGCGCACCTGGCCGATGATCTCGGTCAGATCCGCCAGCTCGGCCGTGGTATCGAATTCAAAATGGCGGGTATCGCAGTGGCGGTAAAGCTGTTCGGGTGAAAGCGGTTCGATCTTGTTCATGGCACCCCCTCTGCTAGTACAAAATTCAAGTCATGGCTCTTGCTGCACAGTCTGTCAGCCTTTCACGCAAATCAGCGGCACCAGCCTGGCCACCTTGCGCGCCAGCCCCGCCTGCTCGGCCACGTTGACCACGGCCGTCACGTCCTTGTAGGCCTCCGGCGCTTCCTCCGCCACGCCGCGGAATGACGGGCTGCGGATCAGGATGCCGCATTGCGCCAGCTGCGCGACCACCTCGCTGCCGCGCCAGCGCCGGGTGGCCTCGTGCCGGCTCATGGCGCGGCCGGCGCCATGGCAGGCCGAACCATAGGCGAGCTGCATGCTGCGCGCGGTGCCGGCCATGATGTAGGAAGCAGTGCCCATGCTGCCGCCGATCAGCACCGGCTGACCGGCGGCGCGCAGGGCGGCGGGAATATCCGGGTGACCGGGCGGAAAGGCGCGCGTGGCACCCTTGCGGTGCACGAACAGCTTGCGTTTGCGGCCGTCCACCTCGTGCTCTTCCAGCTTGCAGGTGTTGTGCGAAACATCGTAGAGCAGCGGCAGGTGCGCCTGCGGAAAAAATTTGGCGAACACGTCGCGCAGCAACTGGGTAAGGATCTGGCGGTTGGCCAGCGCGCAGTTGATGGCGGCGCGCATCGCACCCAGATATGCGCGGCCGAGATCGGAATCGAGCGGCGCGCAGGCCAGCTCGCGGTCGGGCAGAATGATGTGATGGCTGGCGGCAGCCACCACCATGCGTTTCAGGAACTCGGTGCCGATCTGGTGGCCCAGCCCGCGCGAACCGCAATGGATGCTGACCACCACGTCGTCCTGCGCCAGGCCGTAAGCCTGCGCGATGCGCTCGTCGCAGATCTCGACCACGTGCTGCACTTCCAGGTAGTGGTTGCCGGAACCCAGCGTGCCCATCTCGTCGCGCTGGCGCCGTTTGGCCTGCTCCGACACCTGCGCGGGCTCGGCCCCCTTCATCTGCCCGCCTTCCTCGATGCGCTCCAGGTCGGCCGCCTCGCCGTAGCCGCGCCCCAGCGCCCAGCGCGCGCCGCCCCTGAGCATGGCATCCATCTCCGCCGCGGAAAGGCGCAGCTCTCCGGTGCTGCCGACACCCGCCGGGATGGCATGCAGCAAGGTGTCGGCTAGCCGCTCCTTCACCCGTGCCAGGTCTTGCACCTTGAGGCCGGTATGCAAACAGCGCACACCGCAGGAGATATCGAAACCGACGCCGCCGGCGGAGACCACCCCGCCCTCTGCGGGATCAAACGCCGCCACGCCGCCAATGGGGAAGCCGTAGCCCCAGTGCGCATCGGGCATGGCGTAGGAGGCGCGCACAATGCCGGGCAGCATGGCGACGTTGCTAGCCTGTTCGCGCACCTTGTCGTCCATGTCGTGCAGCAAGGCCTGGTCGGCAAAAATCACCGCCGGCACCCGCATCGCCCCCACGGCAGGCAGCTGCCACTCGA
>JBGPPE010000213.1:0-3583 GCA_041488395.1 Gallionellaceae bacterium
CAGGAAGCAAAAAAACGCGGCTTGCACGACGAGGCGACACTCGCCGCCATGACTCCGGCAGAATTGCAGCAACTGATCTTCATGCCCGGTTTTTCCACCAGCAGCTTCGTCACCGAATTGTCCGGACGCGGTGTTGGGCTGGACGTGGTACAGGTCAATGTCGAACGGATGAAAGGCAGCATCCGCCTGGAATCCAGCGTCGGCCAGGGGCTGACCGTGCAACTGCGCCTGCCGATGAGCCTCACTACCACGCAACTTCTGCTGGTGAGTGCAGGCAGCGGGCTTTACGGACTCCCGGTCGAATTCATCCATACTTCGCGGCGCGTGCGCGGGGAAGATATCTTCTCCCTCGAAGGTCGACTGGCAATTCTTCTGGATGGCCAGACGGTGATTTCCGCTCGCCTCACCGATCTGCTGGAACTGCCGGCCAGTGAACGGGCTGGGGCAGAACCCAAGAATCTGGTGTGCATCGTGCTTCAGGTGGGCGACGAGCGGCTTGGACTGCTGGCCGACGATCTGCTGGCCGGGGAAGAGGTGGTGCCCAAACCGCTCGGCCCGCCGCTGCGTCGTGTGCGTAACGTTTCCGCCCTGGCCATGCTAGGCAGCGGTGAAATCTGTGCGGTGCTGAACCCCGTCGACCTGCTGCATTCGGCGCATAAAACGGTCGCCTCCATGCGCAGCGAGGAGCGCGAAATCAGGCACGAGAGTGCCAAACCTTCCGTTTTGCTGGTCGAGGATTCGGCGCTGGTCCGTGCCATGGAGAAACGCATTCTCGAGGACAGCGGCTATGAGGTAGTCACGGCGGTGGACGGCGTGGATGCGCTGAACACTCTCGGTAGCCGCTCCTTCGCTGCGGTGGTATCGGACATCATGATGCCCAATATGAATGGCCTCGTGCTCACTGCACACATTCGCGAAGAGCCGCGCTACAAGGAGATGCCGGTAATTCTGGTGACTTCCCTCGCCTCCGACGAGGACAAACGGCGCGGCCTCGATGCCGGTGCCAATGCCTACATCCCCAAACCGTCGTTCGACCAGCGCGTGCTGCTGGATACTTTGAAAAGGATGATCGTTATATGATCCGCGTGCTGCTCGTCGATGATTCCCCCATCGCATTGCATATCATGCAACGCTTGTTATCCGGTTTGCCTGACATCCAGGTGATAGGTACTGCCGCCAACGGCAGGGAGGCGCTCAATCTGCTGCCAGTGTTGAATCCGGACGTCATCTGTACTGATCTGCACATGCCGGTGATGGACGGTCTGGCGTTCACCCGCGAAGTGATGAACAAGTATCCGCGCCCCATCCTGGTGGTAAGCATATCGGTGGAGCGTGGCTCGTCCAACGTCTTTCGGCTGCTGGAGGCCGGGGCAGTGGATTTCTATCCCAAGCCGCGCGATATTCTTGAGACGGACCAGGGCAAGCTGGCCATGGAACTCGCCAGCAAGATTCGCATCCTCTCCGGCGTGCATGTGTTCCGTCGTAGCGGAACAGCGAAGGGCGCATCTTCACTCCCGGATATCCTCTCGCTGCAGCCCCGCGCCAGCGTGCGCATTGTGGTGATCGGTGCTTCCACCGGTGGCCCGCAGGCACTGCATGAAATACTTTCCCACTTGCCGGCTGGTTTTCCGGTGCCGGTGGTGTGCGTGCAGCATATCGGCAGCGGCTTCCTTTCGGATATGGTGGCGTGGCTGGCCGAAATCAGCCCGCTGCCAGTGCGCATCGCCGTTCACGGCGATGTTCCGCAAGCCGGAGTGGTCTATTTTGCCCCCGAGGATGCTCATCTGGAACTGGACGACGACGGCCGCTTCAATCTCTCCCAGGCAGCGCCCTGCGATGGCCACCGACCCTCGATTAGCGCCAGCATGAACGCGGCGGCGCACCATTTCGGCGCCGGTACTGTGGGCGTTTTGCTTACCGGTATGGGGCGCGACGGCGCAGAGGGCATGGCGGCCATTGCCGCGGCCGGTGGCGTCACCATCGCCCAGGACGAGGCCAGCAGCGCGGTCTACGGCATGCCCAGGGAGGCGGTGGTGCTGGGGGCGGCGCAGCAGGTGCTTGCCCTCGAACAAATCGCACCTGCGCTGAATACCCTGGTGCAAAGCAGCCGTAGTGCGGGGCACAACCTTCGCAGGGAGTCGATATGACCAAGCAAGCTGAAGCTGGCGGCATTTCTCCCACCATACTGGTTGTCGAAGACAGCCCGGTTGAAGCAGAGCTGCTGCGCCGCACGCTCGCCAGAGCAGGCTATACGGTGAGAATGGCGCAGAACGGCGAGGAAGGGCTGCAAGCAGCGCGACTGCAGCGGCCAGCTCTGGTGATGAGCGACATCAAGATGCCGGTGATGGACGGTTATCAGTTGTGCCGTCTGATCAAATATGACGATGAGTTGTGGAATATCCCGGTGATCCTGCTCACGGTGCTGTCGGAGCCGGAAGACATTATTGAGGCGATCAATTGCGGCGCCGATGCCTACATCACCAAGCCCTACTCCGAAACTACCCTGCTGAATCGCATTCACTCCCTGCTGGAGATGCCAGTCCTGATTCGGCGCTCGAACGAGCGACGCGAGCAAGAGGTGGAATATGGTGGCAAGCGTTTTACCATCGTTGGAGGTGGCCTGCAGACATTGAACCTGCTGCTTTCCCTGTATGAGAACTCTCTCCAGCAGAACCGGGAATTGTTGTCCAGCCAAACCCAACTCGGCCTGATGAATGAAAGTCTCGACCAGCAGGTGCGCGAACGCACCGCGGCAGTGACGCGCATTAGCCGGACGTTGCGCATGCTGTCGACCGGCAATCATGGGCTGGTGCGAGCGAAAAGCGAGCAGGAATTGCTCGATAGTTCGGTGCGCAATATCGTTGAAAACGGCGGCTACCTGATGGCGAGTATCAGCTATGCCGGCAACGAACCGGAAAAGATTTTCACGCTGGTGGCGGCGACTGGTGCGGGAAAAGACTTCTATCCGATGCAGATGTCGCTCTCCTGGGCTGACACCAGGGAGGGGCAGCTTCCGATCGCCAAAGCCCTGCGCAGCGGGGAGGTGCAGGTCTGTCATGACATTGACGGTGATCCGGATTTCGCGCCATGGAAGGCAGCAGCGCTGGCTCGCGGGTATTTCGCGAACCTTTGCCTGCCGCTTGCGAGCGGCGGCGCAATATTTGGCATCCTGAGTGTGTTTTCGTCCGACGCGTATGCCTTCAACGACGAAGTAGTAATGCTCCTGGAAGAAATGGCAGGCGATATCGCTTACGGTATTGCCAACCTGCGTACTCAGGCTTCCCTGCATGCGGCTGAGCTGGAGCTGATCGAGAGCGAGGACAAATTCAAATATCTGTTCGAGCAATCGCCCATCGGCAAGTCGATTACTTCCCCCTCCGGCGAGATACAGGTGAATCATGCTTTCTGCGAGATGCTGGGCTATTCCGAACGGGAACTTCAGCACCGCAGGTGGCAGGAGATTACCCATCCCGATGACATCGAGCTGTCTCAAAGAGTAATAGCGCAACTCCAGTCAGGCGAGCAGGCTTACGCGCACCTGATCAAACGCTACCTGCACAAGAACGGCGCCGTGGTGTGGGCG
>JBGPPE010000214.1:0-3577 GCA_041488395.1 Gallionellaceae bacterium
CAATCCGGCGCACTCCGGAAAATTATACTTTTGCTGCGGCCGACTGTTGGGCGCCGGCAGCATGTCGTTCAATCACGCTGTCGATAAAGCGGCGCAGAAAACCCTCGGTTTGTGCACTATGGAAACGATCGATCTCCACCCCGTGGCTGTAGGCCACCACGGTCGGGAAACCACGCACCTTGTGGCGCCCGGCGATCTTCATGTTTTCGTCGGCATCCACCAGCGCCAGCAGGAATTTACCATCATAGGATTCTGCAACCCGGTGCAGCAATGGCCCCAGCACCTTGCACGGACCGCACCATTCGGCACTGATATCCATCAGCACTGGAGTCTGCTGCGAGCGTTCCACCACCAGAGTGTCAAAATCAGCTTCTTCGACGTTGTATATATGTTGAGTCTTCATTGTGCCTGCAAACCAATTAAATTTAAGAAAGATGCCGAATTTTAAACCGGACGCACCCGGGCTGTCACGGCCAACGACTGCTGGCGTCTTGCCGCGCGGCTCAATGCGCCCCGCGCCTGGCGAAATCCCTGAGCCTGAAACCCAGCAGCCACAGCACGGAGAAATAGGCCGCAATTCCGCCCAGCACCAGACCGCCCAGATGCAGGATGCGCGGCCAGCCATGCGTAGTCAGCCAGTGCTGCTCGCTGCCCATGCCGAACCATAGCACCAGCCCCAGCGCGAGCAGCGCTGCGCCAATCTTGGCGAGAAACTTTCCCCAGCCCGGCTCAGGCTGGTAGATACCCCGCTTGCGCAGGAAATGATACAGAATCGCCGAGTTCAGGCAGGAGCCCAGACCGATGGCCAGTGCCAGACCGGCATGCTGCAGCCAGAACACGAACAGCAGGTTCATGGCTTGCGTGGCCAGCAGCGTAACGATGCCTATCTTTACCGGGGTGCGAATATCCTGCCGCGCATAGAAAGCCGGCGCCAGCACCTTGACGGCCAGCAGGCCGATCAGGCCGACGCTGTAGCCGACCAGCGCGTTGCGCGTCATCAGCACATCGTTTTCCGAAAAGGCGCCGTGCTGAAAAAAAGTTGCCAGCAGCGGCACGGCAATCATGCCCAGTGCCAGCGCCGCCGGCAGCGTCAGCATGAAAGTCAGGCGCAAGCCCCAGTCGAGCAAGCGCGAGTATTCCGCGGGGTTGCTATCGGCGTGCAGCTTGGACAGCGATGGCAACAGGATGGTGCCGAGTGCTGCGCCCAGCAAGCCGGAAGGGAACTCCATCAGGCGGTCGGCGTAATACAGCCAGGACACGCTGCCGGAAACCAGCAGGGTGGCGATGATGGTATTGATGATGAGGCTGATCTGGCTGATGGACACGCCGAATACCGCCGGCCCCATCTGTTTGATCACGCGCCAGACTCCGGCATCTTTCAGACTCAGCCGGAAGCGGGGCAGCATGCCGATTTTTTTCAGGAACGGCAGCTGGAATGCCAGCTGCACGATGCCCGCCACAAACACCGCCCAGCCCAGCGCCAGGATGGGGGGATTGCAATACGGTGCCAGCCACAAGGCGCCGCCGATAAAACAGACATTCAGCAGGATGGGCGCGAAGGCGGGTACCCAGAATTTGTTGTAGGTGTTCAATATCCCCGCTGCCACCGCCACCAGCGAGATAAAGAAAATGTACGGGGAGGTGATGCGCAACAGGGTAACGGTGAGGTTGAACTTGTCCGTATCCTGCACAAAGCCCGGCGCGGTCAGATAAACCAGCAAGGGCGCGGCAACAATGCCGATCAGTGTGACAACAAACAGGATAATGGCCAGCAGCGTGACGACGTGGTCCACCAGCAACTTGGTTTCATCGTGGCCGCGGCGGTTTTTATACTCGCCGAAAATCGGCACAAAGGCCTGTGAAAACGCGCCTTCGGCAAACAATCGACGCAGCAGGTTGGGCAATCTGAAAGCCACAAAAAAGGCGTCGGTAGCCGCCCCCGCGCCAAAGATACGCGCAATCAGCACGTCGCGAATAAAGGCCAGGATGCGCGAAACCAGGGTCAGGCTGCTGATGGTGGCCAGCGCTTTGAGCAGATTCATATGCGTTGCACCGGCACTGCCACTGCGGCCATGCCCGTCACCAACTTGCCCATCTCGGCTAATACAACTGCTTTTTTCGACATTATTTATTGCGTGTTCATGCGGGGGCCGGCATCATAACATCCTGCTAGCGGCCGGCAGTAATCCTGCACGACACCCGCCCAGCCCCTTTGCTGGCGGTAAAGCAACAAACAGTTGCAAAAGTTGGCAAGCCTTCCTATAATGCTCGACTTTTATTGCAAGCCAAATTCTCAAGGAGTCACCATGGCAAATAGCGCACAAGCCAGAAAACGTGCAAGACAGGCAGACAAACAACGTGAGCACAACACCAGCCTGCGTTCTGAGCTGCGTACCGCAATCAAGAAGGTTGCCAAAGCTATTGAAGCTGGCGACAAGGCTGCTGCGCAAGCCGTATTCAGCGCATCTACCAGCGTGGTTGATTCTATCGCCGACAAGAAAATCATTCACAAGAACAAGGCTGCTCGCCACAAGAGCCGCTTGTCTGCAGCTATCAAGGCAATGGCCTAAGCTGTAACAGACGCTACAGCTGCATCAAAAAGGCCGACTCGCAGTCGGCCTTTTTCGTTTTGCAAAATAGTGTCAGGCAAGCAAAAACTAAAAATATACTTGCCTTGCACCGGTGATTCAGGACAACATTCCACCTTTATTAACTTAGCTACAGCGGCCCAATATCCGCTCGAATACGCCATGTCGCACTTGATGAACACATACGCCCGTCAGCCTGTTGCCTTTACTCACGGCGCAGGCTCCCACCTCTGGGACAGCAACGGCAAACAATATCTGGACGCACTGGCCGGCATTGCCGTCAATACGCTGGGACATGCTCATCCACGCTTTACTGCCGCACTTTCTGCACAAATCGGCAAACTCATCCACGTTTCCAACGTGTACCAGATTCCCGAGCAGGAGCAGATTGCCGCCAAACTTTGCGCTCTGTCCAGAATGCAGGAAGCCTTTCTGTGCAACTCCGGCTGCGAGGCCAATGAGGCTGCCATCAAGCTTGCGCGCATGTATGGCCACAAACAGGGCATTGAAGTCCCCACCATTATCGTGATGGAAAAAGCTTTCCACGGACGCACCCTGGCCACGCTCTCGGCCACCGGGAACCGCAAGGTTCAGGCAGGATTTGAACCCCTGGTGAAAGGTTTTGTGCGTGTCCCCTATGACGATCTGGCGGCCATCGAGCAGGTTGCCTCGCATACACCCAACATAGTCGCTGTTCTGGTTGAACCGATACAGGGCGAAGGCGGCATACGCACGCCTGACATCAGTTACCTGCAAGGCCTGCGCAAAATTTGCGACCAGCGCAACTGGTTGCTGATGCTGGACGAAGTGCAGTGCGGCATTGGCCGCACCGGCAAATGGTTCGCGCACCAGCACGCTGGCATCCTGCCCGACGTGATGACGCTGGCCAAGGGGCTGGGTTCCGGTGTGCCGATTGGCGCCTGTCTCGCTGCCGGCAAGGCGGCCGGCACCTTCCAGCCCGGCAACCATGGCTCCACCTTTGGCGGCAA
>JBGPPE010000215.1:0-3559 GCA_041488395.1 Gallionellaceae bacterium
AACAACCCGGCCACTGGCAACTGTTTGAAGGTGTGCAGATGGACACCTTCCTCGGCAGCAACCGCAAGCGCAGCGTGCATGAGGTAAGCCTGATTGACCTGATGGCGATCGCCCTGCTCAGCGACCACCTGCCGCAACAGCGCGCACTCATCGGCATCCAGCCCGGTGAAATCGACTGGGGCGAATCACCCTCAGCTGCCGTAGCCGCCGCCATGCCGCAGATCTGCCAGCAGACCATGCAACTGCTCGATGGGTGGCGCACATGAACCTGCCCAGGCAAAGTTTGCAATCCATTGCGGTCAAGGTGGAATCGGCCGATACCTCCAGCGTCGGCAACATCGCCGCCCTGCTGGCGGAAATTGCCACACAGCTGGAGCTGCTGCTGAACAACGGCAGCAGCAGCCTGATCGACCTGAAGAGCCTGCCGCTGTCTGCACATGAATACGAGCAACTGCGCTTCACCCTCGGCCAGGGCGAAGTGACCGCCCGCCTCGAAGCCATCGGCCCCTCCGAAATCATCGAGACCCAGTTCCCCGGCGTCTGGTGGGTTACCCACTACAACGTCGAAGGTGACATCATCGCCGACATGATAGAAATCGCCCGCGTCCCCAGCCTGCTGCAAAGCCAGCCGGAAGACATGCAGGCCAGCCTGGAACGGCTGCGAAAGATGCTGGGGGAGCAGGCTTAACAACTTACAACTAAAAAGCTTTTAGCCACAGAGATCAGAGCGTGTGTTGTTGGGGCTTTAGCCCCTTACAACCACGGCCTACTCCTAGCGGGTACAGAGTGCACAGAGAAATCCGCGGTGCTCTGCATTCAGTAACATTCTCTGTGGTCTCTGTGTACTCTGTGGCAAATGTTTGAAATGAATTTCAGCAATCAGGGAGGCATCATGAAAGAACATGAAACGCTGCAAGATCGTCTAACCCAGCAGGGCATCAGCCGCCGCTCCTTTCTCAAGTTCTGTACCGCCATGGCCTCGCTGATGGCACTGCCGCCGGGAACCGCCTCGGCGATAGCAGAGGCGCTGGCCAAAGCACAGCGCCCCTCGGTGATCTGGCTGTCATTCCAGGAATGCACCGGCTGCACCGAGTCGCTCACGCGCTCGCACTCCCCCACCCTGGAAAGCCTGATCTTCGACATGATCTCGCTCGACTACCACCACACCCTGCAGGCCGCCTCCGGCTTCGCCGCGGAGAAATCGCGCGAAGATGCGATGCAGGCCAATTACGGCAAATACCTGCTGCTGGTGGATGGCTCCATCCCCACCAGGGATGACGGCATCTATTCCACCATTGCCGGCCGCACCAATCTCGACCTGCTGCAGGAGGCCGCCAAGGGCGCCGCAGCCATCGTGGCGGTGGGCAGCTGCGCGGCCTTTGGCGGCCTGCCCATGGCCCACCCCAACCCCACTGGCGCGGTGCCGGTATCCGAGCTGATCAAGGACAAGCCCATCATCAATATCTCCGGCTGCCCGCCGATCCCGGTGGTCATCACTGGCGTGCTGGCGCACTACCTCACCTTTGGCGAACTGCCCGCACTGGACGAGCTGGGCCGGCCCAAGGCCTTCTACGGCGAGACCATCCACGACCGCTGCTACCGCCGCCCCTTCTATGATCAGGGCAAGTTTGCCAAGACCTTCGACGACGAAGGCGCACGCAACGGCTGGTGCCTGTACGAGCTGGGCTGCAAGGGGCCGACCACACACAACGCCTGCGCCACCACCAAGTGGAACGGCGGCGCTGGCTTCCCGATCGAGGCGGGTCATGGCTGCCTGGGCTGCTCCGAACCCAACTTCTGGGATGCCGGCAGCTTCTACACACCGCTGGCCGCACCTACCGTCAATGTCGGCAGCGCTGCCGCGGCTGCCGCCGTGATCGGTGCGGGTGCCGCCGTAGCCATGGGCGCCATGGACAGGGCCAAGAAAAAATCGGCGCAACAGGCGCACGAAAAGCTGACCGTCAAAGACCTTTAAAGCGAGGGAGACCACATGAACCCGCAAGAACTACTGTATTGGGTGCGCGGACCGGGGTTGCAGATTGCAGCCGCAATTTTTGTATTCGGCATGAGCTACCGCATGATTCACCTCGCGCTGCTCGGGCGCAAAAAGAACCTGGCCGCTCCGCGCGGCTCGGAATGGGGGCCGGGTCTGCGCACCATCTGGCGGCGTTCCTTTGTGCTGCCCGAACTGAGCGCGCGCGGCAAATTCACCGTGCTCGCCGGCTATATCTTCCACCTCGGCTTCCTGATCACCCTGTTCTTTCTCAGCCAGCACATCGACATGCTGCGCGCGATATTGGGCTTCGGCTGGCCGGCGCTGCCGCGCAGCCTCATCGACCTTGCCGCGATACTCGCCATCGCCGCGCTGATCGCCCTGCTGGTGCACCGCATGATGGACCCGGTCAAACGCATGCTGTCCACCTTCCAGGACTATTTCACCTGGGCGCTCAGCTTCCTGCCGCTGCTGACCGGCTTCATGCTGCTGCGCGGCATCGGTGCTGACTATGTCCACCTGATGATTTTGCACCTGACCAGCGTGGAACTGCTGCTGATCGTC
The DNA here is from genome assembly GCA_041488395.1 of Gallionellaceae bacterium. Classification (GTDB taxonomy): domain Bacteria; phylum Pseudomonadota; class Gammaproteobacteria; order Burkholderiales; family Gallionellaceae; genus 39-52-133. Next base: position 2,558 of record JBGPPE010000215.1, read on the forward strand.
ACCCCCTTTACCAAGCTGGCCCACATGCTGTCGACGTTCAGCGCGCGCTGGTACAACGGCGCTGTTGCCGGCTATAAAGGAGTGAAGGCATGAGCAGTGAGCAGGGGCCCCGCACAGCGGGGATGGAAGCGTCCGCGAATGACTTCGTGAGCCGACACCTCACACTACAAATCACTCTAACCTCTAAGGAGGCGAAAGCATGAGCACATCACTGCAACGCGGCATCAACAGCATGATCGAGCAGATCGACGGCCCGATCGCGACCTTTTTCACCACCTGCGTGCACTGCGGCCTGTGCGCGGATGCCTGTTTGTTCTACACCGAAACGCAGGACCCGAAATACACCCCGATCCACAAGCTGGAACCGATGCGGCGCGTGTGGCAACAGGAGTACACCTTCTGGGGCAAACTGATGTCGAAACTGGGGCTGAGCCAGCCGGTGACAGACGCAGAGCTCAGCGCATGGGAGCCGCTGGTTTACGACAGCTGCACCCTGTGCGGTCGCTGCTCGCTGGCCTGCCCGGTAGGCAACGACATCGTCTACATGGTGCGCAAGATGCGTGAAGGCATGGCTGCCTCCGGCCACGCCCCCGACGATCTCAAGGGCGCAACGCGACGCGCCATCGAGCTGGGCAGCCCGATGGGCATTACCCTGGCCACGTTGCAGGCGCACATCAAGCATGCGGAAAAAGAAACCGGCCTCACCATCCCGATGGACAAGGTTGGCGCCGATTACATGATGGTGCTGTCCTCCGCCGAGATTGCCGACTTCAGCGAAATTATCCCGGCCGTAGCGCGCATCTTCGAGCACGCCAAGGTGTCGTGGACCTTTGCCTCGGATGGTTTCGAGGGCACCAACAGCGGCATCCAGATCGGCTCTTCCGACCTCGCGGCCGAGCTGGTCAAGCGCCTGGTAAAGGCCGCCGAACGGCTCAAGGTCAAATACGTGATCAGCCCGGAATGCGGCCATGCCTACACCGCCCTGCGCTGGGAAGGCCCCAA
>JBGPPE010000216.1:0-3425 GCA_041488395.1 Gallionellaceae bacterium
GAGCGACGGCGGTTACACCTACTTTGTGCCGGACGTGGCCTATCACCTGGACAAGTGGCGGCGCGGTTTCGAGCGCGTGATCAACGAGCAGGGTGCCGACCATCACAGCACCATCACCCGCGTGCGCGCCGGCTTGCAGGCACTGGATGCGGGCATCCCCAAAGGCTGGCCGGACTACGTGCTGCACCAGATGGTGACGGTGCTGCGCAACGGCGAAGAGGTGAAGATTTCCAAGCGCGCCGGCAGCTATGTCACCCTGCGCGACCTGATCGACGAAGTGGGCTGCGATGCCACCCGCTTCTTCCTCGCCGCGCGCCACCCGGATTCGCAGCTGGTATTCGACATCGACCTGGCCAAATCGCAGAGCAACGAAAACCCGGTGTATTACATCCAGTACGCGCACGCCCGCATCAATGCGGTGCTGACGCAATGGGGCGGCGACCGCGCGGCCTTGCTGCAGGCGCATGTCGGCGCGCTGGACAGCGAATACGAAACCCAGCTGCTGCAGCGCATGATCGATTTTCCGCAGATGATCGAAACGGCCGCAGAGGAGCTGGCGCCGCATCTGATCGCGTTTTACCTGAAAGAGTTGGCCGCCGATTTTCACAGCTACTATAATGCCTCGCGCTTCCTGGTCGAGGATGAGACGCTCAAGCTGGCGCGCCTGGCGCTGATTGCTGCGGCCGCCCAGGTGATGCGCAACGGCCTGGCTTTGCTGGGCGTCTCCGCACCGGAAAAAATGTAGGGCTGAATCAATTTATCCCGGACCTTCCAGCAGAAAGATTCGGGCAACTTTAGAGGGCATGGTATGAGCAAAAACAGTTCGCGCTCCAACGGCGGTGGCAATGGCGGCGGCGGTTTTCCGGTATTTGCCGCCATTATGCTGGGCATCGTGCTGGGACTGATGATTGCGGGCGGCATCGCCCTGCTGATCATGAAGAAGACGCCGGTTACCCTGGCGCCCAAGGAAGTGCGCGAAGCACCCAAGCCCGCCCCCGAACCGGAGAAAACCCCGGCGCCCGCTGGCAAGCCTGCAAGCAAAGCGGCCCCGCATGGCGAAGACAAGGCACGCTTCGAGTTTTACAAGGAACTCACCGACAAATCCGATGGCAGCAGCGGCAAAAAACCCGCCGTGAAGCCCACTCCCCCCGCAGTCAAACAGCCTCCGCTGCAACACACCACGCCGCCCGTTGCCCCTGTGGCACCGAGCAAACCGGCGGACAGCGCCGCTGCCAAGACCACTTATTTCCTGCAGGCAGGATCGTTCCAGAACTCGGATGACGCCGAGAAAGTGAAGGCCAAACTGGCCTTTATCGGCATGGAAGCCAACGTGCAGCCGGCCACCATCCCGGACAAGGGCGTGTGGTACCGCGTGCGCCTCGGCCCTTACCACGGCGCGGATGAAATGAACGCAGCCTTGAATACACTGAAACAAAACGGGATCAATGCCGCTCCAATACGGGCGCAGTAAATCCTGATTGCGCAAACTGATTAATTCAACTTCATATCCGGAGATAATTGTGAAATTCATCAAACAACTGCTGGTGCTGCTGGTTTTGCTCTCTTCCACCCTGGTTTATGCCGCACCCGGCATGGGCAGCGAATACAAGCAGATCGAGCCGCCACAGCCCACGCACAGCGGCAACAAGGTCGAAGTGCTGGAGTTTTTCTTTTACGGCTGCTCGCATTGCTTTCACCTGCACCCCAAGCTGAGCGAGTGGGCAAAGAAAATGCCCAGGGATGTCGAGCTGGTTTTTGTCCCCACCGTGTTCAATTCCGCATGGGAGCCGATGGCCAACACCTTCTATGCCCTGGAACTGATGGGCAAACAGAAAATGCTGCATGACGATCTTTACGACGCGTGGAACGTCAACAATATTGAGCTCACCGACCTGGCCCAGATTTCAGCTTTTGTCGGAAAACACGGCGGCGACAGCAAGGCCTTCAGCGACAATTACCAATCGTTCAGCGTGCAGAGCAAGGTGATGCGCAGCAAGCAGATGCAACAGGCATATAACATTCGCGGCACACCTACACTGATCGTGGATGGCAAATACATGATCACCGGCCTGCTGCCGGATGACACCATCAAGGTGCTGGACGAGCTGGTTGAGCGTGCACGCAAGGAACGACGCGCAGGCAAACACTAATGGCCCTGCGCGTCGTCATAAGCGGCGCGTCCAGCGGCATCGGCATGGCGCTGGCGCAACACTACCTGCGCCAGGGCGCGGTGATTGCAGCCTTTGCCCGCCGCAGCGAACTGCTGCATACCCTCTCCACCCAGTTTCCGCAGCAGGTGCATTGCTATGCACTGGACGTGCGTGACGCCGCCGCCATCCAGGCCGCCGCGCACGACTTCATCGCCAAGGCCGGCGTACCCGACATCGTTATTGCCAATGCCGGCGTCAGCCGCGGCACCCTCACCGAATACGCCGAAGACATTCCCGCCTTCCAGCATGTCATGGATGTCAACGTGATGGGCATGGTGAAAACCTTCCAGCCCTTCATTGCGCCCATGCGCGAAGCCGGCCAGGGCAAACTGGTGGGCATCGCCAGCGTGGCCGGCTTCCGCGGCCTGCCCGGCTCGGAGGCCTACTCCGCCTCCAAGGCTGCCGTCATCTCCTACCTGGAAAGCCTGCGCGTGGAATTGCGCGACAACAACATCAGGGTGGTGACCATCTGCCCCGGCTATATCAAGACGCCGATGACCGACATCAACACTTACATGATGCCCTTTATCCTGGAGGTGGACGATGCGGCGCGGCGCATGGCACGGGTGATCGCGCGCGGCAGTTCGTTTGCGGTGGTGCCGTGGCAGATGGGGTTGGTGGGGAGGTTGATGAAGTTGTTGCCGAACTGGTTGTATGACTGGGCGTTTAACAAGGCGCCGCATAAGCCGCGCACTTTTATTTGACACATTGCGCAGCCATGTCGGATAGAAAAATGAAAGTGATTTACAAGATCACCTATCCCAATGGAAAGATTTCGTCGGCCAGGATATAACAGACGACATCAACTACTTTGGCAGCGCAAACAGCACTCTCATTGCACAGGACTTCACCCGAGAACAACGTCGTGATTTTTCCATCCGCAAAGAAATTCTCTGGGAATCTGAAACTGCGACCAACGTTGAAGTCACCGAGAAGGAAAACGAACTTATTATAGCTACTGGCGCCAATAATCCAGCCATCAGTTACAACCGCCTTCCTCCATTTAGGCCAAAGTAGAGGTCTGCTGCTGAAGCAACTTCAAACCCAACACCGTCGGGGGTAGCCCGACAGCTAGTTACCTTTCTTGTCTTGCTGTTTAGACCGGAGACATAGGTAACACACGTTCGGAGACATGGGTAACACTTATGGCGTTAGTCGTGAACGCCCAATAGGAGGAAACCATGCCTTGGAACGAAGTGAGCGCAATTGATTTAC
>JBGPPE010000217.1:0-3355 GCA_041488395.1 Gallionellaceae bacterium
GCCAACTGCGGTCTGGCGGGGCGCGGCAGCTACCAGGTTACTACGGTGGAAAAAGATGGGGCGTTATGACGCAGACTGTGTTGCAACAGGTGAAAATTATGTACGGGCAATACTGTAAGCATGATCCAAGCCGGATGGATTTGCATTGGCGATATCGTCATTGTTATTCAGATTGGAGAGCATCATGAGTGATGTAAAAAAGAGTACGGGTTGTGGTTGCCAAACCGGGGGTGGATTCAGTGGCCCTTGGTGGCGTTTCCCGCCGTTACGCAATGCCCTTGCAAGCGGCCTGTTGGCCGGAGTCGCCTATCTTGTCGCTCATCTAGGCTTGCTCGGCAAGGGTGGCGAAATCACCCTGTACCTGCTTGCCATGCTGGTCGGCGGCTATTACTGGGTGCGCGAAGGACTGGTGAAATTGGTGCATGAGCGGGTGATTGGCATCGATATGTTGATGCTGGCGGCAGCAATTGGCTCCGCGCTGCTTGGTCTGTGGGATGAGGCGGCGGCGCTGGTATTCCTGTACAGCGCGGCGGAAGGCACAGAGGAATATACCTACGCGCGTACCCGTTCTGCCATCCGCGCGTTGCTCGATCTGGCCCCCAAGGAAGCGCGCCTGCTTCGGGATGGACAAGAAATAACTGTGCCCGCCGAAAGTCTGCGAGTAGGAGATCGTTTTCTGGTGCGGCCCGGCGAAGCGTTGGCCACCGACGGTATCATTCGCGCCGGAAATTCCAGCCTGGATGAGTCACCGGTGACCGGAGAGTCAATGCCGGTGGACAAGAGGCCAGGCATGACCGTATTCGCCGCCAGCCTCAACCGCCAGGGGGTGTTGGAGGTGGAAGTGACGGCAACCTTCGCCAATAACAGCCTGTCTAAGATTATTCATCTGGTGGAAGACGCACAGGAGCGCAAAGGCAAGGCGCAGCAATGGATCGAGCGCTTCGGGCATATTTATACACCAGCAGTGCTGGCGGCATCTTTCCTGTTGATTGCCGTACCTTGGCTGCTGGGTTTGACGATGGACGCATGGTTCATGCGCGCCGTGCTGTTGCTGGTGGCGGCGGCACCCTGCGCGCTGGTGATGTCCACCCCGGTGGCGATGGCTGCCGGTATCGGCTCTGCGGGGCGGCGCGGCATCCTGATCAAGGGTGGTGCGCATCTGGAGCATCTGGGCATGATCAAGGTAGTGGCATTTGACAAAACCGGCACACTCACCCACGGAAAACCGGCTGTGACAAATGTCATACCGCTGCAAGGTGGAGAGCTGCAACTGATCAGCATCGCTGCCGCGCTTGAAAGATATTCTGAACACCCCCTGGCGTGCGCTATCGTGGCGGATGCACTAAAGAAAGGTGCAACGACGATAACTATGACCGCATTTGAGGCGATTGCCGGATCCGGCGCACGTGGCGAAGTGCTGGGAGAAACATGGCATATAGGCACCCCTGCACTGCTTGCCAGTTTGGGCATAGATCTGTCTCAGGTGCAATCATCGATTGATGATTTGGAAAGCCAGGGTAAAACCGTGGTGCTGGTGGGTAAACGCGATGGAATTATTGGCCTGATTGCCTTGCGTGACCATGTGCGCGAGGACGCACGCGAAGCAGTGGCAGGATTGCATGCACAGGGCATGCGAGTGGTCATGCTGACAGGTGACAACCAGCGGGCAGCAAAAGTAGTGGCAAATGCGCTGAGAATCGACGAAGTGCGCGCGGGTCTCAAGCCGCACGAAAAGGTGGATGCCGTGCGCGAACTGGAGCGGCAATACGGACATGTGCTGATGGTAGGCGACGGCGTAAACGATGCCCCGGCACTGGCCGCTGCCACCTGCGGTGTGGCAATGGGCGTGGCGGGCAGCGATGCCGCCATCGAAGCGGCAGACGTGGCGCTGATGGCAGATGACCTTGCCAAAGTAGGCGAGGCACTGCTGTTGGGGCGCAAGGCCAGACGCGTGAGCATGCAAAATATTGTGTTTTCGGTGGTGCTGCTGGCCGTAATGATTCCGATTGCGCTGACTGGCATATTGAGTATCGCAATTACTGTGCTGGTGCACGAGGCAAGCGAACTGCTGGCGGTGGCGAACGGCTTGCGTGTGGCAAGGCGTAATTAACGTGACGAGGAGGCAATCATGATGTGGGAATACGGGATGGGGTGGGGTTGGTTGGGAATGGGGTTGTTCTGGCTGGTGCCTGTTTTGTTGATTTTAGTGGCAGTCAAATACCTTTCCGGGCGGAATTCTGGCGGAAACGGCGAAAAATCCGGCAAAGCGCTAGCGGTGCTGGAAGAGCGGTATGCACGCGGAGAAATCGGGCGCGAAGAGTATCTGAAAATAAAGGATGATTTGAAACGGGATTAATCAGAAAGATAAAGCACAACTACAGTTCCAGATGCACATTATCACTCAATAAGCTCGGAAACTGCAGCAGTTTATATACCCCTTTCGATTAACTGCGGGCGTATCGCTGACGATGAATCTCATCGTCTTTGTAAGCACTTTATGGTCTGTTTTGGAGAAAGCCGACCCTATTTAAAGGGTCGGAAGTTGAACTTGATGAATGGCTGGTTTCGGGCAGCGTAAATTCAAAGTCAAATGTCTTATAAGGGCACGTTCCAGTCTGCTGCGATAGTCTGCTTTAGAGCTATCTGACCGTTCGTGTCAGCTCAGGTTTGAGCGTATGCCTCTAATGTCGTACAGCCCATTTCTTGAAGTACTCCGTCATCATCTCCTTGTCTGAAATGGCTGTTGCTCAAAGCTCCTCGTCGCCAGCCTCTTGTTGGCTGCGCACGGCAAGGACAAAAATGGTATCGATCTCGACTATGTAACGGTACAAAGCCACATAGCCATGTGAGCGACGCCCGATCACGAGTTCACGTTTGTCGTTATGCGCCGGGCGGCCAATCATGGGGTTGTACTCAAGCACATTAATCGCCTCGATAATCTCCCTAATGCGCAACGCTGGATTTTCAACCTGATGTTGGGCAAGGTGATCGAGGATACGCTCAAAATCATCGCCAACTTCAGCTGCCAACTCAATATGCGACATCTTCAGCGTGCCAGTTTTCGTGCTACCGGGCGTTTCACTTCTTTGCCGACCAGACGATCTTCCAGATATCCGCGCATTTCCTGCCACGGAATCGTTTTTCCGGTGGCAACGACACGGGCATAACGATCCTCTGCAACGGTATCAAAATCTGCACGCAGATGGTCTTGCTCTACCTTTTTTGCAATAGCCTCAAGAATGAAACTGTGCGTGGTTGTGCCGGAGCGCTTTGCAGCTGCGGCAACGCGCGCTTTAAGTTCTTCCGGTAAACGTATGGTGGTTGTTGACATGGCCGCCTCCAATAATCAAGGGAA
>JBGPPE010000218.1:0-3353 GCA_041488395.1 Gallionellaceae bacterium
CACCTGTCGTGCGTGGGCTCCACCCGCGAAAACATCCGCACCATCCTGCAAACCTACAAGGGTCTCGGCATCAGACGCATCGTCGCCCTGCGCGGCGACCTGCCCTCCGGTATGGCCAGCACCGGCGAGTTCCAGTATGCCAACGAGCTGGTGTCGTTTATCCGCGCCGAGACCGGCGACCACTTCCATATCGAAGTGGCCGGCTATCCGGAGTTTCACCCGCAGGCCAGATCGCCGCGCGACGACCTGCTCAATTTCCAGCGCAAGGTCAACGCCGGCGCCAACTCGGCCATCACGCAATACTTCTACAACGCCGACAGCTACTTCTACTTTGTCGAGCAATGCCACAAGCTGGGCATCACCATCCCCATCGTGCCGGGCATCATGCCGATCATGAAATTCTCGCAGCTGGCACGCTTCTCCGACGCCTGCGGCGCCGAGATTCCGCGCTGGATCCGCAAGACGCTGGAAAGCTACGGCGACGACGCCGCTTCGATCCAGGCTTTCGGCATGGACGTGGTGGCGCAGCTGGGCGAACGTCTGCTCAAGGGCGGCGCACCCGGCCTGCATTTCTACACGCTTAACCAGGCGGCACCCAGCCTGGAAATCTGGAAAAGATTGGGACTTCAAAGCAATTAGCCACAGAGAACACAGAGCTCACAGAGAAAGCGAGGCCAGGCAAAGGCGTACAGTTTTATTTGCCAAACTCACAAATAAATTCTGAGCAGAGCACAATTCTCTCTGTGTTCTCTGTGAGCTCTGTGGCTCGTATTTAAAAATTTCAGGACAAACACCATGCGCGCACCCGAATTACTTTTACCTGCCGGCACCCTCGACAAAATGCGCACCGCCTACGCCTTCGGCGCAGACGCGGTGTATGCCGGGCAGCCGCGCTACAGCCTGCGTGCGCGCAACAACGAATTCAAGCTGGAAGAATTGCAGACCGGCATTCAGGAAGCACACGCGCTGGGCAAGAAACTGTTCGTCGCCAGCAACCTGATGCCGCACAACGCCAAGGTCAAAACCTATATGGCCGACATGGAACCGGTGATTGCAATGAAGCCGGATGCCCTGATCATGGCCGACCCCGGCCTGATCATGATGGTGCGCGAACGCTGGCCGGAAGTGCCGGTGCACCTGTCGGTGCAGGCCAACACCGTCAACTACGCGGCGGTAAAATTCTGGAAATCGCTCGGGCTGGAGCGCGTCATCCTGTCGCGCGAACTGTCGCTGGATGAGATCGAAGAAATCCGCCAGCAGTGCCCGGACATGGAACTGGAAGTGTTTGTGCACGGCGCGCTGTGCATCGCCTACTCCGGCCGTTGCCTGTTGTCCGGTTACTTCAACCACCGCGATGCCAACCAGGGCACCTGCACCAACTCCTGCCGCTGGGATTACAAGGTGGAAAATGCCGAGGAAGACGGTGCCGGCCACATCCAGAAAATCGACTTCAATTTCGACCAGGCGCTGAGCGAGTCCGCCCTGTCCGATTGCGGCGCGCAGCCGCGCCACCCGCTGGCCGACCGCGCCTATGTCATCTCGCGCCCGGATCATCCGGGCGAGCTGATGCCGGTGCTGGAAGACGAGCATGGCACCTACATCATGAACTCCAAGGACCTGCGTGCGGTGGAACATGTCGAGCGCCTGGCCAAAATCGGCATCGACTCGCTCAAGGTCGAAGGCCGCACCAAATCCATCTACTACGTGGCGCGCACCGCGCAGGTGTATCGCCAGGCCATCGATGATGCCGTAGCCGGCCGGCCCCTCAACCTGAATCTGCTCGGCGCACTGGACGCACTGGCCAGCCGCGGCTACACCGACGGCTTCTACGAACGCCACCACACCCACGAGCAGCAGAACTACATGCGCGGCCACTCGGAAAGCTCGCGCCAGCAATATGTGGGCGACATCGTCAGCTGTGAGAATGGCGTGGCCGAGATCGACGTAAAGAACAAATTCCAGGTGGGCGACAAACTGGAAATCATCCACCCTTCCGGCAACCACATCGTCGAGCTCACCGAGATGCGCAGCCTGAAAGGCGAGACACTCAGCGTCGCGCCCGGCAGCGGCCATCGCGTGCAGATACCGTTGCAGGGTGCGTGGGCGAAGGGTATGGTGGCGCGCTTTATTTAAGCATCACTGGCACCGCTGCGCCCGTGCCATTACACTCGCACTGCCGAATCTTTAGCAAAGGAGATAAGCGATGAACTGGAAAAACACTGAAATTCGTTACGGGTCACTCTCCATCGGCATCCACTGGCTGATGCTGCTGTTGTTTGTCGCGGTGTATGCCACCATCGAACTGCGCGGGCTATACCCCAAGGGGAGCGATCTCCGCGAGGCGTTGAAGACCTGGCACTTCATGCTTGGCATGCTGGTTTTCGTGCTGGTGTGGCCGCGCCTCGCTGCGCGCCTGTCTGGCCCCACTCCCCTTATCCGGCCTGAACCCGTTAGCTGGCAACAGCTATCCGCCAAGCTGCTGCACCTGGCACTCTATGCATTGATGATAGCCATGCCCATCAGCGGCTGGCTGCTGCTCAGTGCCAGCGGGAAACCGGTTCCGTTCTTCGGCCTGCAACTGCCGGCGCTGATCGGCGAAAACAAGGATCTGGCCAAGCTGATCAAGGAAATACACGAGACTGCGGGAACCGCCGGCTATTTCCTCATCGGCCTGCATGCAGTGGCCGCCCTGTATCATCACTACATCAAGCATGACAACACACTATTGCGCATACTCCCCGAGCGTAAATAAAACCACCTTTGCACAACCATGATCTTCTCCACTCTCTCCCAGGCCGAGCGCTACGCCTCACTGCACCCGCTGTTCCCGCGCGCCTTCGACTACATCCGCAACACCGATCTGCGTGCGCTTCCTCCGGGTCGCCACGCCATCGTTGACCAGGATCTGTTTGTCATCGTGGAACAGGTGAATGGGCGCACGCGTGCCGAGGCAAAGCTGGAATGCCACCGCCGTTATATCGATATTCAGCTGGTGCTGGAAGGCATTGACGAGATGGGCTGGAAGCCGCTGGCGGCTTGCCATCAGCCGATCAGTGATTACAATACGGAGAAAGACATTCAGTTCTTCCACGATGCGCCGGCCTCTTGGATTGCCACGCCATCCGATCACTTCTGCATCTTTTTTCCGGAGGATGCGCATGCGCCGCTGGTCAGCACACGGAAAATTCACAAGGTGATTTTCAAGATAGCGGTGTAGCTTGGCGTTAGGTTTTTCAATCAACGTCAACACCGTCGGGGGTAGCCCGACAGCTAGTTACCTTTCTTGTCTTGCCAAGAAAGGTAACCCAAAGAAGTCGCCCCCGGTTTGCCGCCCTTCGGGTTCCATCGATCAG
>JBGPPE010000219.1:0-3225 GCA_041488395.1 Gallionellaceae bacterium
CTTCTTTGGGTTACCTTTCTTGGCAAGACAAGAAAGGTAACCAGCTGCCGGGCTGCCCCCGGCGGTTTTGATTTTGCACATCGAGGGAAAACAACTAGCTGTCGGGCTCCCCCCGACGGTGTTGCTTTTAAACAACCGCCGCACTCCTGCGGCAGAACCCACCCCCTCGACAACCCATCCCCCCATGCGTATTCTCACCCCCAAACTTAGTTTGTACAGGTGACCCAAATGAGCGAAATCAAAAAAATTACCGATGCCCTGCATGCATTCCGCGACGAGCGCGACTGGGCACAGTTTCACAACCCCAAGGACCTGGCCATCGCCATCAGCATTGAAGCGAGCGAGCTACTGGAAGTTTATCTGTGGAAGGATGCCGACCAAGCGGATGTGAACAAGGTCAAGGACGAACTGGCCGATATCTTTGCCTTCGCCTTTCAGCTGGCTGCCCACTACGACCTGGAGATCGGGCAGATCATCAGCGAGAAGATGGAGAAAAACCGGTTGAAATATCCGGTGGAAAAGGCGAAGGGAACGGCGAAGAAATACACGGAGCTTTAACGTAAAGTAAGGGGCGCCGCGCTTTTGCGGCGTCCCGCTTGAACGCCGGGTTGGGCTTCACTTCGTGACAAACCAACCGATAACAGTGAGGATAGCTGAGGCTATTGCGACATATAGGCTGAGCTCGGCGGCATGTCGCCTAAAGAAACCTTCGTTATTTCGGATAGTTAATACAGTCACTGGAAATAGCTTGGTTCGCAGCACATCGAGCAGGGTAAATGTCAAAATTAGAGAAGCCCAACCAATGACTACTGCAGATGGAATTTTAGTGTCTTTGGCAAGAAAGATGATTATGAATAATGCTCCAAAGGCAATTAACATTATTAACCAGCCGAAGGGAATAACAATGAACCAGTTATACGACGCTTTGTGCTGAACAAAAAAAACGAATACGGTTTCAACTGCGCCTGCACACCACGCTTCTGACTCACCTCCAACACTTACCTTTGGCTTCGAACTCAAGATGCCACTCGTGCGGATTGAAATGTGTCTTTCACCCTCAATCAAGAAGAGAGAAAAATTGGTAACAGTTGAAGGAAGTGTCTGGTAGCTCTTAAGCTCGTCGAGGTTGTTAAACTTCAGAGTCTCAGATGGTAATTCTATTGTAATTGTGCAATGTGCGCGTGACGGCTCGTTGAGCAGAGCCATTAACCTTTCCCATAACAAACCGAGTTCAGCAATGTCGATTCGAAAGGCTGGTAGTGTCTTCTCACGTTTTATTTCTCGCTTCATATGATCCTTGGGACAGTTAATTGTGGCATGTAACCCAACAGTTATTAGACGGACCCACCGGTCTGTACTATTGATAACAGTGTGGAATGCATATTTTCGATAAGCAATTGATTCACCAGAGGCCTCGTAAAATATCCTGCCCGCATGTGCATAATAATACGGGCAGAGAATGGATGTCTGTTACTGGCAGCCGATTCCGGCCCTTGCTCAGCGCACACCTAATCGCCACAACGAAGTCACCTCTGCCGCCCGTGCCGCATGCAGCGGATCACTCTCATCACTCGCCTTGGGATGATGCGGCTTGGCATCGATACGCCCAAGCACTTTCAACCCCGCCGCCTCAATCGCCGCCAGCAATTCCTCACGCGTGCGCAAGCCGAGGTGCTCGGCGAAATCTGAAAGGATCAGCCAGCCTTCGCCACCCGCGTCCAGATGCGCTGCCAGCCCATTGAGGAAGCCCAGCAGCATGCGGCTGTCCGGATCGTACACCGCGTGTTCGATGGGTGAGCTGGGGCGGGCGGGCAGCCAGGGCGGGTTGCACACGATCAGTTTGGCGCGGCCCGGTGGGAACAGGTCGGCCTGCACCACCTCCACCTGTGCACTCAGCCCGAGGCGATTCATGTTGTCCCTGGCGCAGGCCAGTGCGCGCGCGTCCTGGTCGGTGGCGACGATGCGTCTGATGCCACGGCGCGCCAGCACGGCGGCGAGCACGCCAGTGCCGGTGCCGATATCGAAGGCGAGTTCCTGTGTGGGCAGCGGTGCATGGGCGACCAGCTCGACATACTCGCCGCGTAGCGGCGAGAACACGCCGTAATGCGGATGGATGCGCGCACCCAGTGCGGCAATCTCCACGCCTTTCTTGCGCCACTCGTGCGCGCCGATCAGCCCCTGCAATTCGCGCAGCGAGACCACCGAGTCTTCAGTTTCCTTGCCATAGGCCTCAATGCAGGCTTCGCGCACATCGGGGGCACGGCGCAGCGGCACACTGTAGTCGGCCTGCAGTGGCAGCAGCAGCATGCCGAGAACGCGCGCGCGCTGGCCTTGTGCCTGGCGGTGCAGATTGAAGGCTTCGTGGGGAGTGGCGGCAGGTTTGCGCGGCTTGCGCCCGGCACGTTTGGCCAGCGCCTGCAGCAGCTGGCGCGCGTTGTGGAAGTCGCCGCGCCACAGCAACGCCGTGCCCTCGCACACCAGGCGGTAGGCTTCGTCTGCGCTGATGCGGTCATCGGCGATCTGCACGCGTTTGGGTGGCGGCACGGCGCTTTCCGAGCGCCAGCGCGCGCTGTGCCCGGTGCCATTTTCGCTCCAGCTGATGACGGGATACTGGTTCATCTCCGCACCACCCGTGCGCTGTGTTCAGGCGGCAGCACTATGCTTTGGGTTGCAGCGGGAGGGTGTCAAATTCAATACCGTCCCAGCCGTATTTCATGAAGTTGCGGATGTTCGCGTGGTCTGTACCCTGCGGGGTGTTCAGCACATCGCGGTAGTAGCCACCAAAGCAATGCAGCGTCTGCTGCTGCGACAGATTGTTCAGCTGGGCGAAGGCAAACAGTTTGCACGAGCCGTTATTCTGGCCGGTGGCATTGAGCACTTCACCGTTCTGGAACGTGGCGGGAGTAAAGTCGTACAGCGCCTCGATCACCGCCATGGTGTCGGTAAATTCGACGCTGTCGGGTGTGTCCTTGAGTTTTTGCAGTAGTGTTTGCAGATTCATTTTGTGATTGCTGTGAGTTGCTTATTCATAGACTGAAATAGTATCAGTGTCGGCTCGATTTTGTAGGAGCACGCCCTGCGTGCGATCGCGGCCAGGGGCCGCTCCTACACCACAAAAAGACAATATGGCTATACCTTCCAGTGCCCCGATTTGCCCCCCTGTTTTTCCAGCACACGCAGCTGGGTGATCTCCATGCCGCGGTCTACCGCCTTGCACATGTCGTA
>JBGPPE010000220.1:0-3169 GCA_041488395.1 Gallionellaceae bacterium
CATATTGTTAGAGAGATGTTTGGCTGGTAGTATTTTCGTCTGGACTTATGAAACCTCAACCGGTGAGAAACCCGCTTAATCATCGTTGTTATTAAAGTGAAGTATTTCTAATCTAGGGACATCTGAAATGAAAAATTTGCATGCTGTAAGTTTGGTTTTGTTGGCGTTTGCTAGCCATGCCGCGTTTGCCGCTCCTGTAAGCAAAAAAGCGGACGGAATCGATCAGAATGCACCTCAATATCATCAGCCTAGCAAAGTAACGAAGAATTTCTGCGAAGCGGCCAGCAATGGGAATCTGGAAATGATGGAGTTGTTCATGCAGCAAGGTGCGGAGATCGATAACGAAAACTGTACCTATGCCACGCAAACGCCATTGATGGCCAGTGCTCAACATCGTTATTACAGAGAAGAAGTATTCAATTTTCTGTTGGATCATAACGCCAATCCTAATTATCAGACAAAGCATGGCGAAACATCGTTGATGTATCTGGCCGAAAGGAATACAAGCAACGATGTCAATGACACGGATTCAACCGTTCGCGCTATAGAACGGCTTTTTGCTCATGGCGCAAAGGTTGATCTGGAGGACGCCAATGGCAATACTGCACTCGATCATGCGATAACAATTGGCTATGAAGATTCATTTCAGATGAGACGAACTCAGAATATTATTCGCTATCTGGTTTCCTCCAAAAATGCTGATGTGAATCATAAGAACAACAAAGGCGACTCTCCCCTCATGAAGGCGGCCAAAGGCTGTGGTGTAAACACCGTCAACCTTCTGATTGCGCTAGGTGCGAATACAGAAATTCGCAACACTGCGGACGATACTGCGGTTTCACTGGCTGCGGAAGGTGCGGCACGCGAATCTAGCGGTGGTTCCTGCACTGAAGTCGTGAAAATCCTACAGAAAGCAAAACAGGACGAAAAATCCAAGCCTTCATCATTGCCCAGTGGGGCCGCAGTACAATCTGGTCAAGCGCTAGTGGATATCGTCAAGAAATACGAAAAAGACAAAACGTCCTATAGCCAAGTAGTTAATGACCTCGGCAATCCCATAAGCATTGATGTTGATAGCGCTTCCGGGAAGAAAATGATTTTCTACGGTGGCGCAACAGCGCCATTCAACACCGTGTCAAGCATCCCTGTACCTGCTTTGTTTGGTGGAAAGTCTTCCCTGAAAGAGACCTATTTTGCTGTGTTGATCTTTGATAAGAATAATGTCCTGACAGGGATTAATGCAATGAAACTGGGTCAAGGGAAATAATTGTTTGTGAATTATTTATGTCGATTAGTGATCTTTTCGTAGTTCCAAAGTTCGCGTAGGGCGCAATCGCTATTGTGCCGCATGAAACATCCGGTGCAATGCGCTACGCTTATTGACACCCTACCAGCACCTTGCCCGCTGCGCAGGACTTCACCTTAACGAGCGACTACGCCACCCCTTGTATCATCTGCTCCAGCCGGCTGCGCCCTTCCGGCGTGGTCATCACCATCATCACGTCGCCGGCATGCAGGGTATGCTCGGCATGCGGATTGAAAATCCAGCCGGCCTGCTGGCGGCGGATGGCGAGCACGACGAAGTCGCGGCCGCCGGGGTTGATGACGCTGAGGTGCTTGCTGTCGAAGCCCTCCGGCACTGCGATTTCTTCCATGCGCAGGTTGTCTTCCGACTTGAGCATTTCGTCGAGGAAACTCACCACCTGCGGGCGCACCATGGCGGAGACCAGGCGCAGGCCGCCGGTGAAATCGGGCGAGACAATTTCATCGGCACCGGCGCGCAGGGTTTTCTCGACGTTCTTGACCTCGTGGCAGCGGGCGACCACACGCAAACTGGGGTTGAGCTGTTTTGCGCTGAGGCTGATCACCAGGTTCTGGCTGTCGTCCTGCGCCACGGCAAACACGCCCTTGGCGCGAGTGACCCCGGCGGCCAGCAACGTATCGTTATCGGTGGCATCACCCACCAGGTAAAGCAGGCCCGGATGCCTGGCCAGGCAGTTGTCGATGTGCTGCATGTCTTGATCCACCAGCACACAGGTACGCCCGGTCATGGTCAGTTCATACACCACGTTGCTACCCACGCGCCCCACACCACATACAATGTAATGTCCTTCCAGCCTGGCAATTTTCTGCTGCATCTTTTTTCTCCGCCACTCAATGTTCAAATCACTTTCCAGTATGAAGGCTGTAAAGGTGGAAAGCACATAACCCAGCACACCCATGCCCATGATGCTGACCAATACCGTGAATAAACGGCCGTATTCATACTGGCTCAGGTCAACCACCTCGCTGAAGCCTATGCTGGCGATGGTGATGAAGGTCATGTAGAAGCAGTCTACCCAGGAGTAAGTTGCACCGCCGAGCAGGCGATAGCCCACCGTGCCGATCAGCAACACCAGCAGCAGAGCCAGCAGGGCATAAACCAGGTTGCGGACTACATGAGATCGGTTGAGGACAGCGGCACTCATTATTCGTCCACCAGGTCCTGGCCGGGGAAGAGCACGTCGGTAAAGCCCAGCTTGCGCAGGTCGCGCATGCGCATGGGGTAAAGGATGCCGTCCAGGTGGTCGCACTCATGCTGCACCACGCGCGCGTGAAAGCCGCTGACGGTGCGGTCGATCAGGGCGCCATATTCGTCGCGCCCCTGGTAGCGGATATCGATGTAGCGCGGCACCAGGCCGCGCAGGCCTGGCACGCTCAAACAGCCTTCCCAGTCCTCTTCCATCTTTTTCTTCAGCGGCGTGATCAGCGGGTTGATCAGCACCGTCTGCGGCACGGCTTCCGCTTCCGGGTAACGCGGATTGCCCGCCACCTCGAAAATCACCACGCGCAGGTTCACGCCGATTTGCGGTGCGGCCAGGCCCACGCCATCCTGCGCGACCATGGTGGCGCGCATATCCGCGATCAGCGCGTGCAGCTCGGGTGTGTCAAACACTTTCACTTCATCGGCACGGCGCAGCAAGCGGGCATCGCCCATACGCAATACTTCTCTAATCGTCATCGCATTCCACCAGAGATTCAATAATTTTACGCACCCGCACCATGGCCGGTTGTGCCACTCCGCTGATCGTTTCCAGGCGCACGCCGTCACGGCTGCTGCCGCGGCCGGCGGCGTGGTTTACCACCACCGCCAGCGTGGCGTAACTAAGGCCCAGCTCCCTGGCCAGCG
>JBGPPE010000221.1:0-3145 GCA_041488395.1 Gallionellaceae bacterium
GCGGATGTTTTCGCGGGTGGAGCCCACGCACGACAGGTGCGGTGCGGCGCTGTAGCCATCGGTCTGAATCTTCTGCACGGTTTCCAGGGTGCGGTCGCGTGTGGAACCGCCGGCACCAAAGGTAACCGAGAAGAATTCCGGCTTGAGCACGGCCAGTTTGTTGCAGGTGGCGATCAGTTTCTCTGCACCTTCCGCCGTCTGTGGCGGAAAGAATTCAAAACTGAAGGAATGTTTTTGCGACATAGGGTAAATCTCCGCTTAATCGTGCAGGTGCTTGTCTGCTGCTGGTGGCTTGCGCTGAAAGATCAGCATTGCCAGCACCGATGAAAAAATACTGTACAGCAACGCACCCAGCACACCCGTCCAGAAGCCGCTGACCTCAAATCCCTTCAGCACCGAGCCGGCAAACCAGAACAGCAGGCCGTTGATAACGAGGATGAACAGCCCCAGCGTCACCACGGTGACCGGCAGGGTCAGCAGGATCAGCAGCGGCCGCAGCAGCGTGTTGATCAGACCAAGCACCAGGGCGGCAATCAGCGCCGAGGTGAAGCCATCCACGGTGATGCCGGGCAGCACATAAGCCACGGTCAGCAGCGCCAGTGCATTGAGTATCCAGATGACAATAAGTTGCATATCAAAGTATCCGTAAAAGTGTGCGCAGCAAGACAAGGGGGGCAGAATCGCTCTGCCCCCTGTGAATAGTACGCCGTAAACGTTACTTAATGCTTAGTAACGGTAGTGGTCCGCCTTGTAAGGACCTTCCTTGGGCACGTTGATGTAAGCGGCTTGCTCATCGGTCAGAGTGCTGAGCTGGGCATTAAGTTTCTTCAGCTGCAGCACGGCCACTTTTTCATCGAGATGCTTGGGCAGGGTGTACACGCCTACCGGGTATTTGTTGCTACCCTTCCTGGCTTCAGTCCACAGCTCGATCTGGGCGATGGTCTGGTTGGCAAAAGAAGAGCTCATCACGTAGGAAGGATGGCCGGTGCCGCAGCCGAGGTTGACCAGGCGCCCTTCGGCCAGCAGGATAATGCGCTTTTCTGGCTTGCCGTTCATTGGCGGGAAAATGATGTGGTCAACCTGCGGCTTGATGTTGTCCCAGGTGTATTGCTTCAGCGAGGCAACGTCGATTTCGTTGTCGAAGTGGCCGATGTTGCAGACGATGGCCTGGTTCTTCATCTTCTTCATGTGCTCATGGGTGATCACGTGATAGTTGCCGGTGCAGGTGACGAAAATGTCGCCGTGTTCAGCCGCGTAATCCATGGTCACCACGCGGTAGCCTTCCATGGCTGCCTGCAGTGCGCAGATCGGGTCGATTTCGGTGACCCATACCTGTGCCGACAGCGCACGCATGGCTTGTGCGGAACCTTTGCCCACGTCGCCGTAGCCGGCGATGATGGCAATCTTGCCCGCGATCATCACATCGGTGGCGCGCTTCACGGCGTCCACCAGAGACTCGCGGCAACCGTACAGGTTGTCGAACTTGGATTTGGTGACGGAGTCGTTCACGTTGATGCCGGGGAATTTCAGTTCGCCGCGTGCATGCATCTGGTACAGGCGGTGCACGCCGGTCGTGGTTTCTTCGGTAACGCCTTTGACAGCGGCCAGGCGTGCAGAGTACCAGCCAGGCTGGCTGGCCAGGCGCGCCTTGATGGCAGCGTAGAGGAAGGTTTCTTCTTCCGAGCCTGGCTTGCTGATCAGTGATGGATCTTGTTCGGCACGTGCACCCAGGTGCAGCAACAGGGTGGCATCGCCGCCGTCATCCAGAATCATGTTGGCATGCTGGTCATTCGCCCATTCAAAAATGCGATGGGTGTAGTCCCAGTACTCAGCCAGATTCTCGCCCTTGTAGGCGAATACCGGAATGCCGTCTGCTGCGATGGCGGCGGCAGCGTGGTCCTGGGTGGAGTAGATGTTGCACGACGCCCAGCGCACTTCGGCACCCAGCGCCACCAGGGTCTCAATCAGCACGGCAGTCTGGATCGTCATGTGCAGCGAGCCGGCGATGCGCGCGCCCTTCAACGGCTGGGCTGCAGCGTATTCTTCGCGAATAGCCATCAGGCCGGGCATTTCTGTTTCGGCAATGGCGATTTCCTTGCGGCCGAAAGTGGCCTGGTTGATGTCGGCGATTTTGTAATCGGTAAATTTACTCATGAGATACTCCATTCAAATAAATGAATGGGCGCGGTTGCTACGATGGTGCCACCTTCCCGAGCCTGACAAGCCAACCAGAAACGTTAGCCGCTGCAGCGCCCCTCGGGGGGGTGGAATTTTTAAACCCCGGATTTCTTGATGACTATCAAAGTGCGTAGGTCGTGGTTAGGCGTAGCCGTAACCCGACGTTTGCTTACAGCCCTGCGTCAGCGCGCAGTGCAGCTGCTTTGTCCGTTACTTCCCAGGTGAAGCCGGGCTCTTCGCGGCCAAAGTGACCGTACGCGGCGGTGTTCTGATATACCGGGCGCAGCAGGTCGAGCATCTGCACGATGCCTTTGGGACGCAGGTCGAAATGCTTCTTCACCAGCTCGGCGATCTTCTCGTCAGACACTTTGCCGGTGCCGTAGGTGGTTACCCACACGCTGGTGGGTTGTGCCACGCCGATGGCATAGGAAATCTGGATCAGGCAGCGGGTTGCCAGGCCGGCAGCCACGATGTTTTTGGCCACATAACGGCCGGCATAGGCGGCAGAACGGTCCACCTTGGAAGGATCCTTGCCGGAGAATGCGCCGCCGCCGTGAGGTGCTGCGCCGCCGTAGGTGTCGACGATAATCTTGCGGCCGGTGAGGCCGCAGTCGCCCTGCGGGCCGCCGATAACGAAACGGCCGGTCGGGTTGACCAGGAATTTGATGTCGCCCTTGATCAGTTCTTTTGGCAGTACCGGCTTGATGATTTCTTCGATCGCCGCTTCACGGATGGCTTCCAGCGTCATCTCCGGTGCGTGCTGGGTGGACAGCACCACGGTGTCGATGGAGTGTGCTTTGCCATCGACATACTTGATCGTTACCTGCGATTTTGCATCCGGGCGCAGCCAGTTCAGGCGGCCGTCGCGGCGCAGTTGCGACTGGCGCTCGACGATGCGGTGCGCCAGGTAAATCGGCAGCGGCATCAGGGTGTCGGTCTCGTCACAGGCGTAACCAAACATCAGGCC
>JBGPPE010000222.1:0-3145 GCA_041488395.1 Gallionellaceae bacterium
CCGGCAAGTTTTCGTCTCTGGATGAAAAAGCGTTTGCAGCGGGCGGCTTTCGCGTGGTGCCTCCAGCCATGGCACGGCGCGGCGCCTACATCGCACGCAACGTCGTGCTGATGCCCTCCTACGTGAACATCGGCGCCTATGTCGATGAAGGCACCATGGTCGACACCTGGGCCACGGTCGGCTCCTGCGCGCAGATCGGCAAGAACGTGCACCTCTCCGGCGGCGTGGGCATTGGCGGCGTGCTGGAGCCGGTACAGGCCAACCCGACCATCATCGAAGACAACTGCTTTATCGGCGCACGCTCCGAGGTGGTTGAGGGCGTGATCGTGGAAGAAGGCTCGGTGATTTCGATGGGTGTTTACATCGGCCAGAGCACCAAGATTTACGACCGTGAAACCGGCAGCGTTACTTACGGCCGCATTCCAGCTGGCTCTGTTGTCGTCAGCGGCAACCTGCCTTCCAAGGATGGCAGTTACAGCCTGTATTGCGCCGTGATTGTGAAGAAGGTCGATGCCAAGACGCTGGGCAAAGTGGGTATCAACGAACTGCTGCGCGGAATTTAAGTATTGCGATGCGAGGCGCAATTAATGCCTCGCAACGACTAGCTCAACTACTGGCAACTCATATTTGGGGGGTACACGATGATCATTACGCCATTGCTGCAACTCGCTGCCGAAAAGCAGGCCTCCGACCTTTTCATCTCGGTGGGTGCGCCTATCAGCATCAAGATCGACGGCGTGACCATGCCGGTCAACGCCCAGAAAATGAATGCCGAGACGACCAAGACCATCGCTTACGAGATGATGACGCCGGAGCAAATTGACACATTTGAGAAACACATGGAAATGAACTTCTCGTTCCGTGTGCCCAATGTAGGCAACTTCCGTGTCAACGTGTTCCGCCAGCGTGGCAGTATTGCGATCGTAATCCGCTATGTACTGGGCAAAGTACTTGCGGTTGAAGATCTCAATCTCCCAACCGTGCTCAAGGAACTGGTCATGGCCAAGCGCGGACTGGTGCTTATGGTGGGCGCAACCAGTTCCGGCAAATCCACCACGCTGGCCTCGATGATAGAACACCGCAATGCCACGACGAATGGTCACATCCTGACCATTGAAGACCCGGTCGAATATTTGTTCTCTCACAACAAATGCATTGTCAACCAGCGCGAAATCGGCGATGACACCGAATGTTATGAAAATGCCCTGATCAGCGCGATGCGCGAGGCACCGGACGTGCTGATGATAGGCGAGATTCGCGACCGCGATACGCTCAAGCACGCGCTGATCTTCGCCCAGACCGGCCACCTGTGCCTGTCTACCCTGCACGCCAACAACAGTTACCATGCACTCAACCGTATCGTGAACTTCTTCCCCTACGATGCGCGCCAGAGCGTACTGTCCGACTTGTCCATGTGTCTGCGCGCGGTCATCTCGCAACGTCTGCTGCGCAATACCAAGGGCAAACTGATGCCTGCAGTGGAAGTCATGATCAACAGCTCGCACATTGCCGACCTGATCAAAAACGACGAGATCGACAGCATACGCGACGCCATTAACCAGAGCGTGTCGCCGGGCTCGCAAACCTTCGAACAGGCACTGTACAAGCTGTTCAAGAGTGGCGACATTACGCGTGAGGAAGCGATGCGCAACGCCGACTCGGCCAGCAACCTGTCTTCACTGATCGATTTCTCGCAGACCAGCAAGATGAAGGCTTACGACCCGGGTGCTCCACACGCAGGTGCGACCGCCTCCACAACAGCGACGGCCGCCGATTTCGGCAGCATCACGCTCAACCTCGACGTGCCAGATCACAAAGCATGAAGCTGTATGGCATACCCAACTGCAATACCGTCAAAAAGGCGCGCGACTGGCTCGCTCAGCACGATATCGCAGTGGAGTTTCACGACTTCAAGAAACACGGTCTCAGCACGGAGCTGGCACAGCGCTGGCTGCAACAGGCTGCATGGGAGAAGCTGGTCAATCGCAGCGGCATGACCTGGCGCGGCTTGCCGGACGAGCAGAAGTCTGCCATTTGCAATGCTGAAACCGCATTGCAGCTAATGCTGGAAAAAACCAGCGTGATCAAACGCCCCTTGCTGGAGCAGAACGGCAAGCTGCTGCATATCGGCTTTGATGAAGCCGAATACCGCAAGATTTTTAACCTCTGAAATTTTCGTACAACTTTATGTCTGAAACGCTGCAACTCACCCAACAACTGATCGCCCGCCGTTCGCTCACTCCGCATGACGAAGGCTGTTTGCAAATCATCGGCCAGCGCCTGGAGAAGATCGGTTTCAAGCTGGAAATGATACGCTGCGCCGAGGTGGACAACCTGTGGGCACGGCGTGGCAGCGGCGGCGCACTGGTGTGCTTTGCCGGCCATACCGATGTGGTGCCCACCGGGCCGGTGGAGAAGTGGCACAGTGATCCATTCATCCCCAGCGTACGCGACGGCATGCTCTACGGCCGTGGTGCGGCCGACATGAAGGGCTCGCTGGCAGCCTTTGTGACGGCGATAGAAAAATTTGTCGCGGCACACCCGACACACAACGGCTCCATTGCACTGCTGCTGACTTCAGACGAAGAAGGGGTTGCGGTGGATGGCACTGTACGTGTGGTGGAAACGCTGCAGGCGCGCGGCGAGAAAATGGATTACTGCATCGTGGGCGAACCCACCGCGGTGAGAAAAACCGGCGACACCATCAAGAATGGCCGTCGCGGTTCGCTCTCAGGCGCGCTTACCGTCAAGGGGATACAAGGCCACATTGCCTATCCGCATCTGGTGAAAAACCCCATCCATCTGACCGCCCCCGCCATCGCCGAACTGGCCGCCACCGAGTGGGACAAGGGCAATGAATATTTCCCGCCCACTTCCTGGCAGATTTCCAACATCCACGGCGGCACCGGTGCCACCAACGTGGTGCCCGGCACCGTCGACATCCTGTTCAATTTCCGCTTCTCCACCGCCAGCACCGTGGACGGCCTGAAAGCCAGGGTACACGCCATTCTGGACAAGCATGGCCTGCAATATGATCTGCTCTGGGAGCTTTCCGGCAAGCCCTACCTCACGCCACGCGGCAACCTGGTGGATGCCGTCAGTGCCGCCATCAAGCAGGTAACCGGCATAACCACCGACCTTTCCA
>JBGPPE010000223.1:0-3103 GCA_041488395.1 Gallionellaceae bacterium
AAGGACAAAAAAACCGCGCTGATGGTCACGCATGACGTGGACGAGGCGCTGTTCCTGGCCGACCGCATCGTGATGATGACCAACGGCCCCGCCGCCACCATCGGCGAAATCCTCACCGTTGACCTGCCCAAGCCGCGCGACCGTCTGGCGCTGGCCAACGACCCGCGCTACCACAAGCTGCGCGGCGCAGTGCTGGAGTTCCTGTACCAGAAGCATGCGAAAGTAGCGGCATGAAATAGCGCATATACAACACCGCCCGGCATTAGAATTTGCGACCCGCTGCTGACAAGGCTGCGGGTCGTTTTTTGGGTGTGCGACCTGCGTCAGGCTGGCCCTTGGTGGTAAACTCCCCCCGTTTTCACACTTCCCGTTCAGGGTTATTTCCGGCTGGCAATCCCAGCCCAAATTTAATTTGATCAGAGGAACAATATGGCCAGCCATCCGGAGCACACAGGGAAACCATCTGACAGCAAGCCCAGCGAAGAGGGGGCGTCGCCATCGAAAGCAGAGCTTATCCGCATCAAGCTGAAGCTCATCAGCCACTATGCTGTGATCGGCTTCGCCCCGATCATGGCCACTTTAGCGCTGACCCTCGCTATTGTTGCCATCGTGGGCAATCAATCCGCCCGGACAGCGCTCAGCGATGGCGCACCCAAATTTGAAAGCATGAACAGCAGCCTTGCTGCCTACAAGGGTGAGCTGGAAAAAATCAAGGTTGCCATGGCTCAGGATAAGACCTTGCAGGAAGATGAGCGCAAGAAACTGGATGAGAAAATAGACAAAATCATTCAGAGCGTAAGCCAGCTGCAGGTGAAAATGAAAATCTCCCCCACGCTGGAGGAGCAATTGCGCCAGCCTGCCAGCGCACCCGTAGCCGCAACGCCAGCTGCCATTACCGCTGCTTCTGCTCCCGCAGCCACGCCTGCCAAAACCGCAACCCCGGTTGCGCCCCCCAAACCTGTAGAGAAAAAATTCAGCCCCCAGGTGCAGTCGATGAAGGAAGCCATTGAAAAGTACAACAAACAATAAACTGACAGCCCTGCATTACTACACACTCCCGCATGTCCGGCTGGAAAAGCCGGCCCGCGCATTCAAATGAATACATTGCAACAACTGCGCGCCGGCAAGCTGGCGGGAAGCCGGCGCCTGAATTTGTCGTGTGGCTTGCAACAGTTTCCTGAGGAAATTTTTGATCTGGCCGATACCCTGGAGATTCTCGATCTCTCCGGTAATGCGCTGACTGCGCTGCCGGATGACCTGCCGCGCCTGCACCAGCTGCGCGTGCTGTTTTGTTCCGACAATCTGTTCACCCATTTGCCAGAAGTGCTGGGGCAGTGCCCGCGGCTCAGCATGGTCGGCTTCAAGGCCAACAAAATTCGCAGCGTGCCTGCTGCTTCCCTGCCGCACAATTTGCGCTGGCTGATCCTCACCGACAACCAGATCAGCGAATTGCCCGTCGAGCTGGGCCGCTGCACGCAGCTGCAAAAGCTCATGCTGGCGGGCAATCAGTTGCAGTCCTTGCCGCAAGAGATGGCCGCCTGCACGCAGCTGGAATTGCTGCGCATCGCCGCCAACCGCTTTAGCGCACTGCCGCAGTGGCTGTTTGAACTGCCACGATTGGCCTGGCTGGCCTATGCCGGCAACCCCTGCTGTGCAGAAATCGAGAATGCTGCGCTGGCACACAACCCCATTGCCGGCATCGCCTGGGGCAAGCTGCAACTGCAGCACAAGCTGGGCGAAGGCGCATCCGGCGTGATTCATCAGGCGCGCTGGCAGGAAGGCAATCCAGAGCAGGTGGCGGTGAAGCTGTTCAAGGGCGCACTCACCAGCGACGGCCTGCCGCGCAGTGAAATGGCGAGCTGCATCAGCGCAGGCGCCCACCCCAACCTGATCGCCGTGCACGGCAAGATTCACGACCATCCCGCAGACGCACACGGGCTGGTGATGGCGCTGATCGACACGAGCTTCCGCAACCTGGCCGGCCCGCCCAGCCTGGAGTCGTGCACGCGCGACATCTACGCCGCCGACACCACCTTCAGCCTGGACACAGCCCTGCGCATTGCGCTGGGCATGGCAGCTGCCGCCCATCACCTGCACGCGCGCGGCATCATGCATGGCGATTTATACGCCCACAACATTTTGCACTGCGGCACCGGTAACGCCTTGCTGGGGGATTTTGGTGCGGCTTCATTCTTTGCTTTGGAAGATGAGCTGCGCGCACAGGCACTGCAACGCATCGAGGTGCGCGCTTTTGCCTGCCTGCTGGAAGAGTTGCTGCAACGCTGCGAAGCTAACGGCGCTGAAGCGCAAGCCGCGCCAGGAAAACTGAACGAGTTGCAAGCGCGCTGTGCACACAGTACCCCGGCGACACGGCCGCTGTTTGCGGAGATTCAGGCAATACTGGAAGGCATGCAGGGGCGGTGATTTATCCCTGATTTTCCAACATCCCTCTATTGCGTCATTCCCGCCTGCGCGGGGATGACGGCCAAGCCTTCATGTTCTTAAGGCAGGTCGCTGAAGAACCTTGCCACGTCGTAATTGGCAATGTGTCGCGCCAGCTGCAGCGGAGTTACGCCATGGCTGTTGGCATGCAACGGGTTGGCACCGGCCTTGCGCAACAATTCAATCAGCACACCATCGCCCTTGGAGGTAAACACTGCAGTCCACAGCGGTGTATTGCCATGCACGTCGGTCGCGTCGATTTCAGCACCTGCGACAATCAGCAACTGTGCAACCGCAGCCGATTTGCTTTGCGCGGCAAAGTGCAGCGGCGACCAGCCATCTTCATCACTGGCATTCACATTCGCTCCTGCATTCAGCAAACGCGCGGCTTCCTCTTCGTCACCGTGAACTGCTGCATAGTGCAGCGGCGTGCAACCGGTCTGGTCTACTTCGGGGCGTTCGATACGTTTTACCGGTTTTTTTGTCATACCAATTACTGCCTGAAATGTTCCGGGTATTTTAAATCGTGCGGGTGATCAGTGCGCGCCAAAATTTTCAACTTATTGATCGACGATTAAATTTGCGAATTATTTTGTGCAGATGTCTGCCATGTGCAGCCCATAAGAGACGTAGCAGCTTCCCGAAACCAGACATGCAACGT
>JBGPPE010000224.1:0-3066 GCA_041488395.1 Gallionellaceae bacterium
AAATACAGCATCGACTGGCGGCCCATGGGCGACCCCTTCCTCACGGAGCCGGGGGATCTGAGCCAGGCCATGCAGGATGCGGTGGAGAAAGCCACGGGCCTCAGGCCCAAGCTGGACACCGGTGGCGGCACCTCGGACGGACGCTTCATCGCCGACATCTGCCCGCAGGTGCTGGAGATCGGCCCGGTCAATGCCACCATTCACAAGCTCAACGAATGTGTTGCCGTGGCTGAACTGGATCAGCTCTCCGATATCTACCAGCTGACGCTGGAAAACCTGCTGGTGAAATCTGCATGAGCGCCCTGCACAATTTCAGCGATACCACCGAGCTGCACAGCGTACGCGACTGGCTGCGTTACGCGGTGAGCGCCTTTAGCGAAGGCCAGCTTTCCTTTGGCCATGGCTCGGCCAGTGCCTATGACGAAGCGGTCTACCTGATTCTGCACACCCTGCATTTGCCGCTGGATACGCTGGAGCCCTTTCTCGACGCACGCCTGACCGCGCAGGAAAAATATGCCCTGCAGGCGCTGCTCAAGCGCCGCGTCGAGCACAAAGTTCCCGCCGCCTATTTGACCCACGAGGCCTGGCTGGGCGAGTTCAGTTTTTATGTGGACGAACGCGTCATTGTGCCGCGCTCATTTATCGCCGAGCTGTTGCGTGAGCGCCTTTACCCCTGGGTAGCCGAGGCAGAAAACACCACTGCCGTGCTGGACCTGTGCACGGGCAGCGGCTGCCTGGCCATCCTCGCCGCCCATGCTTTCCCGCATGCCATGGTGGATGCGGTGGATCTTTCCGCCGATGCGCTGCAAGTCGCGCAGCGCAACGTGGCCGATTATGATTTGACGGACAGGGTGCAGCTGATCCAGTCGGACCTGTTCAGCGAACTGAACGGAAAACAGTACGACATCATCATCAGCAACCCGCCGTATGTGGACGCACCTTCGGTGGCGGCCCTACCTGCGGAATACCTGCACGAGCCCAAACTCGCCCTGGGCAGCGGCGTGGACGGCCTGGATGCCACACGTGAGATACTCAGGCAGGCAGCCAAACACCTCACCCCGCATGGCATTCTGATCGTGGAAATCGGCCACAACCGCGATGTGCTCGAAGCCGCCTACCCCGAGCTGCCGTTTACCTGGCTGGATGTCAGCGCCGGCGATGAATTTGTTTTCCTGCTGCACCGCAACGATCTGCAATAAGCCGCATGGCCGTCGATCACTACGAAAATTTCCCGGTCGCCTCCATCCTGCTGCCCAGGCACCTGCGCCGGGCGGTGGAGATCATTTATCAGTTTGCGCGCCAGGCGGATGATTTCGCCGATGAAGGCGACCTGCCGGACGCCGAGCGCCTGGCCAGGCTGGATGAATTCCGCGCCGAACTGCGTCGCATCGAACGCAAGGAAACGCCGCAGACAAAATTATTTCAAGACGTGGCACAAATCGTGCAGCAATACCGCTTGCCGCTGCAGCTGTTTTTTGACCTGCTCGATGCCTTCTCGCAGGACGTGGTGAAGAAGCGTTATGCCAATTTCGACGAGGTGCTGGACTACTGCCGCCGTTCTGCCAACCCGGTGGGGCGATTGCTGCTGCACCTGTACGATGAGGCGACGCCGCAGAACCTGGTCTATTCCGATGCCATTTGCACCAGCCTGCAGATCATCAATTTCTGGCAGGATGTGGCCAAAGACTATGCCATCGCGCGCATTTACCTGCCGCAGGATGAAATGGCGCGCTTTGGTGTTACCGAAGCACATATCGCCGAAGACCGCTCGGATGGCGCCTGGCAACAGCTGATGCAGTTCCAGGTTGCACGCGCGCGCACCATGATGAAAAGCGGCGCCCCGCTCGGCACCATTCTGGGTGGTCGCATCGGGCTGGAATTGCGTCTCATCGTCGCGGGGGGAAATCGCATCCTGGGCAAGCTCGAGCGTGTCCGATATGACGTGTTCCGCCAGCGCCCAATATTGCGCCCGTATGACTGGATTATTATGCTGTTCAAGTCCGCACCGTTCTCATTCTGAAAGCCCGCCGTGACACCTGATCAATACTGCCAGGACAAGGCCGCACAGAGCGGCTCCAGCTTCTACTACAGCTTTATGTTTCTGCCGCCGGACAAGCGCCGCGCCATTACGGCACTGTACGCCTTCTGCCGCGAGGTGGACGATGTGGTGGATGAGTGTTCCGACGAAAACGTGGCGCGCACCACGCTGGCCTGGTGGCGCAACGAGGTGGCCGACATTTACAGC
Source organism: Gallionellaceae bacterium (assembly GCA_041488395.1). GTDB lineage: Bacteria > Pseudomonadota > Gammaproteobacteria > Burkholderiales > Gallionellaceae > 39-52-133. The sequence continues at coordinate 2,246 of JBGPPE010000224.1, forward strand.
GGCAAACCGCAGCACCCGGTGGCTCAGGCGCTGGTGAGTGTGGTCAAGCAGTTCAACATGCCGCAGGAGCATCTGCTCGAAATTATCGATGGCATGGAAATGGATTTGCAGCACCAGCACTATGCCGATTTCAAGGCACTGCAGCTGTATTGCTACCGCGTCGCCTCGGTGGTGGGCCTGCTCGCAGCCGAGATATTTGGCTACCAGGATAGAAAAACACTGAAATATGCGCACGATCTGGGCATAGCTTTTCAATTGACCAACATCATTCGCGATGTGGGCGAAGACGCACGGCGTGGGCGCATCTACCTGCCGCTGGACGAGCTGCAGCAGTTCGGTGTCAGTCCGGAAGATATTATGGCGGGGCGTGAAAGCACAGCCTTTCACCAACTGATGCAGTTCCAGATCGAACGTGCACAACGCTACTACGAGCAGGCACTGGCGCAATTGCCCGCAGTTGACCGCAAGCCCCAGCGCACCGGCCTGATTATGGCGGCCATCTACCGCACCACGCTGGAAGAAATCGAGGCATCCGGGTGCCATGTATTGAAAGAACGCATTTCCCTCACCCCGTTGCGCAAATTGTGGCTGGCCTTTAAAATGTGGCTAAAAAACTGAACAGCATTCCCTCTCCCCACCCCTCTGGAGAGACTACTAGCCATTCGACCAGGTGGCAAAGCCGCCAAGTCGCTGGTTATCCTGCCTGCTGGAGAGGGAGCAATCGTCGTTTCTCAGATGAGTAAGGAACAGACTTTAAACCCTGCCATTATCGGCGGTGGCTACGCCGGCATGGCTGCCGCTGTTACCCTGGCTTCTCATGG
>JBGPPE010000225.1:0-2989 GCA_041488395.1 Gallionellaceae bacterium
GAACACCTGAACATGATTGCTACGCATTAAGCGAAGGAGAGATTTACATGACAACCAAAGCAATTCCGTTTTCCCTGTTTGAACGTGACATCGTCAAACAGGCCGTAGTGGACTCGTTCAAAAAACTGAGCCCGCGCCAGCAGATGAAGAACCCGGTGATGTTCGTGGTGTGGGTGGGCAGCGTGCTGACCACGGCGCTGTTCTTCCAGGCCTTGGCCGGGTACGGTGAAGCGCCAACCGGCTTCATCCTGGCAGTGACACTGTGGCTGTGGTTCACCGTGCTGTTCGCCAACTTTGCCGAGGCACTGGCGGAAGGCCGCAGCCGTGCCCAGGCAGCATCCATGCGCAAGGCGAAGCGCGACATCCAGGCCAAGAAGCTGACCCGCCCGAGCTATGGTGAAAAATTTGTGCTGGTGCCCGGCTCAGGTTTGCGCAAGGACGATGTGGTGCTGGTGGAAACGGGCGATTTCATTCCAGGGGATGGCGAAGTGATCGAGGGCGTTGCCTCGGTGGACGAAAGCGCCATCACCGGCGAAAGCGCGCCGGTGATACGCGAATCCGGCGGTGATTTCAGCTCGGTAACCGGCGGCACACGCGTGTTGTCCGACTGGCTGGTAGTGCGCATCACCACCAATCCCGGTGAGACTTTCCTTGATCGCATGATTGCGATGGTGGAAGGTGCCAAGCGCCAGAAGACGCCCAACGAGATCGCACTCACCATCTTGCTGGTGGCGATGACGCTGATCTTCCTGCTGGCTACCGTAACCCTGTTGCCGTTCTCGATTTTCAGCGTCGAGACGGCTGGCGCGGGGCAACCGGTCAGCATCACCGTGCTGGTGGCACTGCTGGTGTGCCTGATCCCGACCACCATCGGCGGTTTGCTTTCTGCCATCGGTGTGGCCGGGATGGGCCGCATGTTGCAGAAGAACGTGATCGCCACCTCCGGTCGTGCCGTGGAGGCTGCGGGCGATGTGGACGTATTGCTGCTGGACAAGACCGGCACGATCACCCTGGGTAACCGCCACGCCAGCAACTTCCTGCACGCCAGTGGAGTGAGCGAAGCCGAGCTGGCCGACGCGGCGCAACTCGCTTCGCTGGCCGACGAAACACCGGAAGGCCGCAGCATCGTCGTGCTGGCCAAGGAAAAATTTGGCCTGCGCGAACGCGATATCCATGCGTTGGGAGCAACCTTCGTGCCCTTCAGCGCACAAACGCGCATGAGCGGCGTCAACATGGCAGGTCGTCAGGTCCGCAAAGGGGCTGCCGATGCCATCCGGGATCATGTCATTAGTCTTGGCGGCAATTTCCCGCCTGAGGTTAATACCATCGTGGATAGCGTCGCACGCCGCGGCAGTACGCCGCTGGTGGTGGCGGATGGCACAAAAGTGCTGGGCGTGATCGAGCTCAAGGATGTGATCAAGGGTGGCATCAAGGAACGCTTTGCCGAACTGCGTCGTATGGGCATCAAGACCATCATGATCACTGGCGACAACCGCCTGACCGCTGCAGCCATTGCGGCAGAGGCCGGTGTGGACGACTTCCTCGCCGAAGCCACACCGGAGGCCAAGCTGAAACTGATCCGCGAACACCAGGCACAAGGCCGCCTGGTGGCGATGACCGGTGACGGTACCAATGATGCCCCGGCACTGGCCCAGGCAGATGTGGCGGTGGCAATGAATAGCGGCACGCAAGCCGCCAAGGAAGCGGGCAACATGGTGGATCTGGATTCGAATCCGACCAAGCTGATCGAGATTGTGGAAACCGGCAAGCAGATGCTGATGACACGTGGTGCTCTGACCACCTTCAGCATTGCCAACGACGTGGCCAAGTATTTTGCCATCATCCCGGCAGCGTTTGCGTCCACCTATCCGGCGCTAGGAACACTCAATGTGATGGGGCTGGCGACACCGTCCAGCGCCATCCTGTCCGCCGTGATTTTCAACGCACTGGTCATCATCGCCCTGGTTCCACTGGCACTGAAAGGCATTCAATACCGAGCTATCGGAGCAAACGTGCTGCTGCGCAATAACCTGCTGATCTATGGACTGGGCGGCATCATCGTGCCGTTCATCGGTATCAAGCTGATCGACGTAATACTTGTGGCCCTGCATTGGGCTTAAGAAAGGAAACATCATGTTGAAACAACTACGCCCTGCGCTAATCAGTTTTCTGCTGCTCAGCCTGCTCACCGGCATCGGCTACCCCTTGCTGGTGACGGGCCTCTCCCAGGTTGCCATGCCGGAACAGGCGAACGGCAGCATGATCGTCAAGGACGGCAAAGCGGTCGGTTCCGCCTTGATCGGCCAGTCCTTCTCCGACCCCAGGTATTTCTGGGGCCGCCCTTCGGCAACTGGCCCGATGCCCAACAACGCCTCTGCCTCCAGCGGCTCCAACCTGGGCCCGACCAACCCGGCCCTGATGGATGCGGTGAAAGCCAGGGTGCAAGCCTTGCGCGATGCCGACCCCGGCAACCAGCAGCCGGTTCCGGTGGATCTGGTGACTGCCTCCGGCAGCGGGCTTGATCCGCATATCAGCCCGGCGGCGGCCGAATATCAGCTTGCCCGCGTAGCACGGGTGCGTAATCTGGGACCGGATGTCGTGCGCAAGCTGGTGGCAGAACATACCGAAGGCCGCCAGTTCGGCGTGCTGGGCGAGCCTCGGGTGAATGTGCTGAAACTCAACTTGGCACTTGATGCGGCACGCTGAATTTTACCGAAGTAGATTTTTCATTAACACAATAGAAAGAAGAGCAATGTTGAAAAGAAAATTGTTGAACACCTTGATCCTGTCCGCACTGAGTGCGCCTGGCCTGGCACTGGCCGCCGATGCACCTGCTGCAGAGCACACTGTCACCAGCAACGTCGGTATTGTGAGCAATTACGTGTGGCGCGGTATCGCGCAAACTTCCACCAACCCTGCCATTCAGGGTGGTATGGACTACGCGCACAGCAGTGGCTTCTATGCCGGTTTCTGGGGCTCCAACGTGAGC
>JBGPPE010000226.1:0-2982 GCA_041488395.1 Gallionellaceae bacterium
GTTTGCGACGGGGGTGATGTGGTTCTGGGTGGACTGTCTGGGGGTTTCGTTGCGGTCACGCGGTTAATCAGCAGCTGGTAGGGGGGGTTCTACCCGCCACGGCTGGTGTGACCCGCCCTACATAAAAGGAAGGAGAAAAACATGATTCATATCGTGGTGTGTATCAAGCAAGTGCCGGACTCGGCGCAGATCCGCGTGCATCCGGTGACCAACACCATCATGCGCCAGGGCGTGCCGGCCATCATCAACCCCTATGACCTGTTTGCGCTGGAAGAGGCGTTGCGCATCAAGGACAAGTTTGGCGGCTTCGTCACCGTGATCACCATGGGACCGCCGCAGGCGGAGAACGCCCTGCGCAAGGCGCTGTCGTTTGGAGCGGACGATGCCATCCTGGTGACCGACCGTGCCTTTGCCGGCGCCGACACGCTGGCCACCTCGTTTGCGCTGGCCTCCGCCATCCAGCAGATCGAGAAAAGCAGTCCGGTCGATCTGGTATTCACTGGCAAGCAGACCATCGACGGCGACACCGCCCAGGTCGGCCCCGGCATCGCCAAGCGCATGAACCTGGAGCTGCTTACCTACATCTCCAGCATCGTCAGCGTAAGCACCGACAAGAAAGAGATCGTGGTGCAGCGCCGTTCCGAAGGCGGCGTGCAGGTGCTGAAGACGCGTTTGCCCAGCCTGGTGACCATGCTGGAAGGCAGTAACGAGATGCGTTTCGCCACCATGCCCAACATGATCCGTGCCGCGCGTACCACCGTGAAGAAATGGGACCGCGTCGCAGCCGGCATCGAAGACGTCAGCAAGATCGGCCTCAAGGGGTCGCCCACGGTGGTGAGCAAGGTGTTCGCGCCCAGCCCGAAAATGGTGAAGGCCGAAATGATCCAGACCGAAAGCAACGAGGCGCAGGATCTGGTCGGGACATTGCTGATGCGCATGTTTACCAAGTTTCCGCATGTGCGTGAAGAGCTCGAAAAGAGCGCGAATTAAAAGGATTTGATCATGAGCGAAGAAGTCAAAAAGCCTGCCGGTAAAAAGAAGCTGGAGCTGGACCCAAGGCTGGCCGAATACCGCGGCATCTGGGTGTTTATCGAGCACGAGCGCGGCACCGCGCATACCGTGTCGTGGGAGCTGCTGGGCGAGGCGCGCAAGCTGGCGGACAAGCTGGGCGTGCAGGTGGCCGGGGTGGTGATGGGGGCGCCGGGTGCGGAGACGCGTGCGTTCTGCCAGGAGGCGTTTTACCACGGCGCGGATCACTGCTACCTGATTGAAGATCCCATCCTCAAGGATTACCGCAACCAGCCATTCACCAAGGCGATGACCGACCTGGTTAACGCCTACAAGCCGGAGATCCTGCTGCTCGGCGCCACCACGCTGGGGCGCGACCTGGCCGGCAGCGTGGCCACCACCCTGCTCACCGGGCTGACCGCAGACTGCACCGAGCTCAATATCGACGTCGATATCCGCAGCCTGCTGGCGACGCGGCCGACCTTCGGCGGCAGCCTGCTGTGCACCATCCAGACGCTTAACTATCGCCCGCAGATGGCAACGATACGCCCGCGCGTGATGGCGATGCCCAAGCGCGACACCACGCGCAGCGGCAACATCACCGAAGGCAAGCTGTCGATGCTGGAGACCGACATCATCACCAAGGTGCTGGAGTTCATCCCCGATGCCAACACCAACAAGATCAACCTGGAGTATGCCGACATCATCGTGTCCGGCGGCAAGGGCCTCAAAAAGCCGGAAAACTTCCAGCTGATCCGCGATCTGGCCAGGGTGCTGGGTGCCGAGATCGGCGCGACGCGGCCGCTGGTGCAGTCCGGCTGGGTCGAGGCGGAGCGCCAGGTGGGACAGACCGGCAAGACCGTGCGCCCCAAGCTGTATATCGCGGCGGGCATTTCCGGTGCGATCCAGCATCGCGTCGGCATGGATGCATCGGATGTGATCATCGCCATCAACTCGGACCCGAACGCGCCGATTTTCGACTTTGCCACCTACGGCATCGTTGGCAATGCGATGACGATTTTGCCGGCGCTGACCAAAGCGTTCCAGAAGGAGCTGGCACAGAAGACAGAAGCGGTTGCAGTGTAGAAAAAGCTTAGCCACAGAGAACACAGAGATCACAGAGAAAACCAATGAATCATTCGGCGATAAGTTTTAAAAGAGGCGAGTTTTGCGAATTGCAGTCGCTCTGTGTCCTCTGTGATCTCTGTGGCTTGAGTTTGTATTTGAAGAATTCAGGAGAATGAATATGGAAAAATTTGATGCCATCGTAGTCGGTGCAGGCCCTTCCGGTAATGCGGCCGCCTACACCCTGGCCAAGGCCGGTTTGAGCGTGCTGCAGATCGAACGCGGCGAGTATCCCGGCTCCAAAAACGTGCAGGGCGCCATCCTGTATTCCGATGCACTGGAAAAAATCATCCCGGATTTCCGCGACGATGCGCCGCTGGAACGCCACATCATCGAGCAGCGCATGTGGGTGCTGGACGACGATTCCTATATCGGCACGCACTACCGTTCCGACGCCTTCAACAAGGCGCCGTACAACCGCTACACCATATTGCGCGCGCAGTTCGACAAATGGTTCTCCGAAAAAGTGTCGCAGGCCGGCGCGCTGGTGATCTGCGAGACCACGGTTACCGACCTGATCATGGACGGGCAGCGCGTGGTGGGTGTGCGCACCGATCGCGAGAACGGCGACATCTTCGCCGATATCGTGATCCTCGCCGATGGCGTCAATTCGCTGCTGGCCAAGAAGGCCGGCTTCCATGCCGAGCTCAACCCCGGCGACGTGGCGCTGGCGGTGAAGGAGATCCTGTTCATGCCGCAGGAGACGCTGGAATCGCGCTTCAACGTGAAGGAAGGCGAGGGCGTGGTGATCGAGATGGTGGGAAAAATCACCCAGGGCATGATGGGCACCGGCTTCCTCTACACCAACAGCGAGTCGCTCACCATCGGCGTCGGCTGCATGCTGTCCGA
>JBGPPE010000227.1:0-2968 GCA_041488395.1 Gallionellaceae bacterium
ATTGACAGAGGGTCTGCAGCTGCAGGCCCTTTTTGTTTTTCGTTGCCGCGCTCACCATGAATTGGCTGCTGCGGGCCGCGGCAGGCTTAACCTGAAGGCAGCTGTGTGGTATCTTGCGCTGATCAACTGTGTACCCATTCTGTCGAGATGCCATGAGTTTATTGTCCTTGATCGCCGCCCTGCTGCTTGAGCAGATGCACCCACTCTCTGCGCGCAAATACCTGCACGAGTGGGTGAGGGCTTACGCCGATTTTTTTCAGCAGCATTTCAATGCCGGCGAACACAAGCACGGCAAGATTGCCTGGCTGCTTGCGGTCTTCCTGCCCTTGTGCGTGACCGTGCCGCTGTACTGGATACTGGCACAGCAGCATGTGATTTTTGCGTGGGCGTTCTGCGTGCTGGTGCTGTACCTGACCATGGGGTTCCGCCAGTTCAGCCACTATTTCACCGATATCCACAAGGCCTTGCGCAACAAGGATATGGATCAGGCGCGCAAGCTGTTGTCTGCCTGGCGCGGTGTGCCATGCGACGAACTGAACGGCGAGGAGATTGCCCGTCTTACCATCGAGCAGGCGCTGCTGGCCGCGCATCGCAATGTGTTTGGCGTGGTGGTCTGGTTTGTTATTTTCATGGTGCTGGGGCTGGGGCCAGTCGGCGCAATCCTGTATCGCCTGGCGCAATTCCTGAATATACGCTGGGGGCAGCAGGACAGTGCGGAGCTGGGCGATTTTGGCGTGTTTGCCGTGCAGATTTACAGCGTGCTGGAATGGCTGCCGATACGTTTGCTCGCCAGCACATTTGCCATTGTTGGCGATTTTGAGGATGCGGTGTATTGCTGGCGCAACCAGGCACAAAGCTGGCCCGACCCCGAAGCAGGCGTCGTGCTGGCAAGTGGTGCGGGCGCACTCGGGGTGCGCCTGGGCATGAATATCGTGCAGGATGGTGAGTTGCTGGAGCGCCCTGAGGTGGGGGTGGGTGACGAGGCGGATGCCGACTACATGCAAAGCACCGTTGGTCTGGTCTGGCGTGCACTGGTGTTCTGGCTGATTGCCCTGTTGCTGCTGGGGCTGGCGAGCATGGCAAGCTGGATTGGAGCGTAATCATGTCTGCCAAGAACCACTGGGAAAATATCTACCAGACCCGGCAGACAGATCAGGTGGGCTGGTTTCAACAGCATGCAGAAATGTCGCTGCAATTTATTCGCAATACCGGCGTACCGCTAGCTGCGCATATTCTGGACGTGGGCGGTGGCGCCTCGGTACTGGTGGATGATTTGCTCAATGCCGGCTATGCCAGTCTGAGTGTGCTGGATATTTCTGCTGCGGCGTTAAAAGCTGCGCAGGTACGACTCGGCAAGTCGGCCGCCCAGGTGCACTGGGTCGAAGCGGATATCACGCAATTGCACCTGCCGCAAGCCAGCGTGGACGTATGGCACGACCGTGCGGTGTTTCATTTCCTGACCGCCGCACAGGATCGCGCGCGTTATGTTGCGGCCGTACGGCACGCAGTCAAGCCGGGCGGACATGTGATCATCGCCACCTTTGCCGAAGACGGGCCGCTGAAATGCAGCGGACTGGATATTGTGCGTTACAGCCCGCAAGCACTGCATGGTGAATTCGGCGCCGGGTTCGGGCTGCTCAAAAGCGAGAATGAAATGCACCGCACGCCTGCGGGAGTGGAACAGAAATTTGTCTATTGCCACTGCCGCCACTAGCCGATTCAGGCAAGAGGTTCTCACTAAAACTCGATGGATGGACGGATCACCAGCGTAACCATGTTTTTGCTGCGATCCAGCAGGGCACCGCTGTATTCATTCGGGCTGGTCCAGACGAAACCCAGGCTTAGTGTCGGGGTGTAGTCTTTTTCGGCCAGCGGATATTTCTTGCCGGCGATCAGTTCGGCGCGTACCAGTTCGCCGTCATGTTGCGAGAAGTGCAGCTTGAGATCGAACTCGGTATTCTTTACCCAGTGCAGGAACGGTGAGCTGGCATCCAGGTTGTTGCGGTGGAGGCTGACGTAGTACACATTGCTAATATCGGGGTTGTCGTGAAATTTTCCGCCCACTCGGAAACTCCATTGCAGTTTCTCGTTCGGGTAGTCGCGCTTGCCCTTGATCTTCCACTCCAGCTCATACCAGTTGTCGGCAATCAGCACATTGTCCTTGATGTGCTTGCTGCCGGCGCTGACCAGGTAACCGGTGTAGCCCATGTTGGTGCCGCTGCGGGTTTCTCCCGGACGCACCAGCTTGGCGATGTTGCCGAAGAAGGCGGATACCGCCCATGGCTCCTGGAAGCCGGCGGTGGCAGATTCGATGATGTTGATGCCGCTGTGGCCGATCTCGCCCTGATTGTAGAAACCCGGCGTGTGGCTCTTGAGATAGGTTCCCAGTATCGGCATCGGGTAAATACTGGCCTCCAGCAGCATGTAGCGCGGAATGGCGGAGCCTTCGATGAGCTTGCTGTAAATCTCGCTTTCGCTGTCTGAAGTAATGGTGGGGATGGGAGTGCTGGTAAGCGGAGCATACAGCGCTACATCGGTGTAATAAGGATCGAATTCCCACATGACTTCCGCCTTGTTGCCTTCCCCCAGGCCTGGGGCGGGTGCTGCGCTCTCTTCGGCGCGTGCCATGGGCGAGAGCAAGCAGATTAGCCAGATGGTTGCTGCGAGCAGGGCCATGCTTTCAAGGGCGTTGTGAGCGCAGCTGCAGGAATGCACAAAGCTTTTCAGCATGATTACGGGTAGTTGTTGTGACTGCTGCAGTGGCCGCAGGTCAGTACGCTGGTTTGAGTTTTTCCGAGCTGATGTCCTGAAACAGTTTAAGTCGGCGCGCGTCAATTTTTCCATCAATCACGGCCTGTTTCAACGCGCAGTCAGGTTCATGCGTATGGTGACAGTTATGGAAACGGCACTTGCCGCGATAGGGGGCGAACTCGACAAAACCTTCCTCGATTTCGCCGAAGCTCAAATG
>JBGPPE010000228.1:0-2959 GCA_041488395.1 Gallionellaceae bacterium
ACCGGCGGTGCGGGCGATGATGCTGGAACCGGAGGGTACTTCGAGCTGGGCCAGAATGTCGCGCAGTTCGTTGCGGTCTTCGCCCTCGATGCGGCGTGAAACGCCGCCACCGCTAGGGTTGTTCGGCATCAGCACGATGTAACGGCCGGCCAGGCTGATATAGGTGGTCAGCGCTGCGCCCTTGTTGCCGCGCTCGTCTTTTTCGATCTGCACCAGCAGTTCCTGGCCTTCGCGCAATGCTTCCTTGATGCTGGGGCGGCCGCCGCCTTCGTTCAGGTAATAATTGGGGGATACTTCTTTGAAAGGGAGGAAGCCGTGGCGATTGCCGCCGTAGTCCACGAAAGCTGCTTCAAGACTGGGTTCGATGCGGGTGATAACTGCTTTGTAGATGTTGCTTTTGCATTGCTGCTTGCCGGCGGATTCAATGTCCAGATCAATCAGTTTTTGACCATCGACAATGGCGACACGGAGTTCTTCCGGCTGTGTCGCATTAAATAACATGCGTTTCATTTTTATTCTCTCCCGCGCTCAGACACGGGCAAGACACAACTACACGCGGCTAGCCGCGCGCGAGATCTGGTTTGCTACTGACAGTGTTGAAATTTCTATAACAACGAATCTGCAAGGTATTGGTCTCGTTACTAGTTTGTCTTGTATCAATAGTGCCGCCGGTGTTCAGTAGGGGCGGCACGGGCAAAATCCACAGGTGCTTTGAGCGCGCAAATCAATTACTATCACTGCTTGTCCCGGTGAGTGACATTAACCGGATGGCGGTTGGAACGGTCGGCGGCAAATCTGCCTGCTCTAAGTTCACTGTGACTCTGGGTCACTGTAACTCCGGGCTTACGGGGAATTAACATCCCGCTTGCCTTATTACCCAACACGCGCGCTACGAAGTATATTCAAAATGAATGGTTTAAGCAAAGAATCTGTTACCTGGACCGAGATCGACGAGGGTAGCTGCGACCAGCGTATCGACAACTTCCTGTGTAAATACCTTAAAGGGGTGCCAAAAAGCCATATCTACCGCATTTTGCGCAGCGGCGAGGTGCGCGTGAACAAAAAACGCGTGGATCAGACCTACCGCCTGCAGATGGGCGACCAGGTACGCATTCCGCCAGTACGGGTCGCCGAAAAGGAAGCCCAGGAATATGTCCCTGCCGTGGAATTTCCCGTTATTTATGAAGATGATGCGATTCTGGCCATCAACAAGCCCGCTGGCGTGGCGGTGCATGGCGGCAGCGGGGTGAGCTTCGGCGTTATCGAGCAGCTGCGCAGCGCCCGTCCGCAGGCCAAATTCCTCGAACTGGTGCACAGGCTGGATCGAGAAACCTCCGGCGTGCTGCTGCTGGCGAAGAAACGCTCCGCCCTCACCGCCATGCACGAAATCATGCGCGAAGGCCAAAGCGACAAGCGTTACTACACCCTGGTGCTGGGGCAATGGAAAAACGCCAAACAGCACGTCAAGCTGCCCCTGCACAAATTCGACACCCCGCAAGGCGAAAAGCGCGTCATGGTGCGTGAAGACGGCATGGCCTCGCACACCATCTTTACCCTGCAGAAAAGCTGGCCGCAATTCACCCTGCTCGAAGCACAGCTCAAAACCGGCCGCACCCACCAGATCCGCGTGCACCTGTCCCATCTCGGTTTCCCCATCGCCGGCGACGACAAATACGGCGACTTCGCCCGCAACAAGGAGCTGATGAAGCAGGGCCTCAAACGCATGTTCTTGCATGCCCACTCGATTTCTTTCAATCACCCGCTTACCGGCGAGCCGCTCAGCCTGACGGCGCCCCTGCCCAAAGAATTGCAGGGCTTTATCGACCGCCTCGACAAGTCCACGACCTAAGTATTGCAGCAGCACTGTTCGCCCTGATCCCTTCGACTTCGCTGGCTTTGCCAGCTATGTTTATTACGAACGGCCCGGGATGTTTTGCCTATGCCATCCGGGTAATTGCAATCCGCACTTGCTACGACCAGATACCTCGGCCAGAATCCCAGATTCGCATCGTGCCTGTTACGAGTTTGGCTCAAGGGAAAATGGACCGTGGAATACACCCCGCGCCTGAGCAACGGCGGCAGCTTAAAATTGCCGGAAACCCGTGTGGAGGCGATGAACGCGCCGGAGATGTTTGCTGAGACGCCGAATCTGGCGGGGAAAGCCGTGATGAATGGCCCGTACTACTTGCATGTGCAGGCGGGTTGTCCTAATAACTGTTAGCTCTTTACGGAGAAATGCATGCTCTCTTTTTCGATGGAATTTCCTGTTGAACAATCAAAGCAACCAAAAGATTTTTCAGACGCCGTTCGTGAGTGGATTCTCGGCTCACGCCACACCAATCTTAGGCCACAGGACCTAAATGATCTTGGAAGAGCTGTGGAATGGTCATTTAGTCATGGTTCCGAAACCATAGAATCTCTAAGCTCTCAAACGCAACATAGCGACTCAGTTGCAATTCGATACAAGAAAACTGATGGCGATCTTGAATGGGTTACTTCGCTTGTATTTTCGGGGCAGCAATCGTCAAATTGGGTCAGTGTGCGTATTACGTGTGAATCATTACATCCGGCAGCCAGACTTCCCAGCGCGAAGAAGCCTGTCATTATCAAAGTATTGTTAAACAAACTTGGTGGCGGAATAGATGGCACGCTGCTGGTTTCAAGCTCTCCTGTTATGTTGAAAGGCTCAGACATTGAGTTCGCAGCAGATTGCATTAAGGGGCGAGCTGGCTCCTATCTACCTATTGTTTATGTTAGCGCCCAATTTGGCGGGGGGCATGTGACTGATACTCAAGAGTTGGCGACCGAGTTGTCTGGCATGGCGCATGTAATTGTCGAACCTGAGGTAACCCGGCTTTTCCGGACACATTAGAAAGTAGACAATGTGTACGGAGGTGTCAATTGGTTAAAAGCATTAAAAACGTGGGTGCTGCGCTCAATCGTCAGCATTTCAGCAAGG
>JBGPPE010000229.1:0-2931 GCA_041488395.1 Gallionellaceae bacterium
TCTTTGGCTGTCGAGCACGGTGACGCGGCCCTGCAATTTTTTCAGATAGCGCGGCTCGAAGATCAGCGCCCAGCTGTCGGTGGGCAGGCCCAGCTCCTGCATTTTCTGCACGTTGTAACCGAGCAAGGTAAGCGTATAGGCATACGGCACTGAGTAGCGGTTGCCCGGATCGAAGGGCGTGTCGAGGTAGGCTGGGTTGATATTGTTCAGATGCGGCAGCCTGGCCTTGTCCAGCGGGCGCAGCGCCTGCTGGCGGATCAGCGCTTCCACCGCGTTGCCGGTGGGCACGATGATGTCGTAGCCGCTGGCGCCGGCGGCGAGCTTGGCCAGCATTTCCTCATTGTCGGAGTAGTAGTCCTGCACGACTTTGCAACTGCACTGTGCCTCGAAGCGCTCTATGGTTTCTGCCGAGATGTAGTTGTTCCAGTTGTAGAGATGGAGCTCGTCGGCTGCCTGGGCGGGATTGAAAACCATTAACCACATAACCAGCGACTTGGCTGCCGTCTTTTGGCAGCTTAGTCGAATGGCTAGTAGTTTCATAAGAGACACAGAGACACAGAGGAAGATAAATACCTTGTAAAAATTTCCCCTTTCCACCACTCCCTGATATTCAAATATTCCTTCGGCAACGATTGCCGAACTACGCACCACACTTGCACAGACAGGGTTGGGTTTCCTCTGTGTCTCTGTGTCTCTGTGGTGAGAGATTTTCATGCCTTCCCCTTCAACACATCCGGTGCAAATTTTGTCGCCAGCACGATCATCACCAGGGTCAGCAGCATGAGGATGGTGGATACCGCATTCACCTCGGGCGTGACGGCGATCTTGATCATCGAGTAGATGCGCAGCGGCAGGGTGGAGATGCCGACGCCGGCGGTAAAAAAGGTGATGACGAAATCGTCGATGGAGAGAGTAAAGGCCATCAGCCAGCCGGCGATCACGCCGGGCAGGATGAGCGGAAAGGTGATGTGGAAAAAGGTCTTCCACGGTGTGGCACCGAGGTCGCGCGCTGCTTCGAAGATGCTCTCGTCCATGCCGGACAGGCGGACGTGCACGATCACCGCAACAAAACCGATGGAGAAGGTGATGTGCGCCAGGATGATGGAGAGCATGCCCAAGGTGAGGTTGAGCACCTGGATGAAGAACAGCAGCAGCGACACGCCCAGCAGTATTTCCGGCATCGCCACCGGGGTGAGCACCATGAAGGCCAGCACGCGCATGCCATAGCGCTGCATGGCGGTGCCCGCCATGGTACCGAGCAGCGTGGCGATGCTGCTGGACACCAGCGCGATAAACAGCGAGTTGCCAGCTGCCTGCAGCATGTCATCGTCATGCAGCAGCACCTCGTACCATTGCCAGGTAAACCCCACCCATTCGGCATTGAGGCGCGAATCATTGAAGGAATAGGCGACGACGATGACCAGCGGCAAATAGAGAAAGGCATACACCAGCAGTGCTGCCACCCACAACCCCAGGCCGCGACGCCGCGTGCCGGTAAAGCCGGTGGCGACAAGCTTTGCAGCGCCCAATACAGAGTCGTTAAGCATAACGTCCTTTCGTGCTGCCCAGCCTCACCGCCAGCCACACGCACAGCAGTACCAGCAGTGTCAGCATGATGGACAGTGTGGAGCCGAACGGCCAGTCGCGCGTGGCGAGGAACTGTTCCTTGATCAGGTTGCCGATCAGCATATCGCCGGTGCCGCCGAGGATGTCGGGGATGGCGAACATGCCCAGCACCGGGATGAACACCAGGGCAGAGCCAGAAAGAATGCCCGGTATAGACATGGGAAAGGTGACTTGCCAGAACCGCTGCCAGCCGTTCGCCCCGAGATCCTGTGCGGCATCGAGCAGGCTGGGGTCATGTTTTTCCAGGTTGGTGTAGAGCGGCAACACCATGAACGGCAGGTGCACATACACCATGGCAATCAGCACCGCGAAAGGCGAGAACAGCAGATGCACCGGATCCATGCCGAGCGCTCCGAGCATTCCGTTGACCGCCCGGCTGAGCGCGGCCTGCGGACCCAGCAATATCATCCAGGCGTACACACGGATGAGGAAGCTGCTGGCAAAGGGCAACACCACCAGCAGCAACATCAGGTCACGGCTTTTTTTGGGGCTGCGTGCGATCAGCAACGCCAGCGGGTAAGCCATAACCAGGCAGATCAGCGTGGTGGCGAGTGCAACCAGAAAGGATTTGAACAGGATTTCGCTGTAGAGGGTGTCGCTGAAAAAGAACCGGTAGGTTTCCAGCGTGAAGCCCTGCAGGGTGTGGGGGTCAGGTGCGCTGATCGGCGCCAGTGCGCCGAATTCACCGGGGTAGCGGAACGAGGCGACCACCATGATGATGCCGGGGGCGACGAAGAACAGCAGCAGGAACACAAATGGCGGGCCGCTCACCAGCCATTTGCTCAGGCGCGCGGCGGTGGTCAGCTTGATATGTTCTTCGGGTTGGCTATTAGTCGTTTTCATATTTCATGACAGAGACCGTTGCAGAAGCCGTCATTCCCGCACAGGCGGGAATGACGATCCTTAGTCATGCAAGAACACCCCAGCATCATGGCGCCAGCCCACGCGCACCGCATCGCCCGCCTCGTACAGCTCGGCGCGCCCCGGCGCCGAGTTGGGCAGCAATGCCTCGATCAACAGGCCATTCTCCAGCTGCACCTTGAACACGGTGACATCGCCGCGATAGAGGAAGTTGTGTACCGTGCCGGGGAAATGATTTTTCAGCTCGCTGACTTCGCCATGCGTACCCAGCCGCACCTGCTCCGGGCGGATGGCAAAGGTGCCCTTGGTGCCGGCCACCACGCCGCTGTGCGGCGAGGCGATGACTTCGCCGAGGCCGGCAATGGACAGCCGCGTGTGGCCATGCGCGGCCTCTACCACCTGCGCATCGAGCATGTTGATGTGGCCAATGAAGTCGGCGACAAA
>JBGPPE010000230.1:0-2907 GCA_041488395.1 Gallionellaceae bacterium
AGTTGCTGATGTTCTTTACAAAGACCTTCTTCACTTTTAAACTCCCTTTCGTAGTTACTACACAGTGCTACTGCTTCTCCGGCTGCCAGGTAGTTACACCTATCTGGCAGCCACCTCAAAACCCTCTCCGAACAAGTCCTCCCACTCCCCGGTGTTGCAGTACCAGTCGAGCCAGGTGTTGTCCTGCTCGGTGACCTGGCTGGCGTTTGTTTTAAGCCAGCGGTATTTCGCGGAGTCGCTGGAAAACATGGGGCGCGGTACCGGCAGGTAGGCTGCGTTCTCAGGCAGCGGTGCGGCGGCGATCTGCTGCACACCGGGGTGGGGGATCAATACCGGCTCGGGAATTTCATGGAACTCAAACACCGGCACGGTGACCGCAGCCTGGTGCTCGATAACCAGCGGCGGGTTTAGTTCTGCCTCGGCCTCTTCGATATGTGCCTCGGCGCGCTTGATACGGCCTTCTGCACGTTTACGGTTGGCCACGTCGATCTGCGATTGCGGGAAGTAGGCTTGTTTGTTGGCCTCAAACTCGGCCACGCAGATCAGGCGACCCTCCAGATCGCGCACCCAGACGCGGCTGCCGTCGTGGATGTCGTAGCCGATGCGCACTTGCTCGCCGTGGTAATTCTCCAGCTCGCGGTTGAAGTAGATATTGCCGAACAGGCGCACTTCGGCGCGGTGTGTCTTGCCAATTTTGTAAGGGCGAAACAGGTCAGCGGCTTCGCCCGGCTTGAGCATTACCGGCTCCCATCCCTCGGTCATGGCTGCAGCCCATGCTTCCATTGGGGACTGGTGGCGTTGCTTGCCGGTTACAGGGTCCGCCATCTTGGGCAGGCCACGGTGCGGGCGGTTGTTGTAGTTTTCAACCTGGGCTTCGCACCATTTCAGGAACTCGGGGAACTGCATCAGCAGGCGCGAGGTGCCGACGGCGTTGATGTCTTTTCTGGTGATTTTGAAGGCGACCTGCTTGGCCTCGCGATCCATGCCGTTGCCGATGTAGGTGGGCAGCTCTTTTGCGCCGCGCACCCAGATGCTCTGGTGGCTGCGCTCTTCCAGGCCGCGTGCCTGTGAGTTGTAGGGCAGGCTATGCGTGAGCGTAATGCCAAGTCGCGCCATGAAGCCGGTGACCTCATCGCTCATCAGCTCATTCTTCTGGCCAGAGCCGTTGTCTACATAGTGCAGCGCATTGATGCCGCAGGTTTCAACGGCATGGCGCTGCGCATCCAGCACCGCCCAGGTGGATTCAGCCAGGTTAACGCTCCAGCCCACGCAGCGGCGGGTGGCGATGTCCAGCACGCTGGTGATTTCAGGGCGGAACGGGCGGCCGTGTTTCGGGTGTGCGATTTCAGCATCGAATTTGTGGCCGTCCGAGGTGTAGCAGTCGCCGGGCCACATGTGGCTGGTATCGCGGCGCACAAAGGCGCGCACGTTCTTCAGCTCACGTGGCAGCATGCGGCCACGGGCAAGATCGAGCTTGCTCATCTTGTCGATAAAGCGCTGTGCGGCCCAGTAGGATGGTGCTGAGACGTTTTCAGGCAATACATCAGCCAGATCATCCAGGCATTTCTTGAGGGTTGGTTTCTGTGGCCGCTGATACAGCGCCAGCAGTGCTTGTGCCCAAGCGGGTACCTTTATGCTTTCATTATTCTTGGGTGCCAGAGCGGAAAAGCCGTGCTCGGCTTCCTTCATCCAGCGATAAATTGAGGTGCGAGACAATGTGCGCTTACCCTCCGACCCTGCCTTTGCATTGGCCAAAGGCACCAGCCGCTGCAGCTGCTCCGGCAGCTCGCCATTGATGGCCAGTGCAATCACGGCTTGTATCGCCTTTTCCATACCTGCCGCAGCGGATAGACGTTTGATCTCGTTAATAATGGCGCTGCGCGCCTCGGCAGTTTTGCGCTGCCAGTCTTTCAGTTCGTGGGCGACCGGCACTGCCGTGGCCACGGCAGTGCTCTGCGCTGGCACCACTGTGGTGGTGCTTTTAGCTGTATGGATCAGGAAGGCTTCACGCAGATTTTTTGGAAGCGTCGACAGGGGATAAAATCGCTTCTTTCCTCCCCTGAATGGGATCTCTTCAAACGTCCATGCCTCTTTGGCCGCACGCTTGTCGCTTGCTTGGCGGCTAATGCCAAGTGCGATTGCTATGGAATTTATGTCGACGCGATCGATCATTGATTTTCCCCCAGCACGCGTTTGATCACCTTCTCCTGACGGGCGATCTCGCCCTTCATCTGCTCAAGCCTGCCCAGCTCTGCCAGTAGTGATTCCTTGCCTGGCAATACACGGCCTCCGAGCTTACTGGCGAAGAAGTTGGCCAGCGCCATCTGTTCGGTGGCAGCATCAAAAGCGATGGCTGTCTCCAAATTTGGAATGTGATCTTCTGATGCTTCAGATGTGTACTTGTCCAGCGTGTTGACGGATATCTCGCGGCCCAGCAGGCGGCTCATGTCAGCTGCCACCTGGTAGCGATCCTTTTGACATGCCTTGATGGCCTCGCCCATGACATGGGCGATTTCCCCGCGAAAGCGCCATGCTCCCGGGGTCATGGGGTGCGCCTGCGGAACGCTGGCGAACAGGTCGCCGGATAGGGTGTCAACAATGCGGCGCATGTCAGATCACCTTCGCTAATCTGCTATCTGCGGCAGTGGTCTTGCTATTGCGCGCCATTGTGGTTGCGTTAAACTGCACCGCACGACATCCGCGTGGCTTAACTGACCCATCAGCGTTATAGCGCGATGGCCAGATCACCTTGGGGTGTACCCCAATGGCATCGGCAATGCGTTTTTCGTTAAGGGGGTAGCTGCGCTGGAATGTATGCGATAGCGTACTTGAGCTTTTTAATTTGTATGCCCGAGCCAGACCTGCAAGTGTGATGCCTTTTTTACGGAGGGCCGCGATGATGTCTGC
>JBGPPE010000231.1:0-2903 GCA_041488395.1 Gallionellaceae bacterium
AAGCTGATGATAGCTTATGGCTTATTGTTGATAATTGATTGCTTAATAGTTGACGGTTAATCAAAATGTGATGACGACATGGGTTCAACCATAAACAATCAACCATCAACCGCTTTACCCCATGAAAAACTGGAAGTCTGGCAACTGAGCAAGGCATTGGCAACGCATATATAGCCTTACCTCGGCCTTTCCAAAAGAAGAAAAATTTGGTCTGGTCGATCAGATGCGCAGGGCGAGTGTGTCGGTGATGTCCAATCTTGCCGAAGGATGCGGCCGAACCAGCGCACGCGACCAGGCACATTTTTCGCAAATGGCTTTTGGCTCTTTGCTTGAACTTGATTCACAATGCCAACTCTCGCTAGATTTGGGATTCTTGCAGGAAACCGAATACACTGCGATGCGGCCGTCCATCATCGAACTGGTAAAAAGAATTTCTGCCTTGCGCAACAGCCAGATAAAACGAACAACACAATGACATCAACCATCATCCATCAACCATCAACCAACACTTTTTTCCACGGAAAAAAAGTGTTTATCACCGGGCATACCGGCTTCAAGGGCAGCTGGCTCAGCCTGTGGCTGCAGCAGATGGGGGCGAACGTCACCGGTTATGCGCTGCAGCCCCCCACCAACCCCAGCCTGTTTGAAGTGGCGCATGTCGGCCAGGGCATGACCTCCATCATCGGCGACATCCGCGATGGCGAGGCATTGATGCGCGCCATGCAAACCGCGACACCCGACATCGTGATCCACATGGCGGCACAGCCGCTGGTGCGTTACTCCTACATCAACCCGGTAGAAACCTATTCCAGCAACGTGATGGGCACCGTGCACCTGCTCGAAGCAGTGCGCAGAACGCCCAGCGTGCGTGCCGTGGTCAACGTCACCAGCGACAAGTGCTATGACAACAAGGAATGGGTATGGGGCTATCGCGAGAACGAAGCGATGGGCGGCTACGACCCCTACAGCAGCAGCAAGGGCTGTGCCGAACTGGTGGCCTCGGCTTATCGCAACTCCTATTTCAATCCGGAGAAATACAGCGAGCACCGCGTGGCCTTGGCCTCGGTGCGCGCCGGCAATGTCATCGGCGGCGGCGACTGGGCGGACGACCGCCTGATTCCCGACATCCTGCGTGCCATCAGCGAGAAGCGCCCGGTGGTGATCCGCAGCCCGCATGCGATTCGCCCCTGGCAACACGTACTGGAGCCGCTCTCCGGTTATCTGGCGCTGGCACAGAAACTATATGAAGAGGGCACCAGCTACGCCGAGGGCTGGAACTTCGGCCCCAATGACGAAGACGCGCGCCCCGTGCAATGGATCGTCGAGCACCTCACCCGCCTGTGGGGTGCCGGAGCCAGCTGGCAACTCGATGCCGGCCAGCATCTGCACGAAGCCCATTACCTGAAGCTGGATTGCTCCAAGGCCAAGATGCGTCTGGACTGGCATCCGCGCTGGAACCTGGAGCATACGCTGGAAATGATCATTGCCTGGCAGCGCGCCTACCTGACAAAAGAAGACATGCGCAGGACATCACTGGAACAAATTACGCAATACATGCATGGTAAATCATTATGACAACACCAAACAAAGAACAGCTACGTGCACAGATCGCCGACCTGGTTCAGCAGTATGCAGACCTCGCCTACGCACCCAACAAATTTGAGGCAGGCAAGAGTGTGGTCCCGCCCTCCGGCAAGGTACTCGGCGCGAACGAACTGAAAAACATGGTCGAGGCTTCCCTCGACGGCTGGCTTACCACCGGCCGCTTCAACGACGCCTTTGAAAAGCGCCTGTCCGAGTTCCTGGGCGTCAAGCATGTACTCACTACCAACTCCGGCTCTTCCGCCAACCTGCTGGCCTTTTCTGCCCTCACCTCGCCCAAGCTGGGTGAGCGCGCCGTCAAACCCGGCGATGAAGTCATTTCGGTCGCGGCAGGTTTCCCCACTACGGTTAATCCGATTTTGCAATTTGGTGCCGTGCCTGTTTTTGTGGACGTACACATCCCGACTCACAACATCGACCCCGCCAAGATCGAAGCTGCGATCAGCCCCAAGACCAAGGCCATCATGCTGGCGCACACCCTGGGCAACCCCTACGACCTCGACACTATCACCACGCTGGCGAAGAAACACAAGTTATGGCTGATCGAGGACTGCTGCGACGCACTCGGCTCCACCTACACCTCACGCAATCAACCATCATCCATCAACCGCCTTGCAGGTACTTTCGGCGATATCGGCACACTGAGCTTCTACCCGGCGCACCACATCACCATGGGTGAAGGCGGTGCGGTGTTTACCAGCAACGATGAACTCAAAAAGATTATCGAGTCATTCCGCGACTGGGGCCGGGATTGCTACTGTGGCCCGGGCAAGGACAACACCTGCGGCAAACGCTTCTGCCAGAAGCTGGGCGACCTGCCCGAGGGCTATGACCACAAGTACACCTATTCGCACCTGGGCTACAACCTGAAGATCTCCGACATGCAGGCCGCCTGCGCGCTGGCGCAGATGGACCGGCTGGAAAATTTTACTGCCGCACGCAAGCGCAACTTTGCCTTCCTGAAGGAACGCCTGAAGAGCTGCGAGGAATTCCTCATCCTGCCTGAGGCTACCGCGAATAGTGCGCCATCGTGGTTTGGCTTCCCCATTACGCTGCGCGATAACGCCGGGGTGAAGCGCGTTGACCTGCTGCAATACCTGGATGAGCACAAGATCGGCACACGCCTGCTGTTTGCCGGCAACCTGACACGCCAGCCTTACATGATAGGCAGGAATTTCCGTATCTCAGGCACGTTGAGCAATACTGACACCATCATGAACAACACCTTCTGGATCGGCGTATACCCCGGCCTGAGCGAAGAGATGCTGAGCTTCACCGTGGACAGGCTGGAAACATTCCTG
>JBGPPE010000232.1:0-2902 GCA_041488395.1 Gallionellaceae bacterium
CTGCCGCTCGCGCCACAACACTCCGTTCACCTGGTTCGAGTGGCCGACCACGCCATTCTGCTGGCATTGTCTCCTTCGGGTTGCACGATGATCGAGCGGCTGGCCTGGAGCCCATCTGCCGAAACGGTAATCGCGCCGTCTTGCGAGGAAGCCGGACGATGAAGCTGCGCCACCTCATCCGCCAGACCCGACGCTGCTGCCTGCTCCTGGCGGCGGCCGGGCTTGGACACGCCGCACCGCCAGCTACAGCATCCTCGTTATTTGGAATCAGCACTCCCAGCGGCGGCGGAGCCAGCACCTCTCTGAGCGTCCCGATGCAGATCGTGCTCCTGATGACGCTGCTGACGCTGCTGCCGGCGGTGGTGATGTCGGTCACGCCCTTTCTGCGCATTACGGTGGTGCTACACTTCCTGCGCCAGGCGCTCGGAACGCAATCCACGCCTTCCAACCAGGTGCTTATCGGCCTGTCCCTTTTCCTGACCATCCTGATCATGAACCCGGTAGCCGCAGAGATGTACCACAAGGGATGGGAGCCGATGGAGAAAAATCAACTGACCTACCAGCAGGCTTTTGACGAGGGCTCCAAGCCGTTGAAGGCTTTTCTGGTACGGTTCGCGCGTGAGAAAGACGTTGCCCTGTTTCTGGAGGTGTCGCACTCCCCGTCGCCGCACAATCCCGGCGAGCTCGACCTCAAGGTCCTGGTCCCGGCGTACATTCTGTCGGAGCTGAAAGCCGGCTTTCAAATCGGCGCCGTACTGTTTCTGCCGTTCCTGGTTATCGACCTGGTGGTTGCGTCGGTGACGCTGTCACTGGGCATGATGCAGCTGCCGCCGGTGATGATTTCGGCGCCGTTCAAGATTTTGCTTTTCGTGCTGGTGGACGGATGGAACCTGGTGCTGGGCTCGTTGATGAAGAGCTTTTACACGTAAAAACAAATGACTCCCGAGTTAGTAGTTGAAATTCTTCGTCAGGCGCTGATGCTGACGTTTTGGGTCGGCGGGCCGCTGCTGCTGATCGGCTTTGCGGCGGGCATCGTGGTCAGTCTGATCCAAATCGTGACATCCATCCAGGACACCGGGTTCAGCACCATGCCCCGCCTGGTGGCGTTTCTATTCGGGACGGTGCTGCTGATGCCCTGGATGCTTAACAAGATGACCAGCTATACGATTCTCATGCTGAGCGATCTGGGAAGGTACGCGAGATAACCTGGTGCCCGCTCAACTGACATTGGCGCTTCCGACGGTACTCGGCTTCGTGCTGGTGTTCGCACGGGTTGGAGGCGCATTTGTTTTTGTGCCGCTGCCCGGCATCAACGCAAGCCCGGGCATGGCGCGGGTGGTGCTGGCGCTGAGCTTCACCCTGGCCCTGTTTCCGCGCTGGCCGCAAGCCAATCTGGCAGCGCCATACATCGGCGCCATGGTCGTCGCCATGATTGCGGAACTGGCTCTGGGATTGACGATCGGAGTGGCGGTTGCGGTTCTCAACGAGGCATTTCTGATGGCGGGCCAGATCATCGGCTTGCAAGCCGGATATGCGTATGCCTCTACCGTGGATCCTACGACGCAAGCCGACTCAGGCATCCTGGTTGTCTTTGCGCAGTTAACCGGTGGTCTGCTGTTTTTCGCGCTGGGCCTCCACCGTGAAGTGATCCGTGCATTTGCCCGCAGTCTGGATACGTTTCCGCCGGGATCCTTTGTGCTCACGCCGGCTGGCGCTGAAAAGATCGTGAAACTAGGCGCGGGAATGTTTTCCGTAGGTTTGCGCCTCGCCATGCCGGTACTGGCCCTGCTGCTGCTGGTGGATGTCGCCATGGCGCTGCTGGGCAAGTTGAATCAGCAATTGCAACTTCTGATCCTGGCGTTTCCGGTAAAAATGATGGCCACGATTGTGTTGCTGGCCTCGATGGCTGTCTTGTTCCCCCGTGTCTATCGCGGCTACGCCGAGCAGGTGCTTGCACGCGTGGCGGTGGCAGCGGGGTTCTGATCATGCAGGCACTCAGATGAGCGACCGAAGCCAAAAGACAGAACAGGCCACCGCGCGGCGGCGTCAGCAAGCGCGGCGTGAAGGTCAGTTCCCAACGGCCAGGCAGTTCGTGGCGGCGGTTCAATTTTTGGCATTCATCGCCATGGTGACGATGTGGGGAGAGACATGGCTGCAGCAGACCCGCCAGACCATGGGGTTCCTATTAGCGCGCGCGTTCTCGGCGAGTCTGCAAACTACCGACTTCATTCATATTTCGGCGGATCTGCTGTTTCGCGTGGGTCTTCCACTGGTCTCAGTCGCCGGCGCGCTGGTGGGCATTACCCTGGCGGCGCAACTCATGGTGACCCGGTTCGGGTTGAGCCTGAAGAAAATCAGCCCTGATTTTAAGCGATTGAGTCCGTTGTCGCGTCTTCGCGAATTGCCCCGTCAGAATATTCCCGCATTGATTCAGGCTTTGGTGATGCTGCCGGTGTTTGGCGCCGCGGTGTACTTCATTTCGCGCGATCACTTTGCGGAGAATTTCGCTCTGCCGCTGGAGGGCGTGGAGATGGGCGCGCGGCAAGTGGGCGCTTCTCTCACGACGCTGTTATGGCGGGGCGCGGGACTGTTCATGTTGTTCGGCTCGATCGAGCTGGTCCGCATGCGTCGGCGGTACTCCCAGGATCTGCGCATGAGCCGCCAGGAAATTAAGGAGGAATTCAAGGAGACCGAAGGCAACCCGCAGATGAAAATGCGGATCCGGCGCATCATGCGCGATCGCCTGCGGCGCAACATGATGAAGCAGGTTCCCAAGGCCACCGCGGTGATCGTGAACCCTACCCATTTCGCCGTAGCCATCCGCTACGAATTAGGCTGGACTTCGGCGCCCCAGGTAGTGGCAAAAGGAAAGAATTACCTGGCGCTGCGCATCCGGCAATGC
>JBGPPE010000233.1:0-2897 GCA_041488395.1 Gallionellaceae bacterium
AAACTTCCCGCCCGCTTTGTTTCATTGCCCTGGACACGGGCTTTGCGCCGATCAAGAGCCTGATCGAACATGCCATGTCTCTCGACGAGGCAGAGGCGATTCACCTCTACTGGATAGGTTCGACCGAAAGCAACATTTATCTGCCCAATATCCCGCGTGCCTGGGCCGATGCACTGGATAACTTTCATTACACGCCGCTGCTGGCAGGGCACGATCTGTCACACATGACGGGCATCCGTGAAGAGGCGCTGCTGGGCCTGCTGCGCGGCATATTGAACGAACATGCCGAGGTGACGGATGGTGATGTGTACATCGCCGGGCCGGAGTCGGCCAGCAAGCTGGTCGAACAGTTTTTTCTGGATCTAGGCCTGACCAAGACGCGCGTGTTTGTGACTTATCACAACCTCTGAACCGGCTGACTAAAGTGTGGAAAATCGTTTTAATGCGGCCACATCGGTGACTTCGATTTGCTCACGTCCCAGCTTGACCCAGCCCTGTTCGGCGAAATTCTTGAGTAGCCGGCTGACGATCTCGCGCACGCTGCCCAGCTCATCGGCCAGTGCCTGATGCGTGCTGTGTATCGGGTTGGGCTTTGCGGCGAGCAGGGCGGCGAGGCGCTGATCCAGTTTCTGGAAAGCCACTGCGGAGACCAATTGCATCAGGTCGGTGAGGCGCTCGGAGAACAGATTGAAGATGTAATCGCGGAACGATTCGTGCTCCGCCAGCCACGCTCTGAACACGGCTGTGGGTAGCACCAGCATTTCGACCTCGTGCTCCACCAGACCGCGCGCATGATAGTTGCCGTGCCCGAGCAGACAGCTGCTGCTGAGGATGCAACTCTCACCGGGGCCGACTCGATAAAGCTGCAACTCGCGGCCACTGGGCGCCGCCTTGATTACGCGTACGCTGCCCGAGAGAATAAGCGGAAAGCCCATGCATGCCTGATTCTCGTCAAACACCATGGCGCCGCCAGGCAAACGCATGCTGCCAGCGGCAAGTAAGTCATGCAGCTGTGCTGCGGGCAGTTCTCGCAGCATGGGGTACAGCTGTAACAGATTATGTTGCAGGCTGCTGTCAGGCATGGGCAAGTCTTAAGCTTCCGGACGCATCTGCGGGAACAGGATGACGTCACGGATGCTGTTGCTGTCCGTCAACAGCATCACCAGACGATCGATGCCGATGCCTTCGCCTGCAGTGGGGGGCAGGCCGTATTCGAGTGCGCGGATGTAGTCCGCATCCTTGAACATGGCTTCTTCGTCACCCGCTTCCTTGGCGCGCACCTGTGCGTCGAAGCGTGCTTCCTGATCTTCCGGGTCGTTCAGCTCGGAGAAGCCGTTGGCGATTTCACGTCCCACCATAAACAGCTCGAAACGCTCGGTAATAGCCGGGTTTGCATCACTGCTGCGCGCCAAAGGCGAGGCCTCAGCGGGGTAATCGATGATGAAGGTAGGCTCGAACAGATGGGCTTCGGCCAGTTCTTCAAACAGCGACAGCTGCAATCCACCCACCGCATCTTCCGGACGGTACTTGGCTTTCAGGTCCTGCAAACAGTTCAGCAGAAAATCGCGGCTGCCCAGCTGCGCATCGGTGAATTGCGGGTGGAATTTCTGCACGGCCTGGGTCATGGTGAGACGATGAAAGGGCTTGCCAAGATCCAGTTCGCGGCCCTGGTAGCTGATCACCGTGCTGCCCAGTACCTTGCGTGCCACTTCGGCGAACAGCTTTTCGGTGAAGTCCATCAGATACTTGTAATCGCGATAGGCTTCATAAAACTCGATCATGGTGAACTCGGGGTTGTGCCGTGTCGACAGGCCCTCGTTGCGGAAATTGCGGTTGATCTCGAATACCTTTTCAAAGCCGCCCACCACCAGGCGCTTGAGGTAGAGCTCGGGCGCAATACGCAGGTAGAGCTGCATATCCAGCGCATTGTGGTGGGTGGTAAAGGGCTTGGCCGAGGCGCCGCCGGGGATGGGGTGCATCATCGGGGTCTCCACTTCCAGGTAGTCGTGGCGCGCAAAGAACTCGCGTATCGCCTGGATGGTCTTGCTGCGGATGGCGAACACGCGGCGCGTCTCTTCGTTGGTGATCAGGTCGACATGGCGCTGGCGGTACTTCTGCTCCTGGTCGGTGAGGCCGTGGAATTTTTCCGGCAAGGGACGCAGCGACTTGGTCAGCAGACGCAGTGCGGTGACGCGTACGGAAAGTTCGCCGGTCTTGGTTTTGAACAGCACGCCCTGTGCGCCGAGGATGTCGCCCAGATCATAATGCTTGAACGCCTCCACCGCGGCTTCGCCCGAGTCATTGGCGCTGATGTAGAGCTGGATGCGTCCGCTCATGTCCTGGATGGTGGCAAAGCTCGCCTTGCCCATCACACGCTTCAGCATCATGCGTCCGGCAATGGCCACCTTGACCGGGTTGGCGTCCAGCTCTTCATTGCTGAGGTTGCCGTAGCCTTCATGCAGGTAACCAGCCAGGTGCTCGCGCTGGAAATCGTTGGGGAAGGCAACGCCCTGGCTGCGCAGTGCGGTGAGCTTGGCGCGGCGCTCGGCGATGATCTGGTTTTCGTCTTGTGGTTCGGGAGTATTGTTCGCTGTCGTCATAATCATCTCACTCTGTAAATTTATACGCCTTGCTTCAGGCTGGCCTCGATGAAGGGATCGAGATCGCCGTCGAGCACTTTCTGTGTATTGGATATCTCGAGGTTGGTACGAAGGTCCTTGATGCGCGACTGGTCGAGCACGTAGGAGCGGATCTGGTGGCCCCAGCCGACGTCAGTCTTGGTGGCCTCCAGCTTGTCGGCCTCGGACTGGCGCTTGCGCAGTTCCAGTTCGTACAGGCGCGACTTCAGCATGGACATTGCCTCGGCCTTGTTGCGGTGCTGCGAGCGGTCGCTCTGG
>JBGPPE010000234.1:0-2878 GCA_041488395.1 Gallionellaceae bacterium
CTGGAGACCATCGAATCGGCGCTTCGTATTGCCGAGACAGGTCACCTCACCTTCGGCACCTTGCACACCAATTCGGCCGCCTCCACCATTAACCGCGTGATCGACGTTTTCCCATCGCACCAGCAATCGCAGATCCGCGCCCAGTTGTCCCTGGTGCTGGAAGGGATCATGTGCCAATCGCTGCTGCCCAAGATCGGCGGCCAGGGCCGTGCCATGGCGATGGAAATCCTGATTCCCAACTCCGCCGTACGCAACCTGATTCGCGAAGACAAGATCCACCAGATTTACTCCTCCATGCAGGCGGGTCAGGACAAGTTCGGCATGCAGACGTTTAACCAGTCGCTGGCGACGCTGTGCATGACCAAGCAGATCACCCTGGAGACGGCGCTGCTGCGCTCCTCCATGCCGGACGAGTTACAGGAAATGATTAACCGTGGCGCCGGAATTTCCAAGCCGGTAGTGGCGCCGGCGCCGGGCAAGAAGTAGTACCGACAAACTGTTTTTGCGAGGTTCACATGCCAGTTTTCACGTTTACGGGCAAGAACCCCGCCGGCCAGAAAGTAGCCGGCGAGCGGGTTAGCGATAACAAGCAGGTGTTGAAGGCGGCGCTCACCCGCGAGCGCATCAGCGACACCACCATCAAGGAGAAGGGCAAGGAATTCGTGATGCCCACCTTTGGTTCGGGAAAGGTGGCAACCAAGGACATCGCCATCTTCTTCCGCCAGTTCTCGGTGATGATTGATGCCGGCCTGCCGCTGGTGCAGTGCCTGGAGATTCTGGCCAGCAACCAGGAGAACGTGGCGTTCCAGAAGTGCCTGACCGGCGTCCGGCAGACGGTGGAAGGCGGCGCCACGCTGTCCAATGCCATGCGCGGCTACCCGAAGATTTTCGACGACCTGACCACCAACATGATCGAGGCGGGCGAAACCGGCGGCATTCTCGACACCATTCTGCAACGCCTCTCGACCTACGTGGAAAAGGCCGTGAAACTGCGCTCGGCGGTGAAGTCGGCGCTGATCTATCCGGTATCGGTGATCAGCATCGCGGTGCTGATCGTGGGCGCGCTGCTGAAATTCGTGGTCCCGATCTTCGCCAACCTGTTCGCCGGTCTGGGCGTGGAACTGCCCGCGCCCACACGCTTTGTCATGAGCCTGAGCTACCTGGTGAGCACCTTCTGGTGGGTGTTCTTCGCGGTGCTGATCGCGCTGGTCATCGGCATCAAGCAGATTCGCAAGCACCCCAAGGGCCGCTACATGTGGGACAACATGATGCTGCACCTGCCGGTGTTCGGCATGGTGCTGCGCAAGATCGCGGTGGCGCGCTTCACCCGCACCCTGGGCACCCTGATCACCTCCGGCGTGCCCATCCTGGAGGGCCTCAGCATCACCGCGCGCACCTCCGGCAATGCGGTCCTGGAAACAGCGCTGATGAAGGTGCGCAAGGCGATCGAAGAAGGCCGGACGATCGTGGACCCGCTCAAGGAATGCGGGGTGTTCCCCAACATGGTGACGCAGATGATCGGCGTCGGCGAAGCCACCGGCGCCATGGATGCCATGCTGCAGAAGATCGCCGATTTCTACGAAGACGAAGTGGACTCGGCCACCAAGGACATGCTGACGCTGCTGGAACCGGTGATGATCTCGTTTCTGGGCGTGGCCGTCGGCGGCATCGTGATCTCGCTGTACATGCCGCTGTTCTCCATGATCTCCAAGCTTTCGGGGGGCTAGAGAAAGCAAGAATTAAGAAGTCAGTAGTCAGAATGAAGAACCAACTGTTCGCGGCATCGCATTTTCATTCTGCATGCTTAATTCTTCACTCTGCATTGGTCCGTGCAGGGGCAACCGCTGGCAGATGTTTTGTGGTAAACGTGTGATGGGTGAGCAGTTCAACGAGCGAAGCTGGCTGATTTGGCTAGGCAAGGTGAGGATCATCATCATCACCTTTGTCTTCGGCATTGAATTGGCCGTTGCCGTCCTGACACCCACCTACCTTCCCAAGCGGCTGTTTGTCGTTGCCATCCTGCTGTGGTACACGCTGTCGGTTTTCTACCTCCTGCTGCAGTCCTTATGGCGGGATGCGCGCTTCCAGGCGCGTCTGCAGGTCCTCACCGACCTGTGCATGGCCGCCACCATCGTCTATCTGACCGGCGGCATCGACAGCTCCTTCAACTTCCTTTATCCGCTGATCATCATCGTTGGCGCCATCCTGTTTTCGCGGGCGTGGACATTCCTGATCGCCGCGCTGGCGTTCATCGTCTCCGGCGCCACCCTGGAGCTGGCGTACTTCGACATGCTGCGCTCGTATTCGGTGAACCGGCCCGATCTGCGCAGCCTGCAAGCCAGCATCCTCATCAACCTGTTCGCTTACGCGGCCATCGCCTACCTGGCCAGCCATTTGAGCATGAAGCTGCGCCAGGCCGATGTCCGCCTGCAGGAGCAGAGCGGCGCGCTGGAAAACCTGCAGGCGCTCCATGAAAACATCGTCAACTCCATCAGCGGCGGCCTGATCACCACCGGCATGGACGGCCGCGTGCGCCTGATCAATGACGCCGGGCAAAAACTGCTGGAACGCAGCGAGGAGGCCGTAGTTGGCCGTAGCGTGGAGCAGTTCTTCCTCGACCAGTTGCCGGAGCCGGGAATCCTTTCGGTGCGTTGCGAGGTGCGTTCCGCCACGCCTTTCGGTGGGACCAAGACATTCGGCATGAGCCGGTCGGTGCTGGAAGTGCCCGACCGCGGCGCCATGGGCTACGTTTACACTTTCGACGACCGCACCGAGATTCGCCGCCTGGAGCGCGAGGTACGGCTGCGCGACCGCATGGCGGCGGTGGGACGCATGGCGGCGGCGATTGCGCACGAGATCCGCAACCCTCTTTCCTCCA
>JBGPPE010000235.1:0-2822 GCA_041488395.1 Gallionellaceae bacterium
GCCTTAACCACCCTCCCGCGCGCGCGTAACCTGCGCGACTGTGAACACCAATCAGCTCTGCGGCAAATGTGCCGAATGGATATGCCATACCGACGACCGCATGAAGCGTTACGGCGCATGCGCGAAGCGTCCGGCAGGCCACTACACCCACGAGCAGTCTGCGTGCGTATTACAACCGATCAAATGGAGAAAGCGTGATGTTAAAAAAACTGCCCCGCATGACTGACTGGATACTGATCACGATCTTGCTGATCGGTCTTATTGCCTTGCTCTCGCCGCAGCAGCTGCCGGTGTCTCTATACAAACTTTCACTTATCACGATGGCTGCGGCAGCCGGTTACTGGATTGACCGCTCCCTGTTCCCTTATGCCCGGCCTGACCGATTTTATAATGGGGAAGATGAGCCAATGGTACGTGCAGTGCTTGCCTCCTCATCCATGCTGCGCCGCGCCATCATCATCGGCTGCGCCATGCTGGCCGTAAGTCTGGGGATGTGATGAAGCTCTCGCGCATCCACGCCAAGATCGTGCTTGCCCTGGTTCTGGCGTTAATGCTGGTGCCGGTGTTGGCCTTGGCCGATATATCGCGTGAAGCACAGCGCCACCAGCGCGAGCTGACGCGCAATGCCCGTGCAGTGTGGGGAATGAGTGCGCCGGTTGCCGTCTTCGCCGCACAGATACACCAGGAGAGCCGCTGGCATGCCGATGCGCAAAGCACGGTGGGTGCACAGGGCGTTGCGCAATTTATGCCGCAAACCGCCATGTGGATCTCCGGCGCATACAAGCTGGGCGAGCCGCAGCCATACAACACTGGATGGGCCTTGCGCGCCTTGGTTACCTATGACCGTTACCTGTGGCAACGAGTTACCGCCGCCAGCCCGTGCGACCGCATGGCCATGACGTTATCTGCCTACAACGGCGGGTTGGGCTGGGTATACCGCGACCAGGAGCTGGCCGCAAAGAAAGGGGCGGATCGCTCCCGCTGGTTTGGCAGCATAGAGAAATTTAATGCAGGCCGCAGCGCCGATAACTTCGCGCAGAACCGCGACTACCCGCAAGTCATTCTGCTTAAGTGGCAACCGATCTATGTGGGCTGGGGAGGCAATATCTCGTGTTAACTAACCTCATCCCGTGGCCGGGCCGTGCATTGACTATCCTGCTGCTGTTGCTGGCAGGTATTGCCTTCGGCACCGTGGCAGGGCTGCGCTATGAATCAAACCGCCGCGATGCGCTGCAGCTGCAACAGGCCCGCGCCGATGAGCAGGCATTCCAGAAAGCGCTGGATAACGGCAAGCGCCATGCACAATCCGTCATTGCCTGGCGCAATGCGGCGCGCATCTATTACCGCAACTGGCAAGAAAGGCTCAATCATGAAAACGACTCTCAACTTTCGGCGTGCCAAACGCAGCCAGGCGCGCAGGCGCAGGCTGGCATTCCTGTTCTGTTGCTTAGTGCCACTTGGCTCGGCCTGTACAACGCCGCATGGCTGCCTGACTTCACCCAGCAAAGCGATACCGGCGGAGCTGCTTACTCACTCGTCGCAGCCGGTACCGTTACGCCCCGCGAAGTACTCGGCAACGTCCGCATCAATGCCGATCGCTGCGGTGAAGACCGAAAGCGGCTTGACGAACTGATCGATATTTTAACGGAAATGGATGCCGTGAGATGAAGCCGGAAGATAGAGCGCAGGAGCTGGAGCTGAGCGAGTGGGAAGAGCGGCAGAAGCAAGCCATCCTGCCGAAGCCAACCAGGCCATCAGCCACGCATTGCCGCAATCCGCTTTGCGGTGAAGAGATACCGGAAGCCAGACGCCTGGCACAGCCCGGCGTGCAATTGTGTATTGAGTGCCAGAGATATAACGAATTTATGAAGGGCAAAAATGCAAGTGCAAATTGAATTCTGGCAGCTGCTCAGCGGGATCGTGGCGGTCATCGTCGCCTTTGCAACCGTGACCTGGCTGTTCGGTACGCTCCTGGTTAAGCAATTCAAGGCGCAACTAGATCAGCGTTTCATTTCCATCCAGGCCGATCTGAGCAAGCGTGCCGATGAAGATGCCGAGGTGGCCAAGCAGCTGCGCCAGTTTGAGAAAGATTTCTCGGCATTCCAGATCAGCCTGCCGGTGCTGTACGTCAGGCGCGAAGACTACATACGCGGTCAGACAGTGATCGAATCCAAGCTGGATGCGCTCTACAGCAAGCTTGAGGTGGTACAGATACAGGGGGCAAAAAAATGATTGATCAAGTAAAGGTGCGGCGCGAGACCATGCGCTGGCTGGTAATTCTCACCCTGCACAACGCCAGCCCGATGGGTGCGTATGAAGAGCTGGTGCTGGCCACCGTGCAAGGCATGTTCCCCGACGCCACCGCGCTGGAAGTTCGCCGCGTGCTGGATTACCTCTTTGACCGCGAGCTGGTTACGCTGGACAAACAACCAGCAGGCCGCTGGTTTGCCGACCTCACCCGCTTCGGTACCGACCTCGCCGAGTACACGGTCGATTGCGATCCAGGCATTGCTCGCCCACCGAAATACTGGGGCGGCTGATATGCCACCACGTTCAAAAATCAAGCAGCTCCCGCCCGAGATCAAGCAATGGCTTGATCGGTCACTGATCGAGGGTAACTTCTCCGGCTATGAGCTGTTGGAGCAGGAGCTGTCTGCGCGCGGCTTTGTGATCGGTAAGTCCAGCATCAACCGCTATGGGCAAGAGTTTGAGCAACGCATGCGCGCACTGAAGCTGGCGACTGAGCAGGCTAAGGTGATATCCGATTCTGTGCCAGATGACGAAGGCGCGATGAACGACGCGCTGATCCGCCTGGTGCAGCA
>JBGPPE010000236.1:0-2745 GCA_041488395.1 Gallionellaceae bacterium
AATCTGCGTGACGCTGTAGCCTATCTGGCTATTCACGCTGCTATTCATGTCGATCAGGCGCTGGTTCAGGGACTGGAAACGCGAAGTCAGATAGTTGGCACTACTGATCAAGCCCTGTCTTGCTGGTAATGACTCCGGTGAATTGGTGACGTTATTGACGGCACCAAAAAATTCCTGAATGGCTGGAGACAGCCCGGAATTGGGATCAGCCACCATGTTATCGATTTGCTGAATTTGCGCGTAATAGGTATTCAGCTGTGAGGACAGCCCCTGTTCCTGCAACACCTGCCGCCCCAGGAACTCGCTGTACACACGCTTGACGGTGCTGACATCCACCCCCTGACCGATAAAACCCACACCGGTAAATTGCGCCTGGCGCACAGTGAGCCCCACCTCCTGGCGGTTAAAGCCTGGTGTATTCGCATTGGCAATATTGTGCTCAGTCGTTGCCAGCCCCACCTGAGCGGCATTCAGCGCACTGACGCCAATACCAAAAATGCTGTTACCCATACTGTTCTCCTAACTCACGCACTCGCACTCATACTGGTTATCGGCGGCTATGCCATGTTCTTTAGCCGAATTCATTTACTTATTTATAATCAAGCCAGTGTATGCACACGACCGATCACTTTAACCAGTTTGTCGGCATACTTAGGGTCGGTGGCGTAGCCGGAATTTTGCAGTGCATGTGCAAAGCCATGTGCATTTTCCTGCTGCAACACGCTGGCATAACGCGGATTGCTGCTCAACAGCTTGGCATAGTCACGGAAGGCATCGGCATAGCTGGCATAGGCACGAAATTTCTCCGTCGGTTTGCTGGCCACGCCATTCCGGTATTCCGTCGTCTTCACCTCGGCCACCTTGCCGTCCCAGTTGGCTCCAGCCTTAATGCCAAACAGATTGTGGCTGTCCTTTCCATCCGGCGTCAGGATGGCGCGCCGCCCCCAGCCGCTCTCCAGGGCGGCCTGGCCCAGCATCAGCTGCGCCGGCACACCGGTTTCCCGGCTCGCCTGTTCGGCATGCGGCAACAGCCGTTGCACAAAGTCCTGCTGGAAATTTTCGCTGTAAGCCGAAGGCAGGCTGTTTAGCTGCGTCTTCTGTGGCGCAGGCTTGCCCGCTGCATTCAGCTTTACATCAGGTGCAGTCACCGTAGCGGCAGCCAGCGGCTGCCCAATGGCAACGGTATTAATGCTGGCGGAGGGGGCTGCTGTCGCGGCAGCCGGCGTTTGCCGGCTCAATTGCCGCACCATAATGTCCGCCAGGCCAATGCCGCGATTGCCCATGTTCTGGGCCAGCTGCTGATCCAGCATGGAGGTGAACATTTTGCTCTGCTCGCTATCGAATGCGCCGTCCTGCGGCGTCGCATCGCGCATGGCTTTCAGCATCATGTTCATGAATACAGTCTCAAACTGTTTGGCTGCCTGCTTCAGCGCCTTGTCGGGTTCCTGTTTGGCCTGCAGGCGCAGTGCATCCAGGCCCTGGCTGTCGATGGCCAGACTGCTCGCAACATTGCCGGGAATGTTGGCGGGGATGCCCACTTAGATGATCTCCAGGTTGGCATGCAACGCGCCAGCCGATTTCATCGCCTGCAGGATTGCCAGCAAATCCTGCGGTGTAGCTCCGATAGAGTTCAGCGCGCGTACCACTTCGTTCAGGGACACGCCTTTTTTCAGCACCAGAATCGCGCCCTTGTCTGCCTGTATATCGATCGTGGATTTGGTGGTTTCCACGGTTTTTCCTTCGGACAGCGGATTCGGCTGACTCACTGCCGTTTCAGTATTGATCACCACGGTCAGATTGCCATGCGACACCGAACAGTTTTCCAGGGTTACAGCCTGATTCATCACCACAGAACCGGTACGCGCGTTGATGGTGACGCGTGCCGAAGCCTGCGCCGGATCAACCTGCAGATTTTCTATGCGCGCGATAAAGGCCACACGTGCACTGCCCTGCGGTGCACGCACCTGTATCGTGCGACCATCAAGCGCCGCGGCGATATCCGCATAAGGCGACAGTTCGTGGTTGATGGCATCGGTCAGGCGCATGGCGGTAGTGAAATCGGTTGTATTCAGCTCCAGATGGATGTAGTCCCCCTGCCCCAGTGCAGTCGGCACGGCGCGCTCCACGGTGGCACCGTCGGGAATGCGCCCCACGCTCAGATGATTGACCTGCACCTTGGAACCGCCTGCAGCTGCGCCTGCGCCACTCACCAGCAGATTGCCCTGTGCCATGGCGTAGACCTGACCGTCCGCACCCTTCAGCGGCGTCATCAGCAGGGTTCCGCCACGCAGGCTTTTTGCATTTCCGATGGAAGAAGCCGTGATATCGATAGTCTGCCCCGGCCGGGCAAAGGCTGGCAGGGTGGCGGTCACCGTCACCGCGGCCACATTCTTCAATTGCAGACTGGTGCCGGGCGGCAGGGTGACCCCCATCTGCGCCAGCATGCTGATGATGCTCTGCACTGTGAAGGGAGTTTGCGTGGTCTGGTCACCGCTGCCGTCCAGGCCCACCACCAGGCCATAGCCCAGCAACTGGTTGTCACGCACCCCCAGCACACTGGCCAGATCCTTGACACGCTCGGCCGATGCACTCAGCGAAAGCATCGCCAGCACCAGCGCCAAGCCGAATTTCATTATTGCGTTCATGCTCCGGCTCCTCACTAGAAGGGGAAAATGGACATGAAGAAGTTACCAAACATGCTGGTAATCGAAGACATGTCGATATTGGTCGCCCCCTTGTACTCAA
>JBGPPE010000237.1:0-2675 GCA_041488395.1 Gallionellaceae bacterium
GATAGAAATCCACGATCTCGGCAAACTGTTTCTGCAGCAGCGGCACAAATACTTCGTTCAGCGCCACACCCAGCATCGCCGGTTCATCGGGCGGCTTGCCGGTGTAGGTGGAGTGGTAAATGGGATCACGGCGCATGGTGATGCGTTCAATGGTGAATACCGGGAAGGTTTCCTGCTCGTTGTAGTAACCGGTGTGGTCGCCGTAGGGGCCTTCCAGCGCGGTTTCGCCGGGATGAATCACGCCTTCCAGCACGATTTCGGCACTGGCCGGCACCTGCAGATCCGAGCCCAGGCATTGCACCAGTTCAGTCTTGGCACCGCGCAGCAGGCCGGCAAACTGATACTCCGACAGCGAGTCCGGCACCGGCGTCACCGCGCCCAGTATGGTGGCCGGATCGGCACCGATTACCACCGCCAGCGGGAACGGCTCGCCCGGATGCGCCTTGCACCAGTCCTGATAATCCAGCGCGCCGCCGCGATGCGCCAGCCAGCGCATGATCACCTTGTTCGGTGCGATCACCTGCTGGCGGTAGATGCCCAGATTCTGGCGCGGTTTGTTCGGCCCGCACGTCACCACCAGCCCCCAGGTGATCAGCGGTGCCACGTCGCCCGGCCAGCAGTGCTGGATCGGCAGCTTGCCCAGGTCAACCGCATCGCCTTCCCACACTATTTCCTGGCACGGTGCGCTCGACACCACTTTCGGTGACATGTTCAGCACCTGCTTCAGCACCGGCCATTTGTCCCATGCATCGCGCAGACCCTTGGGCGGCTCCGGCTCTTTCAGGTAGGCCAGCAGCTTGCCCACTTCGCGCAGTGCCTGCGTGCTCTCTTCGCCCATGCCCAGCGCCACGCGGCGCGGTGTACCAAACAGATTAGCCAGCACCGGCATGTTATGTCCGACCACATTTTCAAACAGGATGGCAGGGCCTTGCGCGCGCAATACGCGATCGCAGATCTCCGTCATTTCCAGATGCGAGGAAACCGGCGCGGTCACACGCTTGAGCTCGCCCATTTTTTCCAGCTGGGCGATGAAGTCACGCAGGTCTTTATATTTCATATGCCCTCTCCCTACCCCTCTCCCACTTATGGGCGAGGGGAGATTTCATTCCGGATAAAAACCGGCCTCGCCTTCGGGCCGTGTCTTGAAGCGTTTGTGCAGCCAGAAATACTGCTCCGGCATTTCCAGTATGCGTTGTTCAATAAACTCATTCATGCGCCGCGCATCGGCCACGTCGTCACCGCTGGGATAATTTTCCCAGGCGGGATAAAAGGTCAGCACATAGCCCGCGCCGGGCAGCATGCGCGTGATGCTGGGCACCACTTTCGCACTGGTCATCTGCGCGATGCGCGGCAGCGAAGTCATGGTGGCAGCGGGCACGCCGAAGAAGGGAATGAAGGCACCGTCCCTGACGCCCTGATCCTGATCGGGCGGGTAAATGAAGGGATGGCCCTCGCGCATGCCCTTGAGGATGGGGCGCAATCCCTGCTGGCGCGAATAAAGGCGCTGCTTGCGGAAGCGCGCACGTTTCTGCAGCAACAGCCCGGTCAGATACACATTCTTCTGGTTCGCATACATGCACACCGTGTCGCTGTACTGCGCAATCCACTGACCACCCACATCCATGCCGACAAAATGCGGCGTCAGCAGTATCGAGGATTTATCCTTGATCGCCTCGAAATGTTCAATGCCCTCGACGCGGATCAGGCTGCGTATGCGCTCGGCACTGGCCCACCACAGGATGCTGCGCTCGATCAGGCCGCGCGCAAACATCCTGAAGTGCGCGCGCAGCAGTTTTTCGCGCGCTTCTGCCGTCATCCCGGGAAAACAGAGTTTCAGATTGATGTCGCCCACCTTGCGCCGTTCCGCAGCGATCAGGTAAAGCAAACTGCCGAGGCCATTGCCTATCGCCACAATGAGGCGGAATGGCAGCAAATGAATCAGCCACAAAATGAATATGCCGAGGCGTGCCAGCATTACGACTCCTTGACCGCGTCCGGCGGCAACGCGCCGCTGGGAACCTTGTAACGGTGGTAACTCCACAGATACTGCTCGGGACAATTGCGTATCACCTGCTCCAGCGCCGCATTGATCTGCAGCGCAACCGATTTCTCCGGGGTAAAGGTCAGCGGCTCGAAATGGATGTCATAGCCCTCGCCATGCGGCAGGCGGATGGCATAACACATCATCACAGCAGCACCGCTGGATTCCATCAAGCGCCCCACCAGCGTCATGGTGTAGGCCGGACGCCCGAAAAATTCCGCCCACTCGCCCTCGCCGTTGCCCGGCACCTGATCCGGCAACAAGCCGATGGTCTCGCCGCGCTTCAGTGTCTTGTACATGGCGCGCACGCCGCCGATATCGGTGCGCGCCAGCGTCATCTGTCCGCGCGTTCTGCCTTCGCGCATCACCCGGTCCAGCCAGGTCAACTTGGCCGGGCGGTACATGATGGTCATCGGCATTTGTGCTGCGAGGTACAGGGCGATGATTTCAAAGCAGCCCAGATGCGGCGTCAGCATGATCAGCCCCTTGCCGCTTTTGCGCGCGGCGTCCAGATGCTCGATGCCGTAACAGTGGCGCACGCGACGCAGCACCTCGGGCACCGGGCGGCGCCACACCCAGGGCAGCTCGGCGATGCTGCGCCCCGCCTCGACCACTGCGCTGCGCAGCAGCTTGC
>JBGPPE010000238.1:0-2668 GCA_041488395.1 Gallionellaceae bacterium
CCCTTGGTGGAACTGCACGGCGTGCCCGGGCCGAATACATGATGAATTGCCTTGGCCTCGGCCGCATCGTTGCTTTGGGTCGCAGTGCCGTGGAGGTGGATATAGTCGATTGCAGATGCCTTCAGACCCGCCATTTTCAGCGCATCCTGCATCGCCATGCGCGCACCCAGGCCGTCCGGATGCGGCGATGACATGTGATAGGCATCGCTGGATTCGCCTATGCCGAGCAGCAGTACCGCATCAGCATCCAGGCGCTCCGGGGTGCGTTCCAGCAGCGCGAAGGCAGCCGCTTCACCAATCGAGATGCCATCGCGCTGTGCGTCGAACGGGCGACATGCGTGTTCTGAAATCAGGCCGAGCGAGTTGAAACCATACAGCGTCGTCAGACACAGCGAATCCACGCCACCCACCACTGCCGCGTCTATCAGTCCCGCCGCCATCGTGCGTCGCGCTGAAGCAAACACCTTGGCGCTGGACGAACATGCCGACGACACCACGACCGCCGGACCCGTCAGGCCAAAATAATGGCGCGTGAAATCCGCGACGGAGAAAGTATTGTGTGTGGTGCGGTAAATAAAGTCCGCGGGGAGTGCGCCAGTCACCGGGTCGCGTCGCCGGTAGGCCAGCTCGGTTTGCAGAATGCCTGAAGTGCTGGTGCCGAGAAACAGTCCAATGCGCTGCGCACCGTATTTTGCGATGGCAGCGCGCACCGCCTCGGCAAAACCGTCCTGCGTCAATCCCAGCAACGCGAGCCGGTTGTTGCGGCAATCAAAATCGGCCAGGTGCGCGGGAAGCTGCACCGCATCCACCCCTGCCACCTCGCCAACGAAAGTCGCCATATCCACCGTATCAAACGCGCACGGCGCGAGCCCGCCGCGACGCTGGCGCAGTGCGGCGAGAGTCTGGTCGAGGCCGCGACCGATGCTGCTGGTCGCGGTGAAATGGGAGAGCCAAAGCGGGTTCAAAGAAAGGCAAGCCGATCGTAAGCAAAGGAGGAGTTTAGCAAGTTCCAATGCTTGGTTTGGATCAAATGGACGTGTGGTGGACTATGCCGATTACGCTCCCATCCAGGCGGTGTCGCAATGAAAGATAGGCAGCCAGCACCCCCAGCACCAGACCGGCCAACACATCCACCGCCACGTGCTGGCGTATGGCCAGGGCCGAATACACGATGCCGATACACCACATCCAATTGAAGAGGAGTATCCACAGCGGCCCGCCGTAGCGGCGCAGCAAGTGATGTAACCAGATGCCCGAAAAAACGGCTGTGGCGACATGTAGCGAAGGGCAGGCATTGCCCGAGGCATCCATGCTTTTAAGGAACTTCACGTCGGGATACTGAGCCCAGTCGATATTGGCTGCGGGTACTGCCGTGGGCCAGAAGTAGAAGACGATCAGCCCTGCAAGGCACGTCCCGGCCATGGCCACCCCATAGCCGTACAGCTCGCGCCGCGTCGCCAGCAATGCGGGGGGAAGCGAAACATAGACCCACAGTGTCAGGTACATGGGCAAGGCCAGAGGCTGAAAACCGATCAGATGATCCAGCAGGGTGATAGGCATCACCGTTGTCGGGTAGGCCGGCTCTTTGAGCAAATAGAAGTAAGCGCCGAAAAACAGGCTAATGAAAAGCGTCGTTCCGATGCTCTTGTGATACAGGTGCATTGGTATTACCGCTGCAACCTGACGGAACCAGGGCGTCTGTTGTCTGTTTTCGTTCAAGGCCTGCTCTCCATAGGACGCTGCAATACCGATGCGTTCATGAAAGGGCTTGGCGCAAGGTGACAAAACGCAGATTGGCTGCTCTAGCTGCGGCCAGAACGGCGGGGAGCACTTCGAGAATGACGGGGATGCCATCTCGCGTGCGTGCAGCGTTGCCATCGTGCAACAGCAAGATGGCGCCTGCTCGCAGGCCGCGTAACAGCCTGTACTTAACGCGCTCAACGTTGCCGGGCCGGGTGTCGAAACCGCGCACTGACCAGCTTGCAAGCCGCAACCCCAGTCGGACGAGCACCGGGTGGAGAAAAGGATTGCGCAAGCCGGCAGGGGCACGAAAGAACAAGGGACGCCGGCCGGTGATCGTGGTAAGCGTGTCCTGGGCGGCCTGCAATTCACGCATGAAGCCGGAATATCCCATCAGCGCAAAAGAGTGGCGGTGATGCTGGCTGTGGTTTTCCACGGCATGGCCGCGGCGCACGATTTCGCGGCACAAGTCCGGATAGCGCGCGGCATTTTCACCGACGCAGAAAAATGTAGCCTGGACAGCGTAGCGATCCAGCATATCCAGAACCTGCGGAGTGACGCCGGGATCGGGGCCGTCGTCCATGGTCAGGGCGATGCCATTGTTGGCGGTGGCTGCAGCGGGCAGCCGTGTCCAGTTCGGCCCCAGCCAGTGGCTGCGCGGCCACAGCCCGACCAGCGTGACCAGGGCGTGATTGGCAAGCACGGCGCCCAGCGCCCAGCGCCACTGCCCGGGTTCGGCGATGACGACAATCAAGGCCAGCAGATGCAGCACGATGGACGTGCGGACCAACAGCGTGGGTTGCCAGCGTGTATTACGCATTGGGTTGCCGCGCGAAAATCGCGGAGTAAATCAGCGCCAGGATGATGCCCATTGCCCGCAATATCGATACGTTCGTCGGAAGACGAAAATCAGAGGATACCTCACCGG
>JBGPPE010000239.1:0-2654 GCA_041488395.1 Gallionellaceae bacterium
ACATGCGCGACTACTTCAGCCGGCTGGGGCCATCCTACAGCTACAACCCGTTCCCGGTGATCTGGAGCAAAAAGGTGTGGCAGGATCTGGCTAATCAGCTGCAGGCAGATGGCAGTAACATGCTGGACGCCATCGTTGCTCATCCGTATGAATCCTCTTGGTATGGCGAGGCGCTGCTCAAGTTTCAGTCCATTCCCCTCATGCCGAAAGAGCCGATTTTCAAGGCCTATCTCTACCTGGAAGAGTACGAACATGACAGAGGCATGGGCATAGACGAGGCTATCCTGTCCAAACACTACCTCGGCGTGGTGTATCAGACTAACTGGTATCCGCACCGGCTAAAGCCGTTGAAGCGCCTGGCTTACAAACTCAAGCGCCGGCTCAAGCGCTGGCGGTCGTAACTTGCGGGCACAACTGAATTCGAGCGCTTGCATCTGGTAAACTGCCAAAATAGTATCGGATCAGTACCTGATCGCCGTCCCCGCGAAGGCGGGGATCCAGTCGAATCAAGTATTGGATACCCGCCTTCGCGGGTATGACGACTTAATCGGAGTTCCCTTAGTTATGAGGCTCACAACACAACAGGCAGGTCTGATCAAAAGCGCGGCACAACGTGTGTTGGGTTCGCCTGCGCGTGTGTGGCTATTTGGCTCGCGGGCGGATGATGCGCAAAAGGGCGGCGACATAGATTTGCTGGTTGAAACTGATGTGGAGTTGGCCAATCGTGCTCAGGCGATCTGCAAAATTTACGCAGCCATCATCATGGAGCTCGGTGAGCGCAAGGTGGATGTCCTGCTTAAAGATGGGCTGACATCAGATGCACCCATATTTGAAATTGCCAGACGGACAGGCGTTCAATTATGAGCCTGCGCTATTTGCCAGAACATCTCGAGGTTGCGCAATTGGCATTGAAATTGGCTGAGAGGGAAGCGCAGCATCTTTCTTATACGCATCGCACTTTGTTTGGCCAGGCAATCGATCTGAAATGGGTTGAGGATCTCGACAAGCGGGATGACCTGGCAGAAAAGATTGACGCATTTGTTTCACGCTTTGCCCGCTTGCAGGACCAGATTGGCGAAAAATTGATTCCACGTTTTGCCAATCTTCTCGGGGAACATCCAAAATCCTTTCTGGATGTGCTTGCTTATGCAGAGCGTATGGGATGGATTGAATCTGCAGAAGAGTTCGTCGGTGCGCGCAAATTGAGGAACCTGCTGGTTCACGAGTATATGAATAATGCGCAACTGTTTCTTGAAGCGCTGCAATCAGCAGACCGTGCAACCCATCAATTGCTCGCAATTGTGTCGCGAATGCGGAAGCAAGCGAAGAGCCTCAATCTGGGCTCGGACTGAACAACCAGGATGTGCCCCTGACGCACCCCACTAAAGTATTCGTCACTATCCCATGAACAGCAAACCCCAGCACTGGCTTATCCTGTCGCACTGCTTCAACATGGATGGCCGCGCCGCCAGCCAGACCATCACCGACAAGCTGCCCTACCTGATGGAAAAGGGCATCAGCTTCACCGTGCTAAGCGGCGTCTCGGGCGCCCATGACAAGCGCTTCGAGCACCTGCAGCTGCTGCCCTGGGGGCCATCCGGCCTGCGTTTCGATCTGCGCCACTTGGTGGCCATGCGCTTCGGACGCGGCGCGATCTACCGCATCATCGGGCTGCTGTCTTCGCTTGTGCTGGCTCCTTTCGTGGTGATCGAACGCCTGATGTTTGGCCTGCAAAGCCACTCCTCCTGGGTTTTGCCGGCTACCGTGCGCTCGCTGTGGCTGATCCGCAAGTATCGTCCGACCGTGGTGTACACCACCGGTGGCGCCTACTCGGCCCACCTGGCCGGGCTCTGGCTCAAGCGCCTCACCGGCATCAAGTGGATTGCCGAAATCCACGATCCCATGGTATTTGGCCACGGCAAAAAGAACCGCAACGAAAAATTCATGGCGAAATTGGAAGGCGAAATCTGCCGTCATGCAGACCTGGTGTGGTGGTTTACCGAAGGTGCGCTGGAGAGCGCGCGCAAGCGCCATCCCGAGCTGGGCGAGCGCGGCGTGGTCATCCTGCCCGGCGTCGAACCATTCAAGAACCCGGCTAAATATCAACGCGGCCAGAAAATGATCATCGGCCATTTCGGCTCGCTATCGCCCACGCGCTCGCTCAAGCCCGTGGTCACCGCCATGGCCCAGCTGTTGCAGGCCAGGCCTGCGCTGCGCGAGCAGATGCGCGTGCACATCTATGGCGGCAGGGTGGATGGCCCGGCACAAATGGAAATTGAGCAACAGAAACTGCAGGATGTGTTCGTCGGTTTTGGCCGGCTGGAGTATTCGTCCGCCACCGGAAAATCCGGCCGCGAGCAGGTGGTGGATTTGATGCACCAGATGGATTGCCTGCTGATGGTGCACGGCAGCCTGGAAGATACGCGCGAATACATTCCGTCCAAGGTGTACGAATACTTCTGGACTGGCCGCCCTATAATTGCGCTAACCCACCAGAACCCGCAGCTGGATCGCATGCTGCACGAGCGCAACAGCTACGTGGCGGACTATGACGATATTCCGGCCGAGGTGACCTTGCTTGAGAAAGCCTATGACGATTGGCAGGAAGACCGGCTGCCACAATCAAGCTTGCCAGCCATCGGTACCAGACAGGC
>JBGPPE010000240.1:0-2647 GCA_041488395.1 Gallionellaceae bacterium
AGAAGGTGTATACGATCTTTACTTCTGCCATCAACGAATTGGAAAATTGGATTTGCGACAACAGAAAGAGTGAAGGAGTAAACTGTTACCTATGTCTCCGAACACCCGTTACTCATGTGCCCGGTCTAAACAGCGAAGCAAAAGAAAGTAACTAGCTGTCGGGCTACCCCCGACGGTGTTGGTTTTGAAACTCAGGTGTTGAATATATGGGGCAACGTCTGGTGGCTATTGCGCCTTACCATGCTGCTACTTCAATTGCTTTGATTCGTCATACCAAGACTGAAGATCACTTGCATCTTCACTCAGATCGGCATGAGAAGGGTAGTAGCTCTCGAAAGTTTTGTCCGCATCCACATTACCCAGCTGGCCGTAATACATCAAGTGAGCCAGATATTTTTCCTTGTTTGGTTCGTTCTCCTCATTTCTAAATTGCCATGAAGAGTGATCGGCTGTCCGATAGTCAATAACTGAGTTAATAGCTGCCTTAACTTCCCTCGCTGTCATCGTGGGGCGCATAGTTGGCTTTTCAGAAAATTCAAACCTTATTTCACCTATTTCTAATTTCTCAGCGTCATGACCGCAAAAGTCTAAAGCGACGCTAAAAACGCCAGCCTTAAGGACTGAAGGGTAGAGTTCCTTGCTTACATCTAATTCTTGATTGGCATTATTTGCGAGTTTCACGGTTCGTCCAAAAAAAGAGCGTGAATCTTCGTCTGATGATTGGGTGACTCCCACGCTGCCCTCTGTAGGGAATATTTTTCCGTGGTAGATTACGGTTACTTTTCTCAGATAGGCAGATTTTTCTGGGGTAATTGAAATTACAGCCACCTGACAACCGGTGGTTTCAGAAACCCAATAGGTATCATTTTTTCCATCAAACATGAGACCTAAATTGTAATCATCTCTTGGCGTGAAGTTATCCTTGTCGCTGTAGCCAATAGTGATTTTTGCATTCTGACCATCCTTTAATTGAACACTAACTGGGTGAGTGATTGCAGTTCTTTCACTCGGCTGACAGGCGGTCAGAGTAGATGGTATGGC
Source organism: Gallionellaceae bacterium (assembly GCA_041488395.1). Lineage (GTDB taxonomy): Bacteria > Pseudomonadota > Gammaproteobacteria > Burkholderiales > Gallionellaceae > 39-52-133. The sequence goes on from JBGPPE010000240.1 coordinate 1,042, forward strand.
TATGAGCGCGTAGCTTAAAAACTTGCGCAGGGCAGAATGAGTGAGGTAGAGCACACTCATCTCACTTTCCCCACGGTGCCACTAATGCCTGCGGCACACCAAGATGATCCATAATCCTCGCCACCACAAAATCCACAATATCCTGCACGCTCTGCGGATGATTATAAAATCCCGGATTCGGCGGCATGATCACCGCCCCCGCATGTGAAAGCTTGAGCATGTTCTCCAGATGAATAGATGAGAACGGCATTTCGCGCGGTACCAGAATCAGCGTGCGTTTCTCCTTGAGCATCACATCCGCCGCGCGTGCGATTAGGTCATCGCTGATGCCGCCGGCAATTTTGCCCAGCGTGCCCATGGTGCACGGGCAGATCACCATGGCATCGCCGGGATTGGAGCCGGAAGCCATCGGCGCGTACCAGTCCTGGATGCCAAATACTTTTAATTCACCGCTGAATGCGCCGATGCGTTCAGCCAGCATCTTCTCTGCATCTTGCGGACGATTCGGCAACACAAAATCCATTTCCTGCTTGGCCACGATTTGCGCGGCTTGCGAGTACACCAGATGCACGTGCTGGCCGCTCTTCAGCAGGCTTTCCAGCAGACGCATGCCGTAGGGCAGGCCGGATGCTCCGGTAAAGGCGAGGGTGATGGTTTTCATGGGCGACATATGGCGTTGGTGAAAGCTTATTATGCTGCAAAAACTGCCTATCCGCAGATTACGCAGATGAACGCAGATTTATTGGGTGTTGCTTCTAATCCATCAAATCTGCGTAATCTGCGGACACAGTTGTTTTTGATCGCCGATGAATCGCGCGGCGATCAAACCATTCACCGTGCCAAACAGCAAGGAGGCGATGGCGAAGACGGGCAGCAGGTAGGCGATGCCGGCATGCGGTATCAGCCAGAAATAAACCACTAGCATCTGCCCGGCGATGTGCGCGAAGGCGGCGAGGACGCTGTGCGTTACTGCGCCAAACCAGCGCTGTGGCAGGTGCTGGCTGGCGGCCAGTATGGCGAGGCTGCAGATCGCACCGGACAGGCTGAGAAAGAAACCGGGAGTGAGGAAGCTGCCCAGCAGCAGGCTGCCGGCCAGCACGCGTAGCAGCGATACCCAAGCCGCAGTGCGCCAGCCGTAGCGGGCCAGCACGATCAGGGTAACGATGTTGGCCAGGCCGGGCTTCACGCCGGGCAGGGGAGAGGGGATGGCGGCTTCCAGCACAGTCAGCCCCAGCGCCACAGCCGCCATGCGCGCGATGTGGTGGTCTTCCGCCGTGGTGGCCAGTTTAATAACTGAGGCTGTCATAGCGCTTGTTGCCGCCGCTGAGTTCGACGCTCACCTGGTTGGGCAGGCAGATGGCGATTTCGCCGGCCTGCTTCAGCCAGCCCTGGCGCACGCAATACTGGCGCGGGCTGGGGTCGGAGGCGATGCGTGCCTGGGCGTTGTGGATGGCGATTTCGCTGATGCCGAGCGGGCCGGGCACCTCGATCAGTGCATCTCGCGACAGCGGCACCTCGCGGAAAATCTTGCCACCGCTGCGGATGATTGCCTTGTCGGCGGCACCGCCGTGCCAGACGGTGGCGGCGAGCCAGACGCTGAACAGGG
>JBGPPE010000241.1:0-2635 GCA_041488395.1 Gallionellaceae bacterium
CAAAATTACGAGGGGAAAGCTGCCGGGAATGGCGATGTAACGGTGAAATTCAAATGCAAAACCGTCCATGGTCGGACGGTTTATGTTTAAAAAGCAGCGTTATGAATGGCGCGAACTCTCAGTTGGACGGTGGACGGGACAGCCAGATTCTGAATACTTGCTTGGTTTTCCACGATGCAGCCCTGTTCTCTTTTGTTGATTACTGTCATTCGGCTGCATACGTTGATGATGCCGATTCACCTGATGCCGTGTTGCCGTACAACAATTTCCGGTCAATATGCGATATGCGTAAAAATTCTTGACTTGACCCCGTCAACGATTTTGCATTCTAACAAATACTGCAAAAAACTCTCCTGCTAAATAGCAATAAGATCGCCATTATCCGACTGGATCATTCAGCCTTTTTATTTTCCATCTGTACTATCTTAATCCTTTGTCCACGCGGGTTTGTCGATGTAGCGGATGTCGGTACATAGTCAAATACCCAGGCCGAATAGTGCTGTGCATCTTCAAATTTTTCCAGACCCAGCGGGAAGTTGGCCTTCTTCATCGGCTCGCGCTGACTGCCGCTCGATACGCCGGAAATTCCGCCATCGACACTGCGCAGTAAGCGCCATCCGCCGTTCTCCGGTTTCATGCCGCCCGCTTGCTCCGCCATCGGATCCGGATACAAGGCGCGCAAATAGCTGTGCTGCACGAGTTGCGAGCCTTTCAGCAACTCGTGCAACGAGCGCGGATAGCGGCCCGTTGCAGCATAGTAGTGCTGTATGGCGTTACGGTAAGCCATGCCGCGGAACAGCAACTCCTGTTCGCGTTCGGCCTGCATCGTCCTGGAAACCGCAACGTTGGCCACACCGGCCAATATGCCGATGATGACGGTTGCCACCAGCACCATGACATAGGCAAAGCCGCGCTCGACGGCGCGGCTATTTGCTCTTCTGCGCTTCCCAGCTGTTGATGTCGGCATTGTCATCCTCGCCCCCTTCCCTGCCATCTGCGCCCAGCGACACGACTTCATAGCCGCCGCTGCGACCGGGAGCACGGTACTGATACGCAGTGCCCCATGGGTCGTTGGGAATTTCTTTCTTGAGGTAAGGGCCATTCCATTTGTCCAGATTGTCCGGCTTGTTGCGCAAGGCCTTGAGCCCTTCCTGCGTGCTGGGGTAACGCCCTGTATCCATCATGAAGTTATCCAGCGCTGTCGCGAAATTCTCGATCTGCGCGCGCACGGCGGTTTCCTTGGCCGGCTTGATGCGCTGGTACAGGCTGGGGCCGACCACTGCTGCCAACAGACCGACGATGACCAGCACCAGCAGCAACTCCATCAGGGTAAAACCGCCCTGTTTCGCCGTGCACCTGCCGCAATGGTTCGCGCCGCCTATCCATTCTGTTGCTCGTGTCATATTGTCTCCTCTGTCCTTACCAATCCCGGTACGCGCTGCCGTCGCTTGCCTTCTGATCCGATCCGCTGTGCACATCGATAATGCCGCCGTTGCCGCGGCTGCTTTCCGCGCGCACGAGTACCCAGGTGTCCTGGCGTTCGGTCACCGGATCCGCCGGCAGAAAACGCAAATAACGTTTCTCGGCCAACTCGGCCAGCTCACCGGGGTATTTGCCTTTGTCGGCGTAGTAATCGTCTATGGCCTTGCGCAAGACGCTCAGATCCTGCTTGAGTGCAGACTCGCGCGCACGGCCAATCGAACCGGTGAGCATCGGACCTACAATAGCGGCCAGCAGGGCCACGATGACCAGCACGAACAGCAGTTCCAGCAAGGTAAAGCCGCGCGCGCGCATCACCAGTCCCTGTAGGTCGAGCCGTCGATGGCCGGCTTGTCAGTGGCGGCATGGATGTCGTATACATCCCGGCCATTCCAGGACAGGACATCAGGCTCGTCCTGATAGCCGCGCAGCAGCCACTGCGTGTCAGCCACGTCGACCAGCGGGTTGTGCGGCACGCTTCGCAGGTAGCGGCGTTTGCCGCCACCGGCTCGCCCGGTATCCACACCATCCACCAGCACTTGCAGTGTCTTCGGGTAGCCGTCTGCGCTGGCGGCGCTGGTGTTGCGCGTGATCCTGCCGGCCAGCCAGTCTTCATGAAACCCATCGATCGCGCTGCGCACTTCGCGCAAGGAGCGGCTGAGCTCAAGCTCCTTGTCGCGCCGTACCGTCAACTCGGCGTAGGGCAACGCTGCCGCCGCCAGAATGGACAGAATGGCCAGCGTCACCAGCAGCTCGATCAGGGTCAGGCCGGCCAGCGCCCTGCCCTTACTTGACCACGACGCGGGCAGCCTGGGTTTGCGCATTGATGGTTTCTCCATTCGGGCCGGTGACGGACTTGTTGCGATAGATCAGATAGGAAACGCCCGGGTTGTTGGCGTGCATCACCAGATTGGCGATAACCGTCGTGTCCTTGGGCGCCGTATTGGGCGCATAAGCCAGATTGACTGCCAGCACGCCCTTGTCGCCATCCGCACCGGCGTTGAAGGATTGCGCTGGCGCATCGCCTGATTCACCGCGCACCAGGCTCATCACCTGCGCGTTATAGAGGATCTCGATCGGCAGCGAGGCGACGCCGGCCAGATTCTGGCCAATTAGCTTGATGTTGAAATCCTTGCCATTCGTCGTTTCATATACC
>JBGPPE010000242.1:0-2620 GCA_041488395.1 Gallionellaceae bacterium
AAATTGCAGGGCCGCGTCACCGTGCTCGACAGCCAAAGAGAATTGATCGCCGCCGCCCTGCTGTACAAGGGCTACTCGGCCAACGACACCGATGAGGGGCACTGGAAACAGGCGCGTGACCTGCTTATCCGCGCCAAGCCTTACTGGGCGGCGTTCAACGCCTCCAGCTACATCAAGGAGCTGGCCGTGGGCAACATCTGGCTGGTGCACGGCTATTCCAACGACATCTTCCAGGCCAACCTCGATGCGCAAAAAGCCGGGCGCAAATTCACCATCGCCGCCAGCATCCCCAGGGAAGGTGCGGTGCTCGCGCTCGACTCCATGGTGCTGCACAAATCCGGCCCGCGTCCCGATCTGGCGCTGCGCTTTATCGATTTCATGCTGGATGGCAAAAATTCCGCCGAGCTCACCAACCTCATCGGCTCCGGCAACCCCAACCGGGATGCCCTGCGTTACGTGCAACCGGAGATTGCCAGCAACCCGGCGGTGTTCCCGGATGCAGCCCAGCTCAAGCGCCTGGAGATGCTGCGCGACCTCGACCGCAAGCAGCGGCGCGTGCTGTCGCGCATGTGGACGGAGATCAAATTGCGCTAGGAGTGTTTGTGCATGCGCGGGGCGCACTACAAGTGCCCAGGACTTCTTGTTGGCCAAGGCACAGGCGCGCTGACCCGTGCAAGTCGTTACAGCATTTCAACCACCCACCTGGTCACCGTCCCGGTTGCATGGGCGCATTGCTGTCCCCGCGCATCGTCGAACGCCTTGTATTCGTCGGCATTCCACATGTCATAGGTGCGCCCGGTAAACTGTTGCTGCAACTGCCGGCAAGTGAGGCCGCCGAATTCCTCGCGGAAGCGCTCGGTGAGTTCCTTGGCCTTCTTGAAGTTGTTGATGCAGCGTCCCTTGTCCAGCTTGTCGCGGTCGCGACCATACCTTGCGCTCAAAGCCAGCAGTCCCCCGCTGAGCGCGCCACAGACGCCCTCGCCAAGCAGCCCGCCGCCACCCGAAAGGCCATGGCTCGCCTTGATCGTCTGGTCGTCGATGATCCCGACGGTTTCCTGCACGGTTGCCAGCACACACTGCGGGCAGCAACCGTAGTCAAGCTCGTATTTGAGGGCTTTGGCGTAAGCCTGTTCGCCGAGCACACGTTTCTCTTCGATGTCCATGATTTGCTCCCGATATAGAATATTAGAAAGCGCTAATTCATCATACGACTCGCCTGATGAATCTGCAATCGAATTTCTTCCGGCGCATTACTGTGCCGGGACAGGCCACCGCTGGCATGCGGCACGCGGACACAGGACGACAGGCCAACACAGGGGGAGAGCTGCGGCTGATCACCTATAATCAGCGCTTGCCGAGGCGGCGGCCGAGTCAAAGATAGCGTTCTTCCTTTGTAATTTTGCCTGCACAAGCTACACTTTTTCGTCTGGATGAAAAATCCATGGAGAACACACGATGGTCATCATGCAAAACAAGTCGGGGCAACTCGCCAACAGGCTGGCCGCCTTTGCCCACTTTATTGCGAATGCAGTTGAACACAACTACACCTTGATCAACCCGACCTTTGGCGAATATGCCAAATATTTCCCGGCCACGCGGCAAAACAATTTCGGCGATCTGCCCATCTCAGTCCGGCTCAAGCCCAACCTGCCTTACCCGATCTTCAAGGTGGCAAGCAGAGCCGCGGCTTTATTGATTCCGCGTTCACCCCTGCATGAATTTATACAATGGGACGATCATGCAGAATTCAACCTGAACACGGCGGACTTCGTCGACAAGGCCAGAAAGAAGATCGTCATCACCAATGGCTGGCTGTTCCGGGACCATGTCAATTTTGCCAAACACGCCAAGGTGATACGCAGCATATTCACGCCTGACGCATCCATACAGGATGCGGTGAAACGGCTGGATATGCAGGCACGCCAGCAGGCGGAGGTGATTGTCGGCGTGCACATCAGGCGCGGCGATTACCAGCAGTGGCATGACGGAAAATATTTCTACTCCAACGAGCAGTACGGCGCGATGATGGCGCAGGCGGAGTCCTGCTTCAAGGCCAGTGGCAAACGCGTGGCCTTCCTGGTCTGCTCGGATGAAGCTGTGGATGCACATGCTTTTGCACCGCACCATGTCATAGCGGGTGCCGGGCGCATCATCGAGGACTTATACAGCCTGGCTACATGCGACTACATCATTGGGCCGCCGAGTACCTATTCCGGCTGGGCGGCTTACTATGGCGAGGTGCCGCTGATGCATGTAACAGAGCTGGCGCAGGTAAAGTTGCTGGATGATTTTTTTCATAATGCGAAAATCGCTTAGGAAGCGTAGCGGCGCCTGCTATCGCGGAGGAGGGCGGAGATCAAGTTGCGCTAGTGACGCTGATGATAAGCGTGGTGCCAAGTCTATGCCTTTTGGCGAAATCGTGAGTGTCAGGCCTTACATTTGACATGCCGCGCCACACAGAAAGCATAAAAACCGCCTCTTTCATGTCTCACCTAACCTGATTATGTAATCGCGCTGTTCATGGTTTGCCGGGGGTAGCCCGACAGCTAGTTACTTTCTTTTGCTTCGCCAAATGAAAGTAACCAAAGAAAAGGCGACCCTGCCGTATCGCCCTGCGGGT
>JBGPPE010000243.1:0-2602 GCA_041488395.1 Gallionellaceae bacterium
AGTCGGGCCAGTCGATCAACTACTCGGTGCTTACCCTGAAAAACCCGGAACGCCTGGTGGTCGATCTGGAAAATGTCGACATCAACGCCAGCCTGAACGAGCTGAGCAGCAAGATCGGCAACGATGATCCCTACATCAGAAGCGTGCGCGTCGGCCGTTTCAAACCCGGCGTGGTGCGCCTGGTGCTGGACCTGAAGACCGAGATCAAACCACAGCTGTTCAACCTCAAGCCCGTCGCGGAATACGGCCACCGTCTGGTGCTGGACGTGTATCCGGCCCACCCGGTCGATCCGATGATCGCCTTGCTGCAGTCCACCGGGGTCAAGGTGGCCGGCACGGAAGCGGCCAGCGCAACCGCCAGCATGGAGCCGGCAAAGCCGGTACCGGCTGAAGCCGCCCCAGCCGTTGCCATTGCCACACCCGACAAGCCCGCCCCGCGTAGCCGGAGCGAGCTCAGCAACCGTGTGCTGACGATCGCGGTGGATGCCGGGCACGGCGGCGAAGATCCCGGCGCACACGGGCGCGGCGGCACCCATGAAAAGAACGTCACACTGGCCATCGCGCGCAAGCTCAAGGCGCAAATCGATGACACGCCAGGCATGCGTGCCCTGCTGATCCGCGACGGCGATTATTTTATTCCGCTGGGAGGGCGCGTAGTCAAGGCGCGCCAGGCACACGCCGACCTGTTCGTTTCCATCCATGCGGATGCCTTCGTGAAACCGTATGCGCGCGGCTCTTCCGTATTTGCCCTGTCCGAGCGCGGCGCCACCAGCGCCAGCGCACGCTGGCTGGCGAAGAAGGAAAACGAGGCCGACATGATAGGCGGCGTCAACATCGCGGTGAAAGACCCGTATCTGGCGCGCACCCTGCTCGACCTTTCGCAGACCGCCACCATCAGCGACAGCCTGAAGCTGGCCAAGCACGTGCTGGGCGAACTGGGCGGCATGAACACGCTGCATCGCGGCTTTGTCGAACAGGCCGGCTTTGCCGTGCTGAAGGCGCCGGATATTCCCTCGATCCTGGTGGAGACAGCCTTCATCAGCAACCCCACCGAAGAAAAGCGCCTGACCAGCGAGGACTACCAGAACAAGCTGGCCGGCGCCATCCTGGGCGGCATCAGGCGCTACTTTGCGCAGAACCCGGCATTGTCCCGCCCCAAGCTGGCGCAGGGCGAATAAGCGCGCATATTCCCTTAGCTCCCGGGCGGTGCGACAATTTGCCGCAGCGCCCGGAAACATATCTCCCATAGAATTTCGCCACATTAATTTTTAGCGGGGTTTTTATGCACCAGCCATGCCCAGTTACCCGGCGCAACGCCGTACTCACACTCGCCCTGCTGGCCGCATTCAGTTCCGGCAACAGCTTTGCCAGCTGCGGCAGCAGCAGCTGCTCCATCAACGCGGACTGGGCCGAGCATGGTATCAGCCGCCCCGGCTGGAGTGCGGACCTGCGCTACAGCTACAGCCGCGCCGACACCCTGCGCTCCGGCAGCGACAAGATTTCTGCCAATCCGACCGACCCGGCCAATGCCGGCATCGAAGTGGAAAACCAGCGCACCATCAATCAAGTCATCACCGCCACGCTCGACTACAGCCACGACGAGCACTGGGGCATGTTGCTGCAGCTGCCTTATGTCATGCGCGACCATACCCACTCGATCGGCGATCCCAACCCCGCCCTGGTCAGCAGCGAAAGTTTCAACGCCAGCGCAGTCGGCGACGTCAAGGCGGTGGGGCGTTATCGCTGGACGCTGGACGAGGCCAAGCATTCCGGCGCGGGCCTCAAACTGGGACTGAAACTCAATACCGGGCGCACGGATTTCCAGCTGCTCGATGCCAGCGGCGTGGCGAAAGGCGTACCGCAGGAAGTGACCCTGCAGCCGGGCAACGACAGCACCGACGTGATCATCGGCGTGTTCTGGAACCAGAGTGCGCCGGGCAGCGACTGGAGCTGGTTTGCCCAGGCCTCCCTGCAAAGCTCGATTGCCTCGAGCAGACAGTTTCGTCCCGGCAACCAGAGCAACCTCGATGGCGGCACACGCTATGCTTTCAACAACAGGCTGAACGGTTTGCTGCAGATCAATGCGCAATGGAATGAAATCGACAGCGGCAGCAGCGCCGCCCTCTCACCCGTCAGCGGCGGCCCCAGCAGCGGGGCCAGCAGCCTCGCGCTGACACCTGGTTTAAGCTACGCCTTTACACGGGATACGCAACTGTATGGCTTGCTGCAATTGCCGCTGTATCAGTATGTGCATGGCGAGCAACTCACTGCGGACTATGCTGTATCGGTGGGTGTCAGCCATCACTTTTAATTTTATCTCGTTCCATAAAATCAACTTCGCCGGGGGCAGCCCGGCAGCTGGTTACCTTTCTTGTCTTGCCAAGACAACGTAGTTTCGGTGGAGACTAACCTTTAGGTTATGTCGTAGCCAAAGGTAACCCAAAGAAGTCGCTCCCGGTTTGCCGCCCTTCGGGTTCCCTCGATCAAGTGCAAGCAAGCGGGGCTGCGCAACTCGCCCTGGCGGGGCACACAAGACGTGCCCCACTGCGGAGCTCGGACAGTGCTCGCCTAACGCCCCGCTTGCTTGCACTTGATCGAGGCG
>JBGPPE010000244.1:0-2595 GCA_041488395.1 Gallionellaceae bacterium
GTGGCGGCGCAAGTGCGGCCTGTTGCGGCAGCCATGTTGCGGTGTGCTGCAGGCTCGGCACTTCAGCGTCCCCAATCGGGTTGATGCTTACAAAACGCTGCACACTGGGCATCTTGTCACGCACGCTGCGCAGATCCTGCCATTGCTCTGCCGTTTCAAACAACAATACGCGTGCACCAGCATCGCTGACGATGTAGGCCACATTTTCGGGGCGATCAACGGTATACAGCGGCACCACCACCAGCCCCAGCGAGAGAGCCGCCTGGTCAAACATTACCCACTGCGGGCAATTGCGCAGCATCACGGCAACACGGTCGCCAGGAGCCAGGTTCTCACGCAACAGCGCAGCCTGCCACAGTGCAACCTGGTCGCGCATTTGCGCCCAGCTTAAAGCCAGCCAGGCGTTCTGCTGCAGGTCGAAATAACGGTAGGCGACTGATTGCGGCGAGCGCCTTACACGCTCGACAAACAGCCCATGCAGGGTAATCGCCTGTTCAGGGGTAATCAGATGTTCACTGTGATTCATCATTTTCCCTCCGCTCAATCCAGAAACAGGTCAGCGTGCAATGGCGTACCCGGTGTGACCGCATAGTGGTCGAAATCAGTCATGCCCGTTTCGGCCAGCACTTCTTCGTCAATCAGAAAATTCCCGCTGCAGCTGCGGCTGGGCCGTGTCAGTATGTGATAAGCCGCATCCGCCACGATGGCCGGCTTGCGCGAGGCCTTCAGCATCTCGGCAGGAAAGTTGAACTCAATGGCTGCGGTTGCAATGGTGGTGCGCGGCCACAAGGAGTTGACGGCAATGCCCTCTGCGGCAAACTCGCGCGCCATCCCCAGGGTGCACATGCTCATGCCATATTTTGAGATGCTGTAGGCAACATGCGGCGCAAACCAGTTTGCCGCCATATTCAGCGGTGGCGACATGGTGAGTATGTGCGGGTTGGATGATTTCCTTAAATACGGAATGCATGCCTGGGAAGCCAGGAAAGTAGCACGCATATTGATCTCCCACATTAAATCCAGACGACTTACCGAGGTGTCCAGCGTCGGGGTCAGGCTGATTGCGCTGGCATTGTTAAACAGCACATCGATGCCGCCAAAATGTTGCGCCGCTTGCGCGATGGCAGCCTGCAATGCCCCCTCATCACGCACATCGAGCTGGAGCGCCAGTGCCTGTCCACCCGCCAGCTCTGCTTCGACAGCCACGCTGTGTATGGTGCCGGGCAGCTTGTCGTGTGCTGTCACGGTTTTGCCGGTGATCACCACCCTGGCGCCATCGCGTGCACAGCGCAGGGCAACTTCGCGCCCGATGCCCCGGCTGGCCCCGGTGATGAATATCGTTTTGTCACGCAAGGTGTGCATATGTCATTAAACGCGGCGCCAGCGCCTTAATGAGCCGGCAATTGCGATGGCTCAAAATCATCCACCATGATGATCTTGCGGCGCAGCACATAGTCACGCTGCAGCTGGCTGGCCTGTTCAGCGGTAATCAGTCCCGCTGCACTTGCTTCGGCAATGCGCCCCGGCTCATCACGTGCCGTCAATTTTCCGGCCTTGCGTGCCGCATCCAGCGTGGCCTGCACGGGCTCACACGCCAGGGTGCTGACAAGTGCGGCTTCCAGCGCGCCCACCGCATCGTTTTCATCCCTGGGCAGATACATGCCCAGGGTAAGGCGGTCACGCGTTGCACCAGGTTGCATCAACAGCGCCGATACCTGGTGCCCCAATTCATCCGAAGGCGGCGTCAGACACTTACCCAGGGGGAAGATCAGTACGCGCAGCAATAGCGCCGCAACACGACTGGGGAAATTCTGCAGCACGCCATCGAATGCCACTTCCAGCTTGTACAGGGCATCCTGCATGGCCCAATGCAACACGGGCAAATCTTCTGCCGGGCGGCCATCGTCCTCAAAACGTTTGAGTGCAGCAGAGCATTGATACATATAGCTCAACACATCGCCCAGCCGGGCCGAGATTTTTTCCCGCCGCTTGAGACCGCCGCCCAGTACCAGCATGGACACATCGGCAGCGATGGCAAAGGCGGCCGAATAGCGTGTCAGTTGCTGGTAATAACGGCGTGTCGGTGCATCCGTAGGGGCGGCAATACCACGCCCGCCGGTGAGCCCGAACAGACAGGCGCGCACGGCGTTGCTCAGGCTGAAACTGATATGGCCAAACAGTGCCGCATCGAAATTTTGCACGGCGCGCTTCTTGTCGGCATCGTGGGCGGCCTGAATTTCCTTGAGCACATAGGGATGTGCCCGCACCGCCCCCTGGCCGAAGATAATCAGGCTGCGTGTCAGAATATTGGCGCCTTCCACGGTGATGCCGATGGGTGTCTGCTGATAAGCACGCCCGAGATAATTGGATGGCCCGAGACAAATCCCCTTGCCGCCATGCACGTCCATGGCATCGTTGATCACTGCCCGGCCGCGCTCGGTGCAATGATATTTGGCGATGGCGGAAATAACCGATGGTTTTTCCCCCATGTCCACTGCTGCGGCGGTCAACACTCTCACCGCATCCATCATGTAGGCATTGCCGGCAATGCGCGCGAGCGCTTCTTCCACCCCTTCAAATTTGCCTACCGGAACA
>JBGPPE010000245.1:0-2572 GCA_041488395.1 Gallionellaceae bacterium
TCACGCAGAAGAAGGTGTATACGATCTTTACTTCTGCCATCAACGAATTGGAAAATTGGATTTGCGACAACAGAAAGAGTGAAGGAGTAAACTGTTACCTATGTCTCCGAACACCCGTTACTCATGTGCCCGGTCTAAACATCTTGCCAAGACAACGTAGTTTCGGTGGAGACTAACCTTTAGGTTATGTCGTAGCCAAAGGTAACCCAAAGAAGGCGCCCCCGGTTTGCCGCCCTGCGGGTTCCATCGATCAGCTACAAGCAAGCGGGGCTGCGCAACTCGCCCTGGCAGGCCACACACAACGTGGCCTGCCAGGGCGAGTTGCGCAGCCGCCTGGCCAGACGAGCAACGCAGGGAACCCCAAAGGGGTGGCGGATCCGGGGTCGCCTTCTTTTGGTTACTGGTCTTGGCGAAGCAAGAAAAGTAACTGGCTGTCGGGCCACCCCCGACGAAGTTGCTCTTGAGTAATTTACATTGCGGCGAAAAATTACACCTGATCAGCAAAAAAAATGGCGGGCACACACAGGGTCAGGTATTTGCCATGCAATTGCCCACGTTGCCAACGCCAGCAATCCCGTGTTGTGGTTAGCCTTTGTTGGGGAGTAGAATCAAAACTCCCAAGTGTGCAGAGTAATGCGCCAAAATAATTACAGGGGCGAGCAAGTCAGACGATGGATGGCATGAGCATATTACCGATTGAAGTCGCATGCGGAGCGGTGCTGCTCTGGATGATAATCGGCTTGATCGGGTTGCTGTTGCAGCGTTCGCCCCGTCACATCGTTAATCTTGTCTTCCCGCTGGGCGCACTGGCCTCCCTGCTCATTGCGGCAAGCGGTTTATGGGCACTGGGTGCCACGCCACAGACCATTGTGTTGCTGCTGGGGCTGCCCGATTTGCCGCTGCATCTGCGACTTGATTCCCTTTCGGCTTTTTTCCTGATCCTGCTCGGCGGCGCTTCGTTCGGCGTGTCGCTGTTTGGCAGCGGCTACTTCCGCAGCATGGAAGGCAAAACCCTGGGGCTGCTGTGTCTTCAGTACCATCTGTTTCTGGCCGGCATGGCGCTGGTGTTGCTGGCGGATGATGCGTACATGTTCATGGTGGCGTGGGAAGTCATGGCGCTGTCCTCGTATTTTCTGGTCACCACCGACCACAGCGTGCCGGTCATACGCCAGGCCGGTTTCCTCTACCTGCTGATTGCGCACGTCGGCGCAATCGCCATCCTGCTCAGCTTCGGTGTGATGCAGGGCGGGCATGGCATCAGCGCCTACACCTTTGATGCGATGCGTGCGGCGCAGTTGTCGCCGCTGTGGGCGTCGGTGGCATTTTTGCTGGCCTTGTTCGGCTTCGGTGCAAAGGCCGGTGTGCTGCCGCTGCATGTCTGGCTGCCCGAGGCGCATCCCGCCGCGCCTTCGCCGGTGTCTGCGCTGATGAGCGGCGTGATGCTGAAGACGGCGATCTACGGCATCCTGCGTGTCACCTTCGATTTGCTGCATACGCAACTCTGGTGGTGGGGCGTGCTGGTGCTCGGGCTGGGCCTGATCACTGCGGTGTTCGGCGTGATGTTCGCCGCCGTGCAGGGCGACATGAAGCGCCTGCTGGCTTATTCCTCGATCGAGAACATCGGTCTGCTGCTGGTGGGCATCGGGCTGACCATCATCTTCCACGTCTATGGCAAGCATGCACTGGCAGCCTTGGCGCTCACTGCAACCCTTTATCACAGCCTCAATCATGCATTCTTCAAGAGCCTGCTGTTCATCGGCACCGGCTCCATCCTGCATGCCACCGGCGAGCGCAACATGGGACGCCTGGGCGGGCTGATCCATCGCATGCCGTGGGCGGCGATGCTGATGCTGGTCGGCGTGCTGGCCATTGCCGGGCTGCCGCCGCTGAATGGTTTCGTGTCGGAATGGTTGCTGCTGCAGGCTTTCCTGCTGTCGCCCGGCCTGCCCAACAATTACATCAACATGCTGGTGCCGGTGGCGGCCGGGGTGATTGCCCTGGCCGCCGCGCTGGCCGCGTATGTGATGGTGAAGTTCTACGGCGTGATCTTTCTCGGCCAGCCGCGCGAACATTCCCTGCAGGATGCGCATGACGCGGGCACCTGGGAGCGTATCGGCATGGGCTGGCTGGCGCTCGGCTGTGTAGTGCTGGGGCTGGCGCCGGTGTTTGTGGTGCACCAGATCGATCTCGTTTCGCAGATGCTGATCGGCTCCGGTCTGGGCAATGCCGCCAGCAACTGGGTGTTCCTGGCGCCGGTAGATACCGAGCGTGCCAGCTATAGCCCGCTGTATTTCCTGCTGGCGGTGCTGGGTGTGATGCTGCTGACCACGATACTGGTGCGACGCCTGTACCACGGCCGTTTGCGCCGGGGCGCGCCCTGGGATTGCGGCTTTCCGGCACAGACTGCGCGCATGCAGGATACCGCCGAAGGATTCGGTCAGCCGATCCGGCGCATCTTCGAACCGTTCTTCAAGATCGAAAGAGAAGTGCCGAGCCCGTTTGATACGCATCCCCGTTACCATGGGGAAACCGAAGACCGTTTGTGGTACATCCTGTATCTGCCGCTCAAGCA
>JBGPPE010000246.1:0-2532 GCA_041488395.1 Gallionellaceae bacterium
AATTTCCTCCAGCATCTGTTTGGTAAAGGCCTCATGCTTGGGATTACGCGGCGAGAAGGGATCCATGAAGCCCTTGTTCTCGCCTGCCGTCAGCAGGCGACGCTCTACCCCCAGTTTCTGCATGGTGCCGGTAAAGCCGAAGCCATCCATCAGAACGCCGATGGAACCGACGATGCTGGCCTTGTTCACATAGATCTTGTCGGCCGCAGCGGCGATGTAATAGCCGCCGGAAGCACACATGTCTTCCACCACCACATACAAGGGGATTTTCGGATACTTGGCGCGCAGGCGGCGGATCTCGTCGTTTACATAGCCCGATTGCACCGGGCTGCCACCGGGGCTGTTGATGCGCAGGATCACGCCCTGCGTGCCCTTGTCCTTGAACGCGGCCTGCAGGCTGGAGATCAGGTTATCCGCACTCGCCACACTGTTTGCCGAAATGACGCCGTCCAAATCGATCAGCGCGGTGTGCTTGCCGGTGCTGATGGCGCCATCGCCCTTGCCAAACACCCCCAGGAACAAAAACAGGATGAAAAACAGATAGCCGAAAGTCAGCGCCTTGAAAAAGATGCCCCAGCGGCGCGCACGGCGCTGTTCCTGGATGGCGGAGAACGCCAGCTTCTCCAGCACGCTGCGTTCCCAGTTAGGGTTTTGCTCACTCATCATTTTTTCCTTATCGATAGCGGTTCGTTAAGCTCAGGCTTGCAGCAGCGGCTGGATGGTGTTGAACACGCGATCCACGGTGATGACCTGCAGGCAGACGTTGTCGGTGCAGGCGGTCTTGCGGTGATTGGATGCGCTTACGCAGGGAGAACAGGCCAGGCCGGCAAAGATCGGTGTGGAGTTGCCCAGCGAACCGTACAGTGCGGGCGTCTCCGGCCCGAACAGAACAAAGGTGGGCAGCGCCGTCACCGAGGAGAAATGCCCCGGCCCGGAATCATTGGTTACCATCAGTTGCGACACGGTATACAGCGCGGGCAGCTCGATAAACTTCACCCGCCCGGCAAAGTTGATGCAGCGCGGGCTGCCCACCTGCTGGCGCAGCACTTCGGCTTCGTCACGCTCGGGCGGTGCACCGGTGATCACCACTACCGCAGTCGGGCTATGCGCAATGATGCGGCGCATCAGTTCGGCATAACGGTCTTTCATCCAGCGGCGCTGTGGCAGCAGTTCGCTGGCATTGGGGTTGATCAGCACGACCTGCTGTTGGGTCGGATCAAACTCGGCGTAGTCTTCGCGGATCCTGGCCAGCATGGCGCTCTTCTGCTCCGCGCTCACGCTCACCTGACGCAGCCTGGTCTCTTCGTCGCTGATCAGCGTCTTGGAATACGGCACTTCGGCCTTGTCGGACAGCAGCGCATTCACCAGCGCAATAAAGCTGCGCACAATGTGCTGGTGCGGATTGTAGGACACCTTGTGGGTGAGCATGGCGCCACGGTACAGGCCTTCGTTGTGGAAGGCGTGAAAGCCGACGCGATTGACCGCACCGGACAGGCCGGTGAGCAAGGCGCTGTAGCGCGAGAACAATTCCAGATCGATGACCGAATCGATGCGGCGCTGGCGGCACCACCAGAAGAAGCGCAGGGTATCGATCGCCAGCGGCAGGATGCCGCTTTCGCGGATGGTGAAGATATTGGCATCGTCCACGCTGTTGAGCAGTTTCAGGCTGGGCTTGTTTTTGTCGAAGATGACAAAGAACAGCTCGGCATTGGCCACGCGCTTCAGCTTCTGCATCGCCGGGTCCACGATAATCGCGCTGCCCATTTCGGAAAGCTCCACCAGCAGCACGCGCTGGGGTTTGACCGGCTGGCTGAACAAATGGCTCAGCTTGACGATAAAGGTGGACAGAAAACACAGCGGCACACCCGCGTAGTAATCTACTTTGCGCATCAGATCAACGTTCATTTGGCTTCACTCTTGTGACGAGACATTAGAAACAGATACAACCCCGGCAGCGAGGCTGCCAGCAAAATCAGACCATACAGCACCGACATCGACAACACCTTGGCCTTGTCCGCACCGATCAGCAAAAACAGGCCGATCATGCCGCTCTCGCGCACGCCCCAGCCAGCCAGGGAAATCGGCGCGATGGTCAGCATCATCACCGGCGGCACCAGCACCAGGAAGGTCAGCAGGCCGTAGTTCAGCCCCACGCCGATGCCAATGAAATAGATTGCCACCATCGAAACAAAATGGATCAGCACCGACATCACGCTGTGCAGGAAAATGGCATGACCATCGCGGTATACCGCACGCATCGCGCCAGACAGCTCATGCAGGTGGCGGGTAAACTTGAAGTGGGCGAAACGCTCGATCTTGCCCAGCATGGCAAACGCAAACACGGCAGCGATGCCGCACAGCGCGATGGCATTCAGGATATGGAAAATCGGCCGCGGCAGCAGGTCGGGGTAGGCTATGTTGGCCAGCAGATTGAGCAGCATCAGGCCGATCAGGCCCAGCACGCGATCGAGGAACACGCCGTAGAACGCCGCCTTCTTGCCATGCCCGACCGTGGCCGTCTCCACCACGCGG
>JBGPPE010000247.1:0-2461 GCA_041488395.1 Gallionellaceae bacterium
ACATGATAGATCGGGACGGTACGGTACGAGCCAGCGTACCGGAAGACCAGCTGGTGCATCACGTCTTTCACTACAGTGGTCGCTCCGTTGCGATCGAGCTGATTAACCAGGGGGACGGACGCGACCCATTTCCCGAAGCGCAGCTGACCTCGCTGGTGAAGCTGCTGCGCGACATCCGGCAGCGCCGCGGCATTACGCGCGATGGCATCAAGCGGCACTCCGACCTTGACCACGCGCTATTGCCCTGCGACAAATCGCAACGGCGCAAGGTCGATCCGGGCGCCGCGTTTCCGTATAAAGCGACTCTCGATCGCGTGTTTCAACCCTGACTGGCGAAACGAGCAACCATGCCGCTATCAAATTACCTAAATACCTCACCCGTCATAGGCGAGCGCGTCTATCTGCATCCTTCCTGCCAGATTATCGGCGACGTGAAAATCGGTGATGACAGTTCCGTCTGGTGCAACACAGTGCTGCGCGGCGATGTGAACCGTATCGTGATCGGGCGCGGCAGCAATATTCAGGATCTCACTATGTGTCACGTGTCGCACAGGACGCCGGCGAAGCCTGAGGGGTCGCCGCTGATTGTGGGCGACCATGTGACGGTAGGACACTCGGTGATTTTGCACGGCTGCAGCATAGGCAACGACTGCCTGATCGGCATGGGCTCCATCATCATGGATGACGTGGTGATCCCCGATCGTGTGATGATCGCTGCGGGCAGCCTGGTGTCACCGGGCAAAGTGCTGGAAAGCGGCAAACTCTATGTGGGCAGGCCGGCCAAGGCCGTGCGCGATCTGACCAGCGAGGAACTCGCTTACCTGCGCTATTCAGCCGAGCACTACATGCGGGTGAAAAACAACTATCTGGCCGGACAGACCGCGCCATAACGCATGCTCACTGCACGCGTTGCCGTGATTTTTCATACAGCGGCAGCACGGTAGGCAGCAGCGCCTCGATTTGCTCCACGCGATTCTCTTCGGCGGGGTGGGTGCTGAGAAACTCGGGCGGGCGACCGCCGCCCTGGCTGGCCTGCATCATCTTGTGCCACAGGCTTACCCCGGCGCGTGGGTCATAGCCGGCACGCGCGGTCAGCTCCAGTCCAATGGTATCCGCTTCGCTTTCATCGGTGCGGCTGAACTTGGTTGCAATCAGGGCCTGGTAGCCCTGGCTGGCCAGCTCAGCCGAGCCACTGCCCAGCCCCAGCAGCGCAGAGCCCAGGTCAATGGCAGTTTGCGCGGCGATGGCCTGCGACATTTGCTCACGCGAATGTTCGCGCAAGGCGTGCGTGATTTCGTGACCCATCACCACGGCAATCTCGTCATCGGTCAGCTTGAGCTGGTTGATCAGGGCGGAATAGAACATGATCTTGCCGCCGGGCATGCAGAAGGCATTCAGCTCTTTGCTGCTGATTACGTTGACCTCCCACTTCCAGCCCGGCGCATCGGTGCGAAACACCGCAGTCTGTGGCTCCAGGCGCCTGGCGATGGCCTGCACGCGCTGCAGCATGGCGTGATCCTGATTCAGCGCGCCTTTGGCGGCGGCGTCCTTTTTCATTTTGGCATAGCCCTGCTCTGCGGATTTTTCCAGTTCATCCGAGGAAACCAGCATGAACTGCGAACGCTTGGCGCCAACAGCACCGCTGGAGGTGGTGGTCTGGCAAGCGCCCAGCGCCAGCAAAGACAGGACAAGAGTGAAGATGGAGAAGAGTCGGAACAGGATCATGGCTCAAGAAAAAGTCGGATTAACGAAAAATATTTTATCATGTGCGCCGTTAATAGTAGATTCGCCTACCGAACCTGAAAGCAGAAACAGAACATGAAAAAAACACCCGCAGCCAGTCCTGACCAGCAAGAGATTTACCGTGCCAAAGTAAATCTCGAGACATCACGCATCGCATGGAAAGAGCTGCAAAAATACTTTGCCAGCGGTGCCGTGGTGGCGGTAAGCAGCAAGCTGGACCTGGTTGAAGTCGCCTACCAGATGTCGGTAGATAACAAGGAAAAGGTTGCGCAGTGGCTGGCCGACGGCCTGATGAGTAAAGCGACTGATGAGCAGGCTGCCGCGTGGTACGCGGCAGATGCGGATATGTGGGCCGTGGTGATCAGCCCGTGGGTGCTGGTACAGCAGGTTGATGTGCTGAACTGAGATTCTGAGGCTAAAAGCACTGTCCGCAGATTGCGCAGATTCACGCAGATTCAGAAGCAGTAAACATTGCGCAACTTCCCAAATCTGCTTTGGGTTTTAATCTTGTCTAATCTGCGTACCCAAGGGCACAAGAACCTCTGCGAGGTAATCTGCGGACAAAGCGATTTTGAATTTAGCGCTTAGAGGCAGACCAGTTGTAGCCGCGCACCTTGCCCTGAGCATCAAACTTGACCTGCAGGATCTTGACCTTGGCAGTGCTCATGTCAGCCAGCTCGCCTTCGCCATAGTAGTAAGCCCATTCATCAAAGCGTGC
>JBGPPE010000248.1:0-2454 GCA_041488395.1 Gallionellaceae bacterium
ATCTCAAAACCTTTCCAATACAGGCGTAACCGGAGATGGTGGTGCGCCTGGTGTCGCAGGCACAAGCGGGAGCTCCAGTAATCCGGCAGGAACAACTACGGGCGGTGGTGGTGGCGGATGGGGTGCGCCAGGCGGCGCCGGCTTACCAGCAACATCGAATTGGGCTGGTGGAGCAGCTGGCAAAGCAGTCTCACTCAACAGTCACTCACTGACGTGGATCAACAGCCACACAAACGTTTATGGCGCAGTCGCCTAAAGGAGAAATCATGTTTGCAAAAGTAATCAATGGTGCAGTTGTAAGCGAAATGACCGGTGTGCCTGAGTGTACTGAAAACGTCAGCGGGTTTAATCTGTTGCCCATAGCCGACCAGATCGCGCACGGCTACTATCCGCTGATCGTGGTGAAAGATGGTTTTAATCCGGCCACTGAGAAGCTACCGGCCGACCCTGTCTACACCATCGGCGCGACCGAGGTGACGGCGACTTATACAAAGATCGCCCTCTCTGTTGCAGAGCTGGAGGCCAATATGGCCAAAGCTAAGGCAGACAAGACGGCCTACATCAATACGGCCTGTGGCACCGAGATCGTGGGCGGTTTTGACAGTGCCGCTCTGGGCACGCTGCACCACTACACCGCGACGCTGGAAGACCAGGCCAACTTGCTGGGTCTGATCGCCATCGGGCTGGGTGGCGAATTCACCTGCATCGATGGAGCTGGAGTTAAAGCCCGCCGGCTGCACACACTGGCGCAGCTCAAGCAGGTGCTGGTGGATGGCGGCACGTTCAAAGATGTGCGCCTGGCCAAGGCGCGCACGCTCAAAGACCGTATCGATGCAGCCCCCAGCGTCGACCTGCCCGATGCCGCAGCAGTAGAGGCGCTGGCATGGTAGCTGCCATCAAGCGCCGCTTCTTGCTCTTCATCTTCCTATGGGTCGGCGTGATCGGCTGCGTCCTGGCCACGCTGTGGATGCTGCTGGCCATCTTCTTCTTTCCCGGCAGCGACCGCGCACACCATATCGTCATCGCCTATGACCAGCTAGGCAACGCAACCACGGGCGGCAGCGAGGACGAAACGATCAGCAGCCGGGCAGGCAGGTTACGCAAGGAAGGGCGTGGCTGGGCGTGTGTGTTATGCAAGCTGCTGGACTGGCTGCAGTCGGATCATTGTGAGAAGAGTATCGGGACATAAAAAAAACGGTGCGACCGTTAAAGGTGCTGAAACACCGATAACGGCCACCTCCTGCAGAAGCGTCCTGCGTTTGGCCTGGGCACCGTGCTGTGCACACAGCGGTTCAAGGTTATCACGCGAGACATGGCTTGATGGAAACAGTTAGATGCGGTAAGTGCAGTCGGAAACTGGCAGAAGCGGAATATACCCGCCTGTCGATCAAATGCCCGCGCTGCGGGACTTTGAATCAAATGAGGGCCGCGAGCCTCGAACCTGAACGCCTTGGAGCGTCAATCCGAAAGGAAACGCCCCATGAGCAAGCAACATCTGATCTTTAACAATTCAATTCACGCGCCCATCATCCCTTGGATCGGCGGCAAACGCCGCTTGGCCAAGCATATCCTGCCGATGTTCCCGGCGCATACCTGCTACGTTGAGCCGCTTGCTGGTGCAGCTGCGTTGTACTTTTTGAAGGATCAGGTCAAGGTTGAGGTATTGAACGATGTGAACGGCGATTTGGTGAATCTGTACCGGGTTGTTAAGCACCATATGGATGAGTTCGTGCGGCAGTTCCGCTGGGCGCTGACCAGTCGCCAGATGTTCAAGTGGCTGCAACTCACGCCTGAAGAAACACTGACAGATATCCAGCGTGCCGCTCGCTTCTTTTACCTGCAAAAGAATGCCTTCGGTGGCAAGGTAGATAACCAGACACTTGGCACAGCCACTACTAGCCCGCCAAGGCTCAACCTGCTACGTCTGGAAGAAGACCTAAGCCAAGCCCACCTTCGTCTTTCCCAGACCTATATCGAGCACCTGGATTGGGCAGCCTGTATCGCCAAGTATGACCGTCCTCACACCCTGTTCTACTGTGATCCGCCATACTGGGGTACAGAAGGCTATGGCGTGGGCTTCGGTATCGAGCAATACACCCGCATGGCTGATCTAGCCAGAACGATCAAAGGCAAGATGATCATCAGCGTGAACGATATCCCGGAGATGCGGAAAGCCTTCGCCGGGCTACATATGGAGAGCCTGCAGATCAGCTATACAGTCGGTGGAGGAAAGGGGAGCAAAGCGGCGGAGCTGGTGATACGGAACTGGTAGGAAGCTGCAGAGGTTTGGCGCCCTGTTAAAATCGCCCCCAGTTTCTGTTTTTTAACGGGGTGGGGCTGTTTTTCTTGTTCCAAATGCAGCGCAAATCAGTGCCAAATGCGTCGCGCCCTTACACCTTCGGGTTCCATCGATCAGTGACAAGCAAGCGGGGCTGCGCAACTCGCCCTGGCGGG
>JBGPPE010000249.1:0-2444 GCA_041488395.1 Gallionellaceae bacterium
ACAGGAGCTTGGCGTGCCGGTGCTGGATGAGCAGGCTTTACTGCAGCTGCTGCAGGAACATGGCGAGTAATCCGCGCCGATGTAGGTTGGGTTAGCGTAGCGTAACCCAACGGAATTTTAGCCACAGAGTACACAGAGAATCTCTCTGAACATTGAGAGCAGCAGATTTCTCTGTGTGCTCTGTGATCTCTGTGGCTGATTTTGAATGGTTTTAAAAAAGGGATGTAGATGAAAAAGATAACCAAAGCAGTGTTCCCAGTAGCCGGTATGGGTAGCCGCTTCCTGCCCGCTACCAAGGCTACCGCCAAGGAGATGTTGCCGGTGGTGGACAAGCCGCTGATCCAGTATGCCGTGGAAGAGGCCGTGGCAGCCGGCATTACCGATATGGTGTTTATCACCGGGCGCAACAAGCGTGCGATCGAAGACCACTTCGACAAGGCCTATGAGCTGGAAGCCACCCTGGAAGCACAGGGCAAGAAAGAATTGCTGCGCATCGTGCAGGAAGTGGTGCCCAAGCACATCAACTGCATCTACATCCGCCAGGCCGAGCCGCTTGGCCTGGGGCACGCCGTGTTGTGCGCGCAGCCGGTGATACAGGACGAGCCGTTTGCCGTGATCCTGGCGGATGACCTGATCGATGGCGACACCGCGATCATGAAGCAGATGGTGGATGTGTTTGCCCGCCACCAGTGCTCGGTGCTGGGCGTGCAGGACGTGCCGCGCAGCCAGACCAAACAGTACGGTATCGTCAGCGCGACCAATATTGAGCCCAACATTGAACGGGTGCATGGCATCGTGGAAAAACCCAAACCCGAGGTGGCGCCTTCTACCCTCGCCGTGGTGGGACGCTACGTCCTGACCTCGCGTATCTTCCATCACCTGGCCAACGTTAAACCCGGTGCCGGCGGCGAGATCCAGCTTACCGACGGCATCGAAGCACTGATGCATGAAGAGACGCTGCTGGCCTATCGCTTTGATGGCATCCGTTACGATTGCGGTTCCAAGCTGGGCTACCTCAAGGCGCAAGTGGCCTTCGGCCTCAAGCATGAGGAGCTGCGCGGCGAATTTTCGGAATATCTGAAAACGGTGTCCTGATGCTCAGCCAACAGCATGCGCGCGAAGTACTCAACAATGCCGAAGTGATCTATACGGCAGCTGAGGTGCAGGCTGCGGTGGCACGGGTTGCGCAGCAGATCAATGCCGCACTGGCGGAAGAACACCCGCTGGTGCTGTCGGTAATGGGCGGTGCCGTGGTGTTTACCGGGCAGCTGTTGCCGCTGCTGAACTTCCCGCTCGATTTCGATTATGTGCACGTGTCGCGCTATGGCAACAGCCAGCAGGGCGGCGAGATGCACTGGAAAGTCGCACCCGGCGAAACGGTGGCGGGGCGCACCGTGCTGGTGGTGGACGACATCCTGGACGAAGGCGAAACCCTGGCCGCGGTGAAGCAGCGCGTGATGGAGCTGGGGGCAACAGGTTTCTACAGTGCGATTTTTGCCGACAAGCGCAATGGCAAGAAGAAACCGATCAAGGCTGATTTTGTCGGGCTGGAAGTGCCGGATCGCTTTGTTTTCGGCTTTGGCATGGATATACACGGCGCATGGCGCAACCTGCCTGCGATTTATGCATCTAAGGATATGTTTGAGTAGCGGGCAGGTTGGCATCTGCTCTTTTGGGTGCGAAATTTTAATTTCGAATTGCCCCATGAGTAGCACTGCGGCATTCCCGCTTTCGCAGGAATGACAGTGTTGATGGATAATTTGGGTTAACGGAAAGTTTTACGGGATAATTTTATGCTGGCAATCATCGGTGGTAGCGGCCTGACCCAACTGGCTAATCTGGAAATTACACACCGGCAGGTAATGCGCACGCCTTATGGCGAGCCGTCGGGTGCGCTGACCTTTGGCATTATCAACCAGCATGAGGTCATCTTCCTCGCGCGTCACGGCTATGGCCACACCATTCCGCCGCACGAAGTGAACTACCGTGCCAACCTGTGGGCGCTGCATGACCAGGGTGCCATGCGCGTGGTATCGGTTGCCTCGGTAGGCGGCATCCGGGCTGACCTCACGCCCGGGGTGATCGCCGTTCCGCACCAGATTATCGATTACACCCACGGCCGTGCCTTCACCTATTTTGAAGGGCGTGAGCGCCCGGTGACACACATCGATTTTACCCACCCCTATGATCCGGCCATGCGCAAACAGGTGTTGCAGGCGGCACAGCTGGCCGGGGAAAACTGTGTGGATGGTGGCGTGTATGCCGCCACGCAGGGCCCGCGTCTGGAAACGATCGCCGAGATCAACCGTTATGAGCGCGATGGCGCCGATATGGTGGGCATGACGGGCATGCCGGAAGCCTCGCTGGCAAGGGAGCTGGGTTTGAGTTACGCCGCAGTTGCGGTGGTGGTTAATCATGCTGCGGGACGCGGCAACAGCCGCGAT
>JBGPPE010000250.1:0-2428 GCA_041488395.1 Gallionellaceae bacterium
AGGGCACAAGAACCTCTTCGAGGTAATCTGCGGGCAGAGCTACGTTTTTAGATTCGCATCAGCAGCGTGATAAGCAGCGGGACGCTGCAAAACCGAGAGGAGGATGGCCATGATATTCCGCAACCGTGACGATGCCGCAGACATGCTGGCGACGAAACTCGAACAATATCGCGGGCAGAACCCGCTGGTGCTGGCCATACCGCGCGGTGCGGTGCCGATGGCCAAACGCATTGCCGGTGCGCTGCAGGGCGAGGTGGATGTGGTGCTGGTGCGCAAGCTGCGTGCGCCCGCCAACCCGGAACTGGCGATCGGCTCGGTGGATGAATCGGGCTGGACCTATTTATCGGACTACGCCCTGCGCATGGCCGGGCATGACTACATCGAAGCCGAGAAGGAGCGCCAGCTCGGGGTGATGCGCGAACGGCGTGCACAGTACACGCCGGTGCGCCCACCGCTGGCCCCGAACGGACGCATCGTCATCGTGGTGGACGACGGCCTCGCCACCGGCTCCACCATGATCGCCGCGCTGCATGCCTTGCGTGCCAAACAGCCCAAAAAACTGATCTGTGCCGTGCCGGTGTCACCACCCGACACGCTGGAAAAAATCCGTCCGTTTGCCGACGAAGTGGTGTGCCTGAGCGCACCGGAAATGTTCTATGCGGTGGGGCAGTTCTATATGGATTTTCCGCAGATCGAGGATGAAGAGGTGATGAGGTTGTTAAAGGCGAACACTTAGCCGCAGAGGGAAAGGCGAGTGTTGTAATGCCAGCAGCTATCAAATTGTAGGAGCGGGCCATGCCCGCGATGGTTTTTTTGTGAGCCTTATCGCGGGCATGGCCCGCTCCTACAGGTGCCCGGCCGAAAATCTTGCGGACATCGGATGAAATTATTGTCGACTTAAACGCAAACCAGAATAATGGGCTGAAGCCCCAACTCCACACGCTCTGAATCTCTGTGGCTAATTGGTTTTATCTCCCAGATACCTCACAAACCATTCCGCTGCTGTGTGCGCCGCCTGTTCCAGCGTACCCGGCTCTTCAAACAGATGGGTGGCACCGGGCACGATGGCCAGATCTTTCTCGCATTCCAGCAGAGCGAATGCCTGCTGATTCAACTCAATAACGCCGTCATCATAGCCGCCCACGATCAGCAGGGTGGGGGCGCGCACCTTGCTCAGGGCGTCCTCTCCGGCCATGTCCGGGCGGCCGCCGCGCGAAACTACCGCAGCGATGTCATTGCCGGGTTCTGCCGCAGCCTGCAGGGCAGCGGCCGCACCGGTGCTGGCGCCAAAGTAACCGAGGCTGAAAGCGCGGGTCAGTTGCGCCTGCCTGACCCAGGCCGTGGCCGCGAGCAGGCGCCGGGTCAGCAGCGCAATGTCGAAACGGGTCTCGTAATTAAGGTCTTCTTCGCGCGTCAGCAAATCAAACAGCAGTGTGGCGATGCCGGCCTGCTGCAGGACAGAGGCGACATAGGCGTTGCGCGGGCTGAGGCGGCTGCTGCCGCTGCCGTGTGCAAACAGCACCAGCGCTGTGGCATGGGGCGGTATGACCAGATCACCGGTTAACTCGACTGCGCCGGCGGGAATTTTCACGGTGAGTGGTAATGATGTGTTGACCATGTTTCACTCCTTGTCAGTTGAGAACCTGACCGCCGTAATTATGGCTGCTGAATGGCGACAGGAATGCGCTGGCGCCCGAACTGACTGCTGAATTTTTCGAAGCGCCCGGCCAGCGGCGTGCCGCAGTGCGGACAGCTACCGTCATCCTTCAAGTTGTATTCCAGGATCTGGTACCAGTCGCGCACGATGAGCTTGCTGTGGCACGAGCTGCAATGCGTGGTGTCGCCTTCCACGTTGTGCACGTTGCCGTTGTAGACGTGCTTCAGCCCGGCAGCATGGGCGATCTTGCGCGCGCGCAGCAGGGTTTGCGGCGGTGTGGGCGGGATGTCGGTCATCTTGTAGTCGGGATGGAAGGCGGTGAAGTGCAGCGGCACATCATCGCCCAGCTCACGGGCGATCCACTCGCACATGCGGGTGATTTCCTCGTCGGAATCGTTGCGCCCCGGGATCAGCAGGGTGGTGATCTCGAACCACACCTTGGTTTCATGGCGCAGGTACTTGAGTGTATCCAGCACCGGCTGCAGGTGCGCGCCGGTGAGCTTGTAGTAAAACTCCTCGGTGAAGGCTTTCAGGTCGACGTTGGCCGCGTCCATTTTGGCGTAGAAGTCGCGCCGCGCCTGGTCATGCATATAGCCTGCCGTCACCGCCACGGTCTGGATGCCCAGCGCGTGGCAGGCATCTGCCGTATCCATCGCGTATTCGGTGAAGATCACCGGGTCGTTGTAGGTGAACGCCACGCTCTTGCAGCCCAGTCGCTTGGCACTGCTGGCAATCGCTTCGGGGCTGGCCTGGTCGGCCAGCCTGTCGAAG
>JBGPPE010000251.1:0-2403 GCA_041488395.1 Gallionellaceae bacterium
CAAGGCTCGATGGTGCGCGCAACCAGGTCTTCCACCAGGCTTTCCAGTTTTGCACGGGTAATCTTCACGGCCAGGTGTTTCGGACCGGTGGCGTCGGCGGTGATGTAAGGCAGATTCACTTCGGTTTGCTGCGCGGAAGACAGTTCGATTTTGGCTTTTTCCGCTGCGTCTTTCAGGCGCTGCAATGCCAGCATGTCCTTCTTCAGGTCAACGCCGCTTTCTTTCTTGAATTCGTCCACCAGGAACTCGATCACGCGCATGTCGAAGTCTTCACCGCCGAGGAAGGTGTCACCGTTGGTGGACATTACTTCGAACTGGTGTTCGCCGTCGATTTCGGCGATGTCGATAATAGAGATATCGAAGGTACCGCCGCCAAGGTCATACACGGCAATCTTGCGGTCGCCTTCCTGCTTGTCCAGGCCGAAAGCCAGCGCGGCCGCAGTCGGCTCGTTGATGATGCGCTTCACTTCCAGGCCGGCGATGCGGCCGGCATCCTTGGTGGCCTGGCGCTGGCTGTCGTTGAAATAGGCCGGCACCGTGATCACCGCTTCGGTGACTGGTTCGCCGAGGTAGTCTTCGGCGGTCTTCTTCATTTTCATCAGCACTTGTGCGGAGATTTCCGGTGCGGAAATCTCCTTGTCGCGTACCTTGATCCAGGCATCGCCATTCTTGGCCTTGACGATGCTGTAAGGAACCATGCCGATGTCTTTCTGCACCATGGGCTCTTCGAAACGGCGACCAATCAGACGCTTTACGCCATACAGGGTGTTCTTGGGGTTGGTTACGGCCTGACGTTTTGCGGGTGCGCCCACCAGAACTTCGCCATCTTCCATGTAAGCGATGATGGAGGGGGTAGTACGTGCACCTTCGGCGTTCTCGATCACCTTGGGCTTGCCGTTTTCCATAACAGACACACAAGAGTTGGTCGTGCCCAGGTCAATGCCAATAATTTTTCCCATGATGTTTCCCTTTCGATTAAATGTTCTAATATTTTGATTCTGGTGTTTTGAATCTGTTGCCACCTATCTGTGGGCAGCAACCTTTTATTTCAAGTGGTCTATTCTTTTGCCTTGGCAACCATCACCAGCGCCGGGCGCAACACGCGCTCATTCAGGGTGTAGCCCTTCTGCATCACGTTCACCACGGTGTTTGGCTCCTGCGTGCTGTCCAGCATGCCGATGGCCTGGTGTTTGTGCGCGTCGAATTTCTCGCCGACCGGATTGATTTCCTTGATATTGAATTTCTCGAATACGCTGGAAAGCTGTTTCAGGGTCAGCTCCATCCCGCTTTTGAAGCTTTCTACGCTGGCGGTCTCAACGGCAAGGCCGGCCTGCAGGCTGTCCATCACCGCCAGCATCTCGTTGGAGAAGCGCTCCACGGCAAATTTCTGCGCCTTGCTGACGTCTTCCTGGGCGCGGCGGCGGATGTTTTCGGCGTCGGCCTTGGCGCGCAGCCAGGCATCATGGTGCTCCTGCGCGTTCAGCTCCGCCTGTTTCAGCATTTCTTCCATGCTCGGCATTACTTCTGGATTCTGTGGCTCTGTGGCCTGGTTTTCCGGGGTCTGCGAGTCGTTATTTGTGTTTGTCATGCGCCTTCTCCATAAATCGGTGCGGGATAAATGGGGACGGCTGCAGGGTTTTCAAGAGGGGATCGTAAAATTATTTTAACTACATGAGATAATGCGCCTTTAGTACAGGCAGTCTGCGCGCTGACACGCAGTGTGCTGGTTGCTGCCCCAGGTTTGCGATGCCTCAATTTTCAATGTCCCCAATTTTCCATGCCGGCTAGCCACAATCGTTACTACTGGCATATCGCCGGGTTCTACTTTTTTTATTTTGCCTTCGTGGGGATGTTTTCGCCCTACTGGAGCCTGTATCTCAAATCCATCCACTTCGATGCGGTAGAGATCGGCATCCTGATGTCGGTGCAGCCGGTGATGCGCATGCTGTCGCCGGCACTATGGGGCTGGCTGGCGGATCGGATCGGCAATCGCCTGCTGGTGGTGCAGATGGCGGCAATGCTGAGTGCGCTGAGCTATCTGGGGGTGTTTTTCACCACCCGGTTTTACCCCATGCTGCTGGTGCTGATGCTGATGGGCTTTTTCTGGAGTGCCTCCATGCCCCTGGTGGAGGCCACCACGCTGACCTATCTGGGCAAAAATACCGCGCGTTACGGCCGCTTGCGCTCGTGGGGTTCGGTAGGGTTTATTCTGGCCGTGCTGGGCCTGGGTTATGCCTTCGATTACATCGCCATCGGCTGGATACTGTGGGCGGGGCTGGCGATCAATCTCGGCATCCTGTTTTTTTCGCGCCGCATACCGCCCACCGAGGTGCTGGCGCACCACACCGACAGTCATTCCATTATGCGCATCGTCATGCAGCCACAGGTGCTGGCGCTGCTGGG
>JBGPPE010000252.1:0-2232 GCA_041488395.1 Gallionellaceae bacterium
CCTGAATATCCCCGCGATTATCAGCGCGGCGGAAGTCACCGACGCGCAAGCCATCCATCCCGGCTACGGCTTCCTCTCCGAAAACGCGGACTTTTCCGATCGCGTGGAGAAAAGCGGCTTTGTCTTTATCGGCCCGAAGGCCGAGACCATCCGCATGATGGGCGACAAGGTTTCCGCCAAGATCGCCATGAACAAGGCCGGCGTGCCCTGCGTACCCGGTGTGGAAGGTGCTTTGCCGGAAGATCCAGCTGAAATCATCAAGATCGCCCGCCATATCGGCTATCCGGTGATCATCAAGGCGGCCGGTGGCGGCGGCGGTCGCGGCATGCGCGTGGTGCATACCGAAGCAGCGCTGATCAACGCGGTCACCATGACCCGCAGCGAAGCACAGACGGCCTTCAACAACCCCATGGTGTACATGGAAAAGTTTTTGGAGAACCCGCGCCATATCGAGTTTCAGGTGCTGGCCGATACCCATGGCAACGCCGTCTACCTGGGCGAGCGTGACTGCTCGATGCAGCGCCGCCACCAGAAGATTATCGAAGAAGCACCGGCGCCGATGCTCAACACCAAGCTGCGCGACAGGATCGGCGAGCGTTGCGCCGAAGCCTGCCGCAAAATCGGCTACCGCGGCGCGGGCACCTTTGAGTTCCTGTACGAGAACGACGAATTCTTCTTTATCGAAATGAACACCCGTGTTCAGGTAGAGCATCCGGTGACCGAGATGATTACCGGCATCGATATCGTGCAGCAGCAGATACGCATCGCCGCCGGCGAGAAACTGAGCTTCCGCCAGAAAGACATCCAGTTCAAGGGCCACGCCATCGAGTGCCGCATCAACGCGGAGCACCCGTACAAATTCACCCCGTCACCCGGCCGCATCACTACCTGGCACACACCGGGCGGCCCCGGCATCCGCGTGGATTCGCACGTTTACGCCAATTACGTGATCCCGCCGCACTACGACTCGATGATCGGCAAGCTGATTGCCTACGGCGATACCCGCGAACAAGCCATGGCGCGCATGCGTACAGCCCTGTCCGAAATGGCCGTGGAAGGCATCCAGACCAACATCCCGCTGCACCAGGAGCTGATGCTCGATGCCGCATTTATCCGCGGCGCCACCAGCATTCACTATCTTGAGCACAAGCTAGCCGAGCGCGCCAAGGCCAAATAAGATGGCGTGGCAAACGCTGACTGTCCATGCTGACGCAGAGTATGCGGAAGCGCTGAGCGAGGCGCTGCTGGAACTGGGCGCCCTGTCGGTGGACATGCACGATGCGGACGCGGACACGCCGGAAGAACAGGCCATCTTCGGCGAGCCGGGAGAGCCTACTTCCAGCCTGTGGTCGCACAACCGCGTCACCGCACTGTTTCCCGCTGATGCCGATGTGGAAGACATCCTGCTGCAGGCCGCCCAGGCCGCCGGTTTGGCGCAGGCTCCCGCACACCTCATCGCCACCCTGCAGGACAACGACTGGGTGCGCCTGACGCAATCGCAATTCGACCCGATCCGCATTTCGCAGCGCCTGTGGATCGTGCCCACCTGGCATACGCCGGTGGAGCCCGCGGCCATCAACATCGTGCTCGACCCCGGCCTGGCTTTTGGCACCGGCAGCCACCCTACCACGCGCTTGTGCCTGCGCTGGCTGGATGAAAACCTGCGCGGTAGCGAAAACGTGCTGGATTACGGCTGCGGCTCCGGCATTCTGGCGATCGCCGCGATGAAGCTGGGTGCCGGCAGCGCCCACGGCATCGACGTCGACCCGCAGGCGGTGCAGTCCAGTCGCGACAACGCCCTGGCCAACCAGGTCGAGGCACGCTTCGATCTGCCCACCGACAGCCTGCCGCAATATGACGTCGTCGTCGCCAACATCCTGACCAACCCGCTCAAAATGCTGGCTCCGCTGCTGGCGGGCGCGACCAAAGCAGGCGGGCGTATCGTATTATCGGGCGTACTCAGCGAGCAGGCGGAAGATGTCATGCAGGTTTATGCCCAGTGGTTCAAGCTCAACCCGACCGTCTTCGAAGACGGCTGGGCCTGTTTGTCCGGGGTGAAGAAATGACCGATATCACCCAGTGCCCGCAGTGCGGCACGCGTTTCAAGGTTACCCAGGCACAGCGCGAATCACACCAGGGCATGGTGCGTTGCGGCCGCTGCCAGGCGGTTTTTAATGCTGCCGCCCACCTTTACGACGATACGCCCAGCCCGCAACTGTCCCTGCCAATCGA
>JBGPPE010000253.1:0-2134 GCA_041488395.1 Gallionellaceae bacterium
AACCAGGCTGAGCCGCCTTAATCCTAGTCATCACCGGCAATGACAAAAGCACTTTCCTCGTAGATAGACTCCATGTCCTTCTCATCGATTTTCAGCAGCCCCACGCAGATCTCACCAGCTTTTTCCCACTCCTGCGTCTTGCTCAGACCGGTATGGTGCTGCAACAAGTGCTCGGCAAATTGAGCCGTTGCAATCAACCCCAGCGTCGCAGCCGGCAAAACGGTTGCTCCGTCCCTTTGCTGCAGTGCAGCATAGTCGTGATGGTGACGAATGGAGAGGCATATCTCCTCGGGCAACCACCAGCTCTGTGCCAGCATCGATCCCACAATGGCGTGATTGGTCGGACACTGCGCTTCTTCTACGGCAGTAAAGCTGAGCTCCGTTTCACCGTTTGCATTTTTCAGGACCGTCGGATAATGAGGGAAACGGTTCAGCAGTATGGGGATTCCGCAATCGCGGAACAGGCCGAACGTGTAGGCATCATCTGCGCGCACTTTGTGACCATCGCCAATAGTATGCTGCGCCAGCCAGCCAGACAGTCGCGCAACAATAGCCGAGGCATGCCAGAAACGCTCCATCGCCGGTGATTCGGGAAATATCTTGCGCAGAATAAGGCCGGCAATGGCACGGCTTGCCACATCCAGACCCAGTATCATCAAGGCTTCGTTAACTGATCGCGCACGGCCGCGGAAACCAAAATAAGGCGAGTTGGCAATTGCGATAAGCCCTGCTGCCAGGCCCACGTCCGAGCCGATAATATGTGCGAGGTGATGGAAGTCAGGCTCTTCCTTGTGCATTTCGGTGTTGATACGGTCAAGTATGCTGGGGCGCGACGGAATGCCGATATCGCGTATCGCATTTTCCAGCATCGTGGCTACGCGTGTAGCCTCAGCTCTGGCGGACAATATATCTTTTCCTGTCGTCATTTTCGTTGGTTTTCCTTGAGCCACAAGAATAAGGCATCTGCATTCATCGGTTGGGCATAATAATAACCCTGAATACCATCAACGCCCAACTCCCTTAGCGCATCCAACTGCTCCTTCTTCTCCACCCCTTCTGCCACCACAGTCATGCCGAGATCCTTGCCCAACTGCACGATGGCTTTAACCACCGACATCGCCCGGCGATCATGCGGCAAAAACTGGACAAAAGCGCGATCCAGCTTGAGCTTGCTGGCGGGGATGTCTTTCAGGTTGGCAAGGCAGGAATAGCCTGTACCAAAATCATCAATCGACAAACTGACGCGACATTCGCGCACGTTGCGCAAATTGGCCTGCACAATGTTCGAATTGTCCATGAATAGCGATTCTGTCAGCTCGAGTTCAATCAGCTCGGGATCGACATTGGCGCAGATCAGCGCCGCATGCAGCGCCTGCGAGAACTTGCTGTCCAGCAGCTGCGCGCGCGAGATATTGACGGCAACCCTGGTGCACAAACCCGCATCAAGCAGATGCCGCGCCTGCCGTGCCCCTTGCAGCAAACTCCATTCGCCCAGGCGCACAATCAGTCCGGTTTTTTCTGCCACCGGAACAAATCTGGACGGATGGATCGCCTTGCCATTAATGGTGCAGCGCATCAAGGCTTCCACTGACTGGACTCTGCCATCAAACCCCACTATCGGCTGATAGTGAAGCTGCAAACCACCCGTTTCCAGGGCATTAAACAACATGTATTCGACCGCCAGCTCTTCACGGGCAAGCAGGGTACCCATGCGTCCGGACACCATCTCGTCGCCAGACACCACGTAACGGTTACCACCTTGCTTCTTGGCCGAAATCTTCGCGCGGTCGGCTCGCTCAAGAAAGGAGAAGGTCGCATCCTCGGATTCAAGAATGGCAATCCCGATGCTGGCACTGGGGCGCAACTGCACTTCACCCATCTCCAGCGGCGTCTCGATGGCATGCATCAATTCACCGGCCAGGCGCTCCGCATTGTCACGGTTAAAATCGGGCAACAGGCAGACAAACTCATCCGCGCCCATGCGGCCGATTTCTGCGCGACCCTTGATATTCTCGCGCAGGCGTTGCGCGATAAAGGCGATAACGTTATCGCCGCTCAGATAGCCATAAGACTCGTT
Source organism: Gallionellaceae bacterium (assembly GCA_041488395.1). GTDB lineage: Bacteria > Pseudomonadota > Gammaproteobacteria > Burkholderiales > Gallionellaceae > 39-52-133. Next base: position 2,078 of record JBGPPE010000253.1, read on the forward strand.
TACCTGCTTGAAACGATCGAGATCAATCCATAACGCAGCCAGCGGCTGGCCGGCCTT
>JBGPPE010000254.1:0-2102 GCA_041488395.1 Gallionellaceae bacterium
ATGGGTTCTCGAATATCTTGCTGGAAGACTACTCCAGCAAGCTGGACGCTGAAGGCAAGCGGCTACTCGGTGTGGTGCGTGACAACACCAAACGGATGGGGCAGCTTATCGACGATATCCTGAAATTTTCCCGTGCCGGCCGGCTGGAGATTACTCTTTCCGAGATCGACATGGAGAAGATGGCGCAGTCGGTGTATGCCGAACTCCAGCCGGGCGTTGCCGGGGGCAAGCTGCAACTGGAAATAGAACCTCTTCCTCCAGCCAGTGGAGACGCAGCCATGATGCGCCAGGTGTTCGTCAATCTGCTGTCCAACGCCATCAAGTTCAGTCGCAACAAGGAACCCGCCAAAATCAAGGTTGGCTGTTCCGTTAAGGGGGATGAGGCCATTTATTTTGTGCAGGACAACGGTGCCGGGTTTGACATGCAGTACGCAGACAATTTGTTCGGCGTATTCCAGCGCCTGCATGGCGTGAACGAGTTTGAGGGTACTGGCATCGGACTCGCCATCGTCAAGCGCATCGTCACACGGCACGGCGGGCGAGTTTGGGCGGAGGGCAAGGTCAATGAGGGGGCGACGATTTATTTTGCGTTAGCGGCAAAAGCTGCTCAAGGATGACAGCGTGAAGTATCAGGCAAAAGAAGGGGCGCTATCCGTTGCGGCAATGTTCATGAGCGCCCGTTTCAAGGAGAAGCAAATAGCAAAAGCTAATTTTATTGCGGCTGACAAGGGCAGTTATGTCTTCCAATAACCAGTTATCCAGATTTTCCCGCAGCCTCTTGCTGACAGTAGGTATGTTTCTCGTGTTTGTCCTTGCCTTTGTCATTTACGTTCGTGCAGAGAGACAGATCGATCGTGCCAATGAAACGCGCTATCAATCCTACGTACTTGCCGACGAATTGCGCCAGTCCTCCGATGATCTCACGCGCATGGTGCGTACCTATGTGGCGACAGGCGACACCATCTACAAAAAACGCTATCAGGAAATCCTCGATATCCGCGACGGCAACAAACCCCGCCCAGTCAAATATGAAGATATCTACTGGGATTTGGTGCTGGCCGATGACCAGCGTCCGCGTCCGGATGGCCAGGCGGTTGCCTTGCTGGAACAGATGCGGCAAGCCGGTTTTACCGCGGCAGAATTCGCCAAAGTGGCGCAAGCAAAAGCCAATTCCGACACGCTGACCAAGACCGAATTTGCCGCCATGGTGCTGATCGAATCCACTGTTCCAATCACTGAAGCCAACCGGCTCAAGGCAACCCGGATGCTGAATGATGCTTCCTATCACCAGGCCAAAGCGGGCATCATGCGGCCGATCAGCGAGTTTTACCAGATGATGGAGCAACGCACGCTGAAGGCGGTCCGCGATGCCGAGAGCGTGGCAACACTGGTGCGCGTAATACTCATCGCATTAGGCCTGCTTCTGGCGTTCTCGCTATGGAATGCTTATCGGGCCCTGCATGCCACACTGGGCTGTTCGGTAGATGAGCTGCAAGAGCGCATCGCCCGCCTCGGCAGTGGCGATTTGTCATCTCCTGTTCCAGTTCCCAGGCATATGGAAAACAGCGTGCTGGCCTGGGTGTCGGAAACGCAAATCAGCCTTGCCCGGATCAATGCCGAACGCAAGCAAGCCGAGGCCGCGTTATTTCAGCTCAACGCCGAGCTGGAACAGCGGGTGGCGCAACGCACCGCCGAACTGGAAACCGCCCTCTATGACCTGGAGAATTTCAACTATTCTGCCTCGCATGACCTGCGCATACCGCTGCGTGCAATCGACGGGTTTGCCAGGATCCTGCTCGACGAATATTCACAAAAGCTGGACGATGAAGGGAAACGGCTGCTGAATGTGGTGCGCGACAACAGCAGAAAGATGGCGCAATTTATTGACGACATGCTCGCCTTCTCGCGCACCGGGCGCATGGCGATGACACTCGCTGAAATCAACATGGATGATCTGGTGCACGAGGTGGCGGAGGAACTCAAGTCTGCTGCCGCCGGGCATGAGTTCAATCTGGAAATTAACAAATTGCCGCCCGCATTCGCCGACCGGCCCATGCTGCGGCAGCTATTCTTCAACCTGCTGTCCAATGCCATCAAGTTCA
>JBGPPE010000255.1:0-2085 GCA_041488395.1 Gallionellaceae bacterium
CACGCTGATGCTCACGGCGCTGGCCATTGTGCGTGAAAAAGAGATCGGCACTATGGAACAACTCATGGTGACGCCCATCAGGCCCATCGAGCTGATGATCGGCAAACTCGCGCCCTTCGCCATGGTAGGCCTGGTGAATCTGGTGATGGTCACCACGGCGGCGCTGGTGATCTTTCATGTGCCGTTTCGCGGAAGCGCCCTGCTGCTGTTCGGATGCTCGGTGCTTTACCTGTTCACCAGCCTGGGAAGCGGGCTGTTTCTCTCGACGATTTCGCAGACCCAACAGCAGGCCATGATGGCGTCATTCTTCTTCACCACGCCAGCTTTTATGCTCAGCGGATTCACGTTTCCCATCCGGAATATGCCTGTCTCGGTGCAGTATCTGACGTACTTGAATCCGCTGCGCTACTTCATGGAGATCGTGCGCGGCATCTTCCTGAAAGGCACCGGCATCGAGACTCTTTGGCCGCAGATGATCGCACTGGCTGTCATCGGCGTCACGGTAATGGGCTTGAGCGCCGCGCGCTTCCGTAAGCGACTGGATTAATACCGCCAAACCGGTGGTAACATGCTAATGGCTGGCCGGAACACTCAGGCTTTCCGATGGTTCACTCCCTAGGTAGACTGTTTGGGCGGCCAGCCAATCACTCTCGCCAGATCGGCCGCGTCAGACAAGTCGGTCCGCCGGCGCCTTTGCGGCAAATCTCTTCACCGGCAAACTCCGCAACCTCCACTCCCGCGTCTTGCAGGCGCCGCCGCGTCCGCGGATTTCCCGCAATCATGATGCACTTCCGCGGCGCGACTGCCAGAACATTACACGCCATGCTGTCGTACTCCTCATCCGGGACTTCCACCAGGCGAATTCCTCGCGCGATCAGCCACTGACGAAATGGCGCCGGCAGCAGCCGCGAGTAGACCAGGGCCAGATCGTGATCGATCGGGCTCAGCATGGACATCAGGTGCAGTACATCGGCGGGACCCGTCCAGTGGACCAGCGGGACCACCATCACCTCATCCACCAGATCGCGCGTCAACTCGCGAAGCTGGCGGATGCCCTCCGCGTTGGTGCGGTATCCGTGACCCACGGCAACCGTGCGCTCATCGATCCATACCACGTCACCGCCTTCCAGCAAGCCCTCCCCCGTAATGCTTCCCAAAACGGGCACGCCTGCACGGTCGAGGTACTTTCGGGCAGCAGCCGGCTCATTGCGCCGCTGCTCCTTTCCCATGTTGCAAAGGATGGCTCCGCGCCGGGTCACAATGACAGGATCGTGCGTGTAGATCGAGTCCAGCCCAACGTCGCCGCTGGCGGGGAGGTATTCGATTTGCGGAACCGCTTTGAACAGCAGCGTCACCAGAAAATCGTATTCCTCAACGGCCTTCGCATAGTCCGGGCAGGACAAGTAGTTGAGATCCTTCCATTGCGCAGCCAGATGCTCCGGACTAATGAAAGCATCCTTGGGATGCTTTACGAGCATCCGCCGCACGGGCAGAACCATAGACTGGCAACCGTAGCTCACGTTCGTTTGCGGCTCCAATAGTAATAGAGGGGTAGTCCCAGCAGAATGATCCCCACGCCGATGCCTGCGTCCCGCGGGTCGTGAATGATTGTGCTGATCACCAGCCAGATGGCGAAGATGATGAAGATGATGGGCGCGGCCGGATAACCCCACGCGCGATACGGACGCGGCATGTCCGGAGCCTTGCGCCGGAGGATCAGCACAGCACCGCACGACATGGCGTAGTAGATCCACCCCGCGAAAACCGCGTAGGTGAACAACTGATTGAACGTCCCGGTGAACACCAGCATCGACGACCAGACCGCCTGGGTAATGAGCGACCCCACGGGTGTGCGGAAACGCGGGTGCACGAAGCCCATCCACGGGAACATCATGCCCTGCCTGGCCATGGCGTAGTAAATGCGCGCGCCGGTCAGGATGAAGCCATTGTTGGCGCCCAATGCCGAGACCAGCACGGCGGCGGAAATCAGTGTCGCGCCATAGTGGCCCAGCAGAACTGTGGCGGTATCGGCGGCCACCAGCGCGGACTGGCTCATCTTTCCCACCGAAAGCACGTAGATGTAGG
>JBGPPE010000256.1:0-2043 GCA_041488395.1 Gallionellaceae bacterium
ATGGGCGCGGGTCAAGGCATCCAGCGCGCCGAAGGGCTCATCCATCAGCAACACCTTGGGCTGCATCGACAGCGCGCGGGCAATGCCCACGCGCTGCTTCATGCCGCCGGAAATTTCATGCGGGTATTTCTGTTCGGCGTGGCTCAGGTGCACCAGAGCCAGCGCTTCCCGGGTGCGCTCGGCCAGCTGTGCCTTGCTTTCCGTTTCGCCGAACACACGCTCAACCGCGAGATGCACGTTGTCGAAGCAGGTGAGCCAGGGCAGCAGCGAGTGGTTCTGGAACACCACGCCGCGATCCGGCCCGGGGCCGGCAATCTCGCGCTCGGCACAGATCATCGCGCCCGCGGTGGGGAACAGCAGCCCTGCGATCAGGTTGAGCAGGGTGGATTTGCCGCAGCCGGAGTGGCCGATCAGCGTGATGAATTCGCCGCGGGCAATCTTGAGGTCGATATCCTTGAGGGCGACAAAAGTGCCCTGTCGTGTTTCAAAGGACATCTGCACGTCTTCGATAAGTACATATTTATGCATGATGCTTTCCTTAGTGTTTAACGCGATTGGCCAGCGTGATCAGCAGGTATTCCAGCAGCAGGCCGACGATGCCCACGGTGAAAATGGCGATGATGATGTGCTCCACGTTCAGGTTGTTCCACTCATCCCACACCCAGAAGCCGATACCGACACCACCGGTGAGCATCTCGGCCGCGACAATCACCAGCCAGGCGGTGCCGATGGCGAGGCGGATGCCGGTGAGCATGTAGGGCAGGGTGGCAGGGAACAATATCTTGGTGAACACCTTCCACTCCGACAGGTTAAGCACACGCGCCACATTGAGGTAATCCTGCGGTAACTGGCGCACGCCCATCGCGGTGTTGATGATCATCGGCCAGATGCTGGAGATGAAGATTACCCAGATCGCTGCCGGGTTGGCCGCTTTGAACACCAGCAGGCCGATCGGCAGCCAGGCCAGAGGCGACACCGGCTTGAGCATGCTGACGATGGGTGAGGTCATCTTGTCGAGGAAGGCAAAGCGGCCGATCATGAAGCCCAGTGGTATGCCGATCAGCGCAGCCAGACCAAAACCGATGCCTACCCGCTGCAGCGAGTTGAGGATGTTCCAGCCGATTCCCTGGTCATTGGGTCCCTTGATATAGAAGGGATCACTGAACAATTCCACAGCAGAGTGCCATGTCTTGATTGGGTTGGGCAGGTTGGGGCTGGTTTGCGCCACTACGCCCCACAGCAGTATGAAGAATGCCAGCCCCAGCAAGGGCGGGAGCAGGTGTTCCAGGAAATATTTTTTAGCTTTCATCGCATGCTTTCTTGATCTATTGATGCAGTGGGTTAGAATTTTTTGTACTGCAACCATTTGCCGTTCAGGGTGACCACCATGCGTGGCACGCCGACCGGGTCTTCAATTTTCTGGATATCTACCGACATATCGATAGCACTCATGATGCCGTCACCGAAAATCTCATGAGCCACATCCTTGTATACCGGGCCATACAGCATGATGGCCTCATAGAAACGGTAAACAAACGGATCGGTGGGCGGCCATGGCTGTGCCGGCTGCCGATGCGGCACCTTCATCAGCACAGACCTGACTTCCAGCGGCAGGTCCAGCGCCTTGAGCAGGGCGTCCGCCTCTTCCGCGGTCGTTTGCCCATAACCGTAAACCAGCATGGCGGTGTAGACAGGGCTGCGCCCGATCAGATCGGCCAGCTGCGGCCAGCTCAGCGCCTTGTGCTCTTTGGCCTGCAGCAACATGTCGCGCACCGTTTCTTTGTTTAACTTTTCCATTGAGGCTTATCCTTTCTTTTCTTTCTTGCTTTTACGCCGGTGCGTAAGCCGCTTGTTTCATGGCCGATGACAGCGTGGTATAGGCGTCCACCCAGGCATCCTTGACTGCCGGCGTGAACTGTTCGCCCAGGCCTTGGCCCAGGGTCCAGAGCAGTGCGCTGCCCACGGTGTCGTAATGTGCCGCGGTCACGCCGTAAGCGACGTGACCGCGGCCCAGCGCTTCAATACGCCCCAGCAGCGGGCCGA